>CAJFTT010000022.1 GCA_904420005.1 Candidatus Tabaqchalia intestinavium | reverse complement strand
GCTTCCCGCCTCCGTCGCGGTCGCTTCCTTGTCTACCTTCCACTCGAAGCTGTGCTCCGCTTCCTCGCTCTTCGCTCCGCATTCGCACTCCTTCCAGTGGTTCTTCTCGTCCGTCTTCCATTCCTCTCCGTATTCATGCGTGTGCACCGCCGTGAAGACCGCCTCAATGGTATGATCCTCCCCGACCTGCGCAAACGTATAGCTCTCCACCGCGCCGACGCTCTCACCGTCCACTTTCACGTCGGTGATGGCATAGCCTTTCTGCGCCGCGATGGCAAACGCCGCGTCTTCCCCGTCGCGCACGATGACCTCGCCGGACGGCGTAATGCTGCCGCCCGCGCCGGCCGTCGCCGTGATGGTGTGATAAGGAGAAACCGGCTGCGTTCCCGTGATCTCGCCCTCTGTGGCGCCGCCGGGATATACGTCGATGGTGCCGTCATTCTCCACCGCGCCGGCCGCGCTTGTCAGCGCGCCCGTCGCAGAGACGTAAATGACGCCATGATTCGCCAGAGTGCTGTCCTGCTCCGCCGTGACCGACGCGCGCTCGCCGATCCGGATCACGCCGTCGTTGACGATCTCCGTGCCGGTCGGCACCGTCAGCTCCACGCCGGTCAGCGCCAGCGTCTCGCCCTCTTCCACGGTGAACTGCGCCAGGTCGACGCCGTCGACCGGCGAATACGACGGCACGCCCAGCTGCAGCGGCTCGCCTTCCTTCTGGATGCTCACGTCGGAGAGCACAGCGGAATAGACCGAATTGGCGCGCTTGACCATCGGGGCGATCGCCGCGTCCTCAATGACCGCATCCTTGCCGATGGTGACCTGCATGCTGCCGGTGACGCCGCTGCCGTCCGAGCTGCCCGCATCCGAGCTGAAGCAGCCCGTCGCCGCGCCCAGTCGCAGCTGCGTAATCGTCGCGTCGCCGATCTCGAGCGTGGCGTCGCCCACGAAGCCGCGGTTGGTGGCCATCAGATCGTCGATCTGCGATCCGCCGGTAACTTCCAGGTTGGAAACTTCCGTCACGCCGTTGATGCCGCCGAGGAACAGGGAGGCGATCTCGCAGTTATCCACCGTCACATCCGCCTGCCCGACCTTCGTGCTGCCGGAACCGCCGCCGCCCACCAGCAGCGCCCGGCTGTCCGTGATGCGGATAACCGCATGGTTGACCACCGCATTGGTGTTCATCGTGCCGTTGGCAATGTCCCGGCTGCCTTCCAAACCGTTGCCATGTACGCCGCCGTTGATATAGCAGCCGCCGTACGCGCCCTGCGTCAGGTCCGCGCCGGTGATCTCGATGGTGGCTGTCCCTTCGACGCAGGTATTGTACTGGCCGCCGCCATGCAGCAGGTTGAGCACAACGGCGTCCGTACCGGAAACCTTGATGGAAACTTCGCCCGTGACGCGCGATGTGGACGCAGCGTCAGTGTTCTGCATTCCGAGGTTGCCGCCAAACAGGCAGTTGACCGTGCCGCCGGTCATGGTGATGCTCGTGCTCTCCACCGTCACAGGAGCCGACGCGCCGTCGCCGCCGCCAAACACCAGGACGTTCGACGGAACGCCGACATACAGGGTCTGCTCCCCGTCCTGCCAGGAAATATAGGCGCTCGTCCCGGTCGTCAAGCCGTCCAGCTGCGCCTCCTGCGCGCCCGCCGGCGCCTGCGCCGTGATGGTGATGGGCGTGCCGTTGGCAAAGAAACCGTTCCCCCGGCCTGTGGGGGCGCTCGCCTCGGCGGAGGCCGCCGGCAGCAGGCCCACGACCAGCGCGGCGCCCAGCAGCGCGGAAAGCATCTTTCTCAGTTTCATGGAAATGCCTCCTTCTTTTTCCCCGGGGCAGCAGGATCTTACGCCCGCGGGGCCGTCTCGTTCTCTACAAAAATATTGCCACAATTTCGACATTTTGTCAAGCTTTTTTTTCCCTTTCTTTCGCGCCGTCCGCCTGCTGCGTTTCCTCCCGCTGCACCGCCTCGGCGCAGTCGAGGAATTCCTCGATCGTCGGCAGCAGCGCGGCGCGGGGGTATTGCAGCGCATAATAAGGCCGCGTGCCCGCGTTGACCCGCGCCCGGCGGCCGAACTGCCGCACCAGCGCGGCGGAAACCGCCGGGCTCAAACGCCGGGGGTAAAACAGCAGCATACCGCCGCGCTCGCCGATCTCCTCGATCCCCACGGCCGCGGCGCGGTTGCGGCAGACGGCGACGTCGATGAGCGCCTGCACGGCGGCCGGCGGCTCGCCGAAGCGGTCGACCAGCTCGTCCACCAGTTCCCCCGCCTGCTCGTAATTCTGCACCGCGGCGATCCGGCGGTAAATCTCGATGCGCTGCCCCTCGCCGATATAGCTCTCCGGGATATGGGCGGTGACGGGGATGTCCACCGTGCATTCCGTCGCCTCTTCCTTTTTGACGCCGCGCTCCTCGTCGATGGCCTCCGACAGCAGCTTGAGGTACATGTCATAGCCCACGGCGTCCATATGCCCGTGCTGCTCGCCGCCGAGCACGTTGCCTGCGCCGCGGATCTCCAGGTCGCGCATGGCGATCTTGATACCGCTGCCGAATTCGGTGAATTCCTTGATGGCGCCCAGCCGCTTTTCCGCGACCTCCGACATCACCTTGCCGCGTTTGAACGTGAAATACGCATAGGCCGTGCGGTAGGAGCGCCCGATGCGCCCGCGCAGCTGGTGCAGCTGGCTGAGGCCCATATGGTCCGCGTTCTCGATGATGAGGGTGTTGGCGTTGGGCACGTCGACGCCCGTCTCGATGATGGTGGTGCACACCAGCACGTCGATCTCGCGGTTAACCAGCTTCTCCCACACTTCCGACAGCGCCTGCTCGCTCATTTTCCCGTGCGCGACGGCGATGCGCGCGTCGGGCAGCTCGCGCGAGAGCTGGTACGCCTTGCGGTCGATGGTGTCGACGTAATTGTGCAGGTAATACACCTGCCCGCCGCGGCGCAGCTCCCGGCGGATGGTTTCCAGCAGCATGCCCTCGTCATATTCCACGACGTAGGTCTGCACCGGCCGGCGCCCGCCCGGCGCCTCCTCGATGCTCGACATGTCGCGGATGCCCGACAGCGCCATGTTGAGCGTGCGCGGGATGGGCGTGGCCGACAGGGACAGGCAATCGACCGTGTCGAACTTTTCCTTGAGATATTCCTTCTGCGCGACGCCGAAGCGCTGCTCTTCGTCGATGATGAGCAGCCCCAGATCGTGGAAGCGCACGTCCTTCTGCACCAGCCGGTGCGTGCCGACCACGATGTCGATCTCCCCGCGCGCGAGCTTGCGCAGCGTCTCCCGCTGCTGGGCGGGCGTGCGGAAGCGGCACAGCAGCCCCATCTGCACGGGGAAACCCTCCATGCGGCGCACGAGCGTCTGGTAATGCTGCCAAGCCAGGATGGTCGTCGGCACGAGAATGGCGCACTGCTTGCCGTCGGCGACGCATTTGAAGGCGGCGCGCAGCGCGACCTCCGTCTTGCCGAAGCCGACGTCGCCGCACAGCAGCCGCTCCATCGGCGCGGTGGATTCCATGTCGCGCTTGATCTCCTCGGCCGCCGTGAGCTGGTCCTGCGTTTCGGTATATTCAAACCGCTCCTCGAAGTCCCGCTGCCACTCCCCGTCGGGCGGGAAGGCGTGCCCTTTTTTGGCCATGCGCTTGGAATACAGGGCGATGAGCTCCTTGGCCATGTCGCGCACCGCATGGCGCACGCGGGACTTCGCACGGGCCCAGTCCGTGCCGCCCATCTTGGACAGCCGGACGCCGGCGGCCTCCTGGCCGATGTATTTGGTCACCAGATCGAGCTGCGTCACGGGGACATAGAGCACGTCGGTGCCGGCGTAGCGGATCTTGAGATAATCCTTGACCACGCCCTGCACCTCGATCTTGTGGATCCCCTCATAGATGCCGATGCCGTGCACCGCGTGCACGACGGCGTCCCCCACCGAGATCTCATCCAGCGAGCCGATCTTCTGTCCCACAGGGCGGCCGCGGCGCGTGCGGCGGCGCTGCTCGTCCGGGCGGGCGTGGCTGAGCAGCAGAAAGCCCGCCGGCGGGTAGGTAAACCCCGAGGACAATCGGCCGGCGGAGACATAAACCCGGCGCGGCTCCAGCGTCTCCGGCGCCTCGCCGCTGACCGCCGTGAAGCCCGCGGCGACCAGATCCGACGCGACGGTGCGCGCAGCGCGGGCCGTGCCGGTGAGCACGACAGCGGCGCTCCCTTCCCGCACGGGCGCGAGCGCTTCGGTCAGCTCCTGCATGTCGCCGTTCCAGACGGGCAGCTGCATCGCGGGGATGGCCGCGTATTCCGCCAGCGGCATCGGATAGCTCGTGCGCGCGAAGGCCTCCAGCAGGATCCCCGCCTGCTGCACGCGCGCGTCCAGCTCCCCGTGCGTGCGGATGTACCGGCGCTCGCCCGTGAGCACATGCCCGCTCTCGGCGAAAATCTGGTAATCCTCCCAGAAGCTCTGTTCATACTGCTCCGCGCGCTGGACGGTTTTGTGGTATTCGCTGACAAACAGCAGCGCTTCCCCGGCGTAATCCAGCGGCGTCGCCTCGCGGTACAACAGCGGCATATACCGGTGGCACCACGGCAGCGTCCCCGTGTCCCGCAGGCGCGCCGCGTCGGCCAGCAGCCGCCCGACGAGCGGGGCGTTGCCCTGCACGGCGCGCGCCTCGGCCTCGAGCTTCTCCGGGAAATCCGCATCCGGCAGCACCTCGCGCGCCGGCGTGATGCGCACGCTCTGCGCCCGCTCGCCGCGGCGCTGCGTCTCGGTGTCGAAAAAAGAAATGGTGTCGATCTCGTCGCCCCACAGCTCCATGCGCACGGGCTGCGCGCCCGCTGGCGCGAAAATGTCCACGATCGCGCCGCGCCGGGCGAACTGCCCCAGGCTCTCGACGCTCTCCACGCGCGTATAGCCGGCCCGGAGCAGCCGGCGGCTGAGCGCGTCGAGGTCGCAGGTCTCGCCCTCCTGCAGCGTGAAGCAGGCGGCGGCGTAATCCTCGGGCGGCAGCGTCATCTGCATGGCGGCGGCCGGCGCGAGCAGCACCGCTTTCGCCTCGCCCGCGTGCATCTTTCCCAGCACGCGCAGACGCTCGGCCTCCGTCTCGCGCGAGAAGGACTCCACTTCGTAGAAATTCATCTCCCGCGCGGGCAGCAGGAACACCCCGTCCCCCAGGAAGAAAGACAGATCCTCCTGCAGCTGCGCGGCCTCCGCCTCGTCGGACGCCAGCACAACCGCCGGCCGGCCGTGCTCCTCACACAGCGCGGCGATGCAATGCGCCTTCTCCGCCGGGCCGAGGCCCGACAGCACGACGGGACGCCGCCCCGCGCCGACACAGCGCGAGGCAGCCTGATATTCCGGCAATTTTTTCAGCGGACTTGCGAACACTGGCATCGGTCATTTCTCCCTGCAAAAATTGGATTGCGCCGCGGCGATCTCTCCCCGCAACACGAGCGGCAGCGCTTCCTTCACCCGCGCGATGGCCCCGTCGATCCGCGCGCGGTCCTCCTTCGAGGGCCGGCCCAGCACCCAGTTGGCCAGGTCATAATCCGGCGAAGGCTTGGCGCCCACGCCGATGCGCACGCGGGGGAAATTCTCCGTGCCGAGGCATTCGATGATGCTCTTCATCCCGTTCTGTCCGCCGGAGGAGCCCGCCGCCCGGATGCGCAGAATGCCCGGCGCGAGCGCCACATCGTCGCACAGCACGATGACTTTCTCCGCCGGCAGCTTGTAAAATTTCGCCGCGAGCGACACGCCTTCGCCGCTGTTGTTCATATAGGTCTGGGGTTTGAGCAGCAGCACGCGCCGCCCGTCTATCTCGGCCTCCGCCGCGAGGCTGCGGTGCGCCGGGCGGAACCGCGCGCCGCACGCCGCGGCGATGCCGTCCACGGCGTCGAAACCCACGTTGTGCCGCGTGCCGGCATATTTCTCGCCCGGATTGCCCAGCCCCGCGACGATGGCCTCGATCTTGCCCGCCGGCTTCGATTCCCCGCCGATTTTGCGGAACAGCTCCATGATGTCCATGGCTTTTCCATCCTCTCTTCTCCGCCGCGCCCGCAAAGGCGCAGCCTATTTCCCAACCGGTGCCCGCCGTGCTGCCGCGCGGCGGCCGATCGTTTTCTTCCTGCCGTTATCGGCCGGCTTTCCCGCCAGCCGTCCCGCCGCCGGCTTGCGCCACGCGGCAACGCCCCGCAGCGCCGCGGCACCGCAGGGGGAGCTTCTTATCCTACCATGAAACCGCCGGTTTTGCAAGGGGAGGACCGCCGAATTCCCGTTTCGCCCGGTTTGGCAAAGCAGCGGCCCCAGCCCGGAGCGTCGCCCGCGCCTCACAACGGGCGGGGTCCCGGTATTTCTCCACAAGTCCATCCCGCCCGTGCACCTCGCCGCTGCTTTGCGGCGAGGACGCGCCCGCTCCGGCCAAACTGGGGCTGCCGTACCGGCCCTCGCCGGCCGTCAGGCGAGACGGCCGTCATTTCTCATCGACGAGCAGGCGCTCCCAATACGCCAGCTCAACCCGCTGCACCGAAGGGAAACAGGCCCGGATTTCATTGCACAGGTAGCTCGCTTTGTCGCGCAAATGCATGCTCTCGGCGAAATACGACGGCAAACGCTCTCCGTGCGCCGCCGGATCGCCGGTGAAGAGCGTCTCGAACAGGCGCGCCCGGTCCTCGGTGTCGAAGGTTTTGGAATAAGCGTCCACGAAATACACACAGTTGGGATCCTGCTGCGCGCGCGGATCCGCCGGGGTATAAGCCGGGTCCGCATAATCCCCGCCATCTGCCCCGACATAGTTTTGCGCGTACCGGAAGCCCGCCGGCTGATACTGCGGCCAGTCAGCGAAATACGACGCGCCCGTGCGCAGCAGGATCACCTCGTCGATGGCGTGCATCAGCTCATGCGGCAGGTTCGTCAGGATGCTGTCCGGGCTGCGCCCGTCGAGGACGATGTGCCGCTCCCCCGCTTCGTAATCGACATAGGTGAAGGCCTCCGGGCTGCTCGTGCCGTCCGCCGCCCGCTGGGTCAGCGCCCCGGCGATATGCACCGTCAGGCGCGGCAGCTCCCCGGCGAGCAGCTCCTCGAAAAAGCCCTCGGGGAATTTCGCGAGCACCGCCTCCACCTCCTGCAGCGACAGCGCCACCGCCGCCTCCACTGTCAGCGGCTCGGCCGTGAAATCAGGAAACGCCGTCATCGCGTCCTCCCCCGTTTTCACCCGCACGCCGTAGGCTGCCTCCAGCCGTTCTACGACAGACGCCTGCTGGCTGGCAGCAGGCGTCGTTTCCATTTCCTCCGGACAAAGCAGGAGCATTTTTTCTTCTGTTTCCGCTTCTCCCCAGATCAGGCAGAAGCGCGCGTCGTTCGACAGATCCGATTGTCGTCCTTCCTGTAGCAGCAGGTCGGGGAAATCCCCATATTCCCCCAGCAGCGTCCCCGCTTCCGCGTCGTAAAACGCCAGCCGCGCCGCATCGCCCGCCGTCCCGCCGACGGTCAGGGCCACGCCGTTTTTGACCGTCTCGAGCCGCTCGTCCACGCCCTGCAGCGCGAACGGTTCCAGGAACGCCCCCTCCAGGCTGTCATAGCGCTGCAGAGCGCCCAGCGCGCCGTCGGACTGGTAATAGAACGTCTCCCCGTCGAGCGCGCCTTCCCGCACGCCGGCGGCCGGCAAGGATTGGAAGCTGTTGTCCCCCATGTCGAAGCGGATCAGCTGCGTTTCTCCGCCGTCCTTCGGCTCGCCGCGCAGCCCCGCGATACCCTCCTGGGAGAAATACAGCAGCTCAGCGCGGGAATATGCGCCGCCGAAATCGGTGAGCAGCGTTTCGTTCTCGCCGCTGTTCTGCGCCATGTAAAGGCTCCCCTGCGCGGTATACAGCACATAATCCTTCGTGCAGACAACAAGATCGTCCACCGTGCGCGCCGGGGTGAAGACCGTCGGGCGGAACGCGGTGTCGAAAATGACGGCTTTATTCTGATCCGCAGAAGTGAGCGCGAAAGAATATTCCGTGAGGATCGTGATCTGCGGCGCTTCGAGCGGCACTGCCTGCTCGACGAGCGCCTCCTGCTCGCCGGTCACGAGGTTGACCAGCGCAGCCGCCACGCCGTCGGCGTTCGAATAAGCCGCAAGGACGCGGTAATCATCGAAAAATTTCGCCGTCTCAAAGGTATAGCCCGGCAGTGCCAGCAGCGCCGACAGATCCCACACGCCGCCGGCCAGGCGCTCGCCATACGCGATCTCCGGCAGCGCGGGCATCTGGGAGGCCGCCTGCGACGAAACATCCTGCGAACTGGTGTCGGCCGGCGTCTGTCCACAGCCGGCGGCGGCAGTCAGCAGCACTCCCATCGCCAGCAGCGTCGCCGCCGCGCGGCGCGAAAATGGCCCGTTTTTTCTCATCTTTTTTTGCTCCTTTCCTTGTGTCAACCGTGTCCCGCTGCGCCGCCGCGATGCTGCGGCGCCTGGGGCTTTTCCTCGCGAAGGATCCTCCCCGCTCCCGGGCGCGTCAATGTCTCACGGGGAGCGGCATGGGTTTGTCACAGGGGACCCCCTCCGTTCCCGGGCGTCTTCCCCGCCGGCGCGTCAAGCCGCGGCGGGCGGTTCAACCGCCAACAGGCCCGCCGCCTGCATGCCCCGTTCCCAATGCGGCGTCTCTTCCCGCGCCGCAGAGGAGAACTGCTGCCGCAGCGCGCCGCACACAGCGGCCGCTTTTTCCGAAACGGGATCTCCCAGGAACCATTCGTCCATCTCGTCATAAAGGAACAGATACGCGAAAATCTCCGCGCGGTCCTCGTCCTCGTAGGTTTTGGAATAGGGGTTGAGGAAATACACCTCGTTGCGCCGCCAAGCCCGCTCGTCAAAGGTCGTATACCGCTCGGCCTCGGCGTCGTTGATCCAGCCGCTGTCGTCATAGCTGCCGTAATAGGCAAAGCCATCCGGCAAATATGTTTCCCATTGCGCAAACGCATCCCCGCCCGCTTTTCGGTTCATGCGGTCCTCGATGGAATGATACAGCTCATGGGCGATCGTCCAGCTCAGCTCCGTCTGTCCCACGTCGAGAACGATGTAATGCTCTGTCCCCTGGCTGAAGAAAAAGCCCGCCGTCTCCGCCTCGGATTCATCCGGCGCATCAATCGCGCCGGTGAGGAAAATCTTCAGCGGGCAGCCCTGATAAACCTCCCGCACCATGCCCGCGGGGAAATGCTTAAACGTATTGCGCACCATGCGCGCCGCCGACCAGAGCATGTTTTCGTCGGTCATCGCTTCGGTGGTGTATGCCCCGGAAAAGTACGTCTGATAGTTCCACGGGTCGTCGTTGCCCGCCAGCAGCTGCACGCCGTAATCGGCGTAAACCCGCTGCACTTCTGCGAGCACATCGTCCGACAGCGCCGCCGCGCCGAAGGGACCGGCCTCCCGCCGCAGCTCCTCATCCTCGCCTTCTGTCGGCACTTCCCACAGCACCAGGCGTTCCTTCATCCCGCCGAGGCCCCGCTCCCAGTCCGCGCGCCGGTTCTGCCGGTCGCAGAAAAGCGCTGCGCCGTATGCGCCGTCCGGCGTGAGATCCGCCCCGCAGGCGTCGAGATTCTGGTTTGATATCGGCTGGCTGCGCAGCCGCATCGTACCGGACGTCAGATCATAGACGCGCAGCACGGATACCGTTTCCCGCCAGTTTTTCCAGTCATAGCCGCGCTGCGTCGTCAGCAGAAGGCCCTGCTGCAGCGCCTGGGCGCTCTCCCATTCGCCGCGCAGCGCAGTCTCCTGCGGCGTCTGCCCGTCCCGATACAGCCGCACGCGGCGGCCGGTTTCGTCCGGCGCGGCGAAGGTTCCCCCATCCGCCAGCGCCCAGTACGCCGCGCCGTCGAGCGGGCGCGCCGTCGAGTCCGCGACGGTGAAGCGCAGCGCCGTGCAATCGCCGTTGTCCCGATGGGCCTCCACGCCGATCTCCCCCTGCGCCGTGCAGAAAAGAAGGGAAAGGCTCTGTCCGTAATTGTCCAGAGAACCCAGCCGCGTCTGTGTGCCGTCCGCCGCGAGCCAATACAGCGCCGGGCCGCGCGTCAGCAGCAGGCGATCGCTGTCATAGGGAAGCCAGCTGTCCGCCGGCGTCTCTCCGAGGGAAATCACAGTCTCCCCCGCCGCAGCGTCCACCAGCAGCGCCGTCGCGCCCGACGGGTCATAGAGCGCATAGCCGCCGTCCGGCAGCAGCGCGGCCTGCGGCCAGCCCGGCATGGAAACCGCATGCTTGCGCAGATGCAGCTCCCCCGTCGCCAGGTGGTAAATGGCGGACGCCGTGCCCTCTCCTTCGCTGCCGCGATAGGCCACAAGCAGCCGCGCATCGTCCAGAAAGCACACGTCGCTCATGTCGAAGCCATCGACGCGGCATTCTTTCGTGACCTCCCGAAAGCGCGCATCCGTGCTCAGCGGATTGCCCGCCAGCGCCTGCACGCCGGTTTCTTCGCCCGTTCTGGCAACCGGCTCCGCGCGCGGCAGGCCCTCCGCCGGCGCGGGCGGCGCCTGCCACGCCGGCGCCAGCGCCATCACGCACAGCATCGCTGCCGCGAGAATGCCTTTCCCCACTCTGCCAAGCCATCGTCTCATTTCGCACGCCCCCTTCGGCACGCCGCGGTCAGCGGTCGAACGCCTCCTGCGGCACAAGGCCCTCTTCATACTCCACGATCTCGATCGATTCGATGCGCACATCCTCGACCGGCCGGGTATCCTCTGTCTTTACCCCGTCGATGGCGTCGAGCGTCGCATAACCGGCGAACACCTGCCCGAAAATGGTATATTCCCCGTCCAGCTCCGGTATGCCCCCCTGCTGCTGGTACAGATCCGCCAGCGCGCCGTTGCCGGCTTCGCGCTGCGTTTCCGCATAGGCGACGGAGACATAACCGCGCGTGACAAAATAAAACTGCGAACCGTTGGAGTTCTTTTTCTCCCCGCGCGCCATGCCGATCGCGCCGCGCAAATGGTGCAGGCTGTCGCTCACCTCGACGTCAAAGCCGCGCCCCCAGACGCTCTTTCCGCCGCTGCCGGTGCCCGTCGGGTCGCCCGTCTGCGCGACGTAATTGGCCTCCACACGATGGAAGATCACGCCGTCATAATAGCCCTCCTCGGCATGCTGCGTGAAATTCTGCACCGCATCCGGCGCGTCCTCCGGGAACAGCCGGGCATACAGCACGCCCAGGCTGGTCGTAATGACGGCGATCCGCTCCCCCGCCGCCGGCATGGCCAGCTGGTCGGTGTCCGTATGCCGGACCTGCGGCTCGCAGCCCGCCACTCCTGCGCACAGCAGCGCGGCGGCCAGCAGCCCGCTCAGGATTCTGATGCCTCGTCTCATCTGTCTCTCCTTTCCGTTCCCCTTCAGTCGTGCGCCAGCACCACGAGCTTATTGTAAGGGATGGCGATATCATGCGCGGCGAACGCGTCCATAACGACGCGCCGCAGCGCGCGCTCCACGCCGAAATGCTCCATGGACTTGCATTTGGCCACGACGCGGATCATGACGGCGGAATCCCCCAGATCCACGATCCCCACCACCTTGGGCGCTTCGGTGAGCAGCTCGTTGTCCCGGCCGTATTCCGCCACCGCGTCCTCCAGCACCTTCTGCACATGCGCGACGTCCTGCTCATACGGCATGGGCACATCGACGATGGCCGTGGTGGAGCCTTTGGAGAAATTGGTCACGACGTCGATCTGCCCGTTGGGGACAATATGCAGCTCTCCCTTGTCCGCGCGCACCTTGGTCACGCGCAGCTGGATCTCCTCCACCGTCCCGGTGATGCCGGCGATGGTCACATAATCGCCCATCGAGATCTGCTGCTCCACCAGCAGGAATGCGCCGCTGATGACGTCTTTGATCAGACTCTGCGCGCCGAAGCCGATCGCCAAGCCGCCGATACCGGCGGTGGCCAGCAGGGAATTGACCGTGGTGCCGAGCCCCAGCTCGTTGAGCACCGCAACGCAGGCGAAAAACCACACCAGAAAGACCGCCACATTGAGCACCACGCTCTGCACGGTGTTGAGCTTTTTCTCATTGCCGCCACGCTTGACCTGCCGGGCGATCGCCGTCTTGATGAGCTTGCGCACCAGCGCGACAAGCAGACGCGCGATCACGATGATGCTCACCACGTCGAGGATCACAAGCAGCGGCTCGGCAAACCCGCCGAGGAATTCATAGTATGTGTCCCGCAGCGCGGGAATATTGTTGAGCAGCATGCGAATCATGGGCGTTTCAGGCATCCTTTCTCTATTTTTGTTTTGCAAATGGCGCGAGCGCATCCAGCCGGCAGGGCTGTTGATCGCCTGCCCTATGCGGCGTCCGCCGGCAGTCCCCATCGGGAGCCGCGAAGGAAGCAGCTCCCGGCCGCGAAGCCAGGACACGGGCCTGTTCGTCAGCCGCGCAGCTTCTCGAGCAGCGCCGCCGCGCTGCATTCCGGCAGATGGACGCAGTGCGTGGCCTCGCTGATGTCGGTCAAATAGTGCGCGTCGCTGCTGAAAACGGCGCGCCGGCCGGCCAGGTTGGGGTACAGCCGCTGCAGCGCCAGCGCGTCGCCCCGCCGGCTGACCTCGAAATTGGCGAAATGCGGCTCGTCCGGGAAAACACCGAGCGCCGCTGTGACGCTGTTGGACGGCCGGTCGATATGCGCGGGATAACACACGCCGCCGAGCGCGGCGACGATCTGCGCCGCCTCTTCCAGCGGGATGTCGGTGGCGTTGAGAAGCAGCTTGGGTTCGAGGCCGAGCAGCGCGTCCTCCTCGTCCAGGATGCGCTGCTCGCCGAAAATATCCGGCCGGTTTTGGATGTCCGGCAGGCGGGCCGAAACGATTCCGTCAAGCTCCATCGCCGCGGCGAGCGTATCAAACAGGCACACCAGATGGATCTCCTCCTGCGTCGTCATCTCCATCCCCGGCAGGCAGACCACGCCGTAAGCCGCCGCCGCGCGCATCGTCGCGCCGCAGTTCTTGGCGCTGTTATGGTCGGTCAGGGCAATGATGTCCAGCCCCAGCACCCGCGCCATGCCGGCGATGTTGGCGGGGGTCATATCGTTATCCCCGCAGGGGGAAAGGCAGGAATGCAGATGCAGGTCGTAAAAACAATTCATCCGCCTGATCCCCCTTTCCTTCGTTCTCCTCCACAGCGCGCCGCGTCTCCGCCGCGCGCCTGCCATGATCCCCGCCGCCGCGCGGGCACAAGCGCGCCGCCGGCCGCCGCAAGCCGCCGACGCCCGACGGGATGCACCGGGGGTCGCGCCCCGCCGGCAGCACCGCCGTTGCCCTGTGCCGGGCCCCTGCCCGGCAGATACCGGACGCCGCGCCGGCCCTTCCTGCGGCGCGGCCGGGACCGGAAGTCATTCCGCCTTGAGCGCCTGCTCGATCGCTTCGCACAGCTCAAACATCGGCTGCGCAGAACGCAGCACCGTCACGCCGTGCTCCTTCGCGCGCGCGGCGGCTTGCGCATCCAGCGGCGCGTTCTCCGCGAGCACCATGCAGGCCACGTCCGCCATAGACGCCACCGCCACGGCGTTGACGTTGCCCATCACCGTGACCCACGCGCTGTCGGCCGGCGCGCTGCCCATCACGCGGCTGAGCAGATCCCCGCAATAGCCGCCCGTGATCTCCCGGTCCTCCTGCTCCACCAGCGTCTCCAGCGCCAGCGCCTGGGCCAGTTGCTTCGTCGTGCACATCGTTTTAACCGCCTTTCTCCTCGTTGTTACCCTCCCGGCCGCGCAGTCCGCGGCGGAAAATGCAGTCCGTCACCTGCGCGCGCCCGCGGACGATGTCCTCCGCCAGCGCATGGCAGGACGGCGCGCCGCAGGAGCCGCAGTCCAGTCCCGGCAGGCTCCCGACGATGCGCTCGAGCTCCTGCATCTTGCCCAGCGCGACCGCCACGTTGCTGTCGAGATTCATCACCGGGGCATATTCCAGCGGCACCTCCCAGAACGCGCTGTCCGGGATCTCCTCCGGGCGCGGCAGCGGGCCGTCCCCGCTGGAAAGATGGCGCGCGCGGAATTTCGCGACGTAAGGATTCTCCACATTGAGCACGCCGCCCACGCAGCCGCCCGGGCAGGCCCGCAGCTCGACAAAATCGAAATCGTCGAGCTTGCCGTCCTCCACGTCCTCCAGCAGGCGGATGATGTTCTCCATCCCGTCGGCGTAAATCGCGCGCCGCCCATGCAGCGCCTTGGATTCCGTGCCGGTGCAGGCATATTTCGCGCAGTTAAATTCCGCGATGCGCGGCGGATCCTGGATGCGTTTCATCGGCGAGAGCAGCCGTGTGTAAATATCGCTGACCGAATGCACCTTGTCGATGTTGGAATTTTCGATCCCCAGCGGCATCTTGAGGATGGTGGCCTTGGCCGCGCAGGGGGAGATGTAGAAAATGCCGACGTCCTCAGGGCCCAGCCCCGTTTTTTCGCAGATTTTCTCCCGCATGTTGTGCGCCGCGAGCTCCCCCGGCGTCATGACCGGCATGACGTGATCGCACAGGTCGGCAAAGCGCACGCGGATCAGGCGCGTGACGGCGGGACACTTGCTGGAAATGATGGGTTTCGGCAGCGTCCCTTCCTCGATGGCCTGCTCTGTCAGCGCCGTGATGATGCGGTGCTCGCGGTAGAGCTCCGCCACCTCGTCGAACCCGATCTGCATGAGCGCGGCCAGCACGAGATTGACATCGTCGAGATGGTGAAACTGCGCATACAGCGCCGGGTCGGCGATGGCGACCGTGTATTTATATTGCAGGATGTCCTCATAGACGTCCACCTTCGCTTTGACGGCGTGATACGGACATCCGCGGATGCATTCGCCGCAGTCGATGCAGTGGCTGGCGATGACCCGCGCCTTGCGGTCCTGCACGCGCATGGCCTCCATGGGACAGCGCTTGATGCAGTTGGTGCAGCCTCTGCATTTGTCCCGGTCCAGCGTCACCGAATGCTGAAATCGGATCAAATCCCCCTCACCTGCCATTCCTTTCCCTCGCGTCTCACGCGACATAAACCGTCATCGTCACGGTCGTGCCCACGCCGAGCTGCGTATCGATGCGCATCTCGTCGGTGTTTTTCTTCATATTGGGCAGGCCCATCCCCGCGCCGAAGCCGTATTCGCGCACGTTCTCCGTGGCGGTCGACCAGCCTTCCTGCATCGCGAGATCGATGTCCGGAATGCCCGGCCCGCGGTCGGCGAGCGTCATGACGATGCGGTCCGGCTGGATCTCCACGTCCACGTCGCCGCCCTTGGCGTGGATGACCATGTTGATCTCTCCCTCATACATCGCGATGGCGACGCGGCGGATGATCGCGGCGGGAAAGCCCATTTTCTTGAGCGTGTTTTTCGTCCCGGTCGAGGCGTTGCCCGCCGCGGCGATGTCGTCCGGCGCGACCTCGAAATGCAGCTTCAGTCCCTCGCTCATCGGTTCCCTTCCTCCCCGCGCAGCCCCGCCTCATAAAGCATGCCGCAGGCGGTGAACATGCGGCGCTGCGTCTGCAGCAGGATCATTTCATGCTCGCGCGCGAGCTCGACGACTGCCTCCGGCGGCTGCTTGCCCCGCACGAACACCACGCAGCGCATGTCCATCATCTCCGCCGTGCGCACGACCTGCGGGTTGGTAAGGCCCGTGAGGAGCACCGCCTGCTCCTTGACGAAGGCCAGCACGTCGCTCATCATGTCCGCGCCGCAGGCGGAATGCACCTCGGTGTCCATCCGATCCTCCCCGGTGAGCACCTTCGCATCGAGAATACGCACAAGGTCTTGCACTTTCATGTTGACAACCATCCTTTCTCGCTTAGCGCGGGCCGCCGGGCTGCCGGCCGGTTCCCCGCCGCCGGGTAAAATGCGGGCTGCTGACGTGGTTTTATTTCCTCCGTGCAGGCGCGGCCTCCTGTGCCGCCCGCACGGGCGATTTTCCCCGGGTCCCGGTTCTCTTCCCGCCGCGTCAGGGCTGCTCCCGCTGCGCCTGGCTACGGCGAAAATCGAGATATCCCTCCAGAATGAGTACCGCCGCGACGCTGTCGACCGTCTGTTTGCGTTTCTTCCCGCGCACGTCGGCGACGTTGAGCACCCGGTGGGCGTCGACGGTGGTGCACCGCTCGTCCCACAGCTCCACCGGCAGCCCGCTCTCCTGCTCGACTGCCTGCGCCAGCGCGCGCGCCGCGCGGGCGCTGTCCCCTTCGGTGCCGTCCATATTGCGCGGCAGACCGATCACCACGAGCTCCGCCCCCTGCTCGCGCGCCGCCTGGCAGATGCGCGCCGGCAGCCGCTCGGGATGGTATTCCGTCACGATCGGCAGGGGCGAAGCCAGCGTCTCTGTACGGTCGCTGACGGCGAGGCCCGTGCGCACTTTGCCGTAATCAACGCCCAGAATTTTCATGCTGTTCTCCCCCTTCCGCCGCGCGCGGCTTTGCGCCGCGGGCTTTGCTGTCTGCGGACGGCCGGCTTCTTGGCGCCGTCCCATGCGCCGGCCGCGCGCGGAAATCACGCCATACCGGACCTGCTGCCGCGGCCGCTCTCGTCCCCCGCTGCCGCCGGTCCCGCTCCGGCTGCGCGGCGCCGATCACGCTTCCGCGCGCCCCGGCGCCGCGAACGGCTCCGCAATGTCCATCGTCGCGCGTGCGTTGAGCGACGCGTCGGCCGTGTGCCCCGCGCGCCATTCGTAAAATCCCTGCGCGCCCACCATCGCGGCGTTGTCTCCGCACAGCGCGAGCGGCGGCAGGAAGATCGTATAACCACGTTCCCGGCAGGCCGCCTCCACACGCGCGCGCAGCCCGCTGTTGGCGCTCACGCCGCCGGCCAGCACGATCGTGCGGTGCTTCGTATGCGCCGCGGCGAGCATCAGCTTCTCGGTCAGCGCGTCGCTGATCGCCGCCTGCAGCGACGCGGCCAGATCCGCCACCGGCAGCGGCTGCCCTTTTTGCTGCATCTGATGGCAGGTGTTGATGACGGCGGTTTTCAGGCCGGAAAAGCTGAAATCATAGGGCGCGCCGTCGACATGCGCGCGCGGGAAACGAAACGCCTGCGCATCCCCCTCCCTCGCCGCGCGGTCGATCTGCACGCCGCCGGGATACGGAAGTCCCATCACACGCGCCGCTTTGTCAAAGCATTCGCCCGCAGCGTCGTCCCGCGTGCGCCCCAGCACCCGAAACGCGGTGTAATCGAGCACTTCGACGATATGGCTGTGCCCGCCCGACGCCACCAGTGCCAGAAACGGCGGCGTGAGCTGCGGATGCGCAAGGTAATTGGCGGCGATATGCGCGCGGATATGATGCACCGGCACGAGCGGGCGCTCCAGAGACAGCGCCAGCCCCTTGGCGAAGTTCACGCCCACCAGCAGCGCGCCGATAAGCCCCGGCGCCGCTGTCACCGCCACGGCGTCCAGCTGCGCCGCCGTCATGCCCGCTTCCTCCAGCGCCGCCTGCGTCACGCCCACGATCGCCTCGACATGCTGCCGGGACGCGATCTCCGGCACCACACCGCCATATTTCTGATGAATGGCGATCTGGGACGCCACCACATTCGACAGCACGCTGCGCCCGTCGGCCACCACAGCGGCGGCCGTCTCGTCGCAAGAGCTTTCAATCGCCAGAATCCGCGTCTGCGGCATAGATTTTCCCCCAACTTGACATAATTCCCGCCGCGCCTGGGCGGGTTCTTCATGATTCGTCTTTATTATTATAACATGTTATTTACTCGCGTCAATCGCTAAGTTTTGGTGTGCAGGCCCCGCGGCCTTGCCAAGCGTAGAGCGCGGGTGTACAATGGAATTAATTCTATTCCTCGCGCAGGTTCCCACGTCCAAAGGAGGTCGTTTGCATGGATTCCACCGCAAAATTCAGTGGGAAACAGGCGGATTATGCCGCCGCGCGCCCGTCTTACGCCGCCGCTTTCCTCGCGCACCTGGCCGCGTTATACCCTGCCGGGGCCGCCGCGGCGGACATCGGCAGCGGCACGGGGAAGCTGACCGCGCAGCTGCTCGACGCGGGATTTTCTGTCTTCGCCGTGGAGCCCAACGACGACATGCGCAACGAGGCCGAGCGTCTGCTCGCCGGGCGGGCGGGGTTCGTGTCTGTCGCGGGGCGCGAACGCGCCACCGGCCTGCCGTCAGGGTCGGTGGATTTCGTCACCGCGGCGCAGGCGTTTCATTGGTTCGACGCAGCCGCGTTCCGCCGGGAATGCCTGCGGATTCTGCGCCCCGGCGGCCGGGTGTTTCTGGTATGGAACAACCGCGTCGCGGACGCGCCGGTGAACGTCGAGACCTTCCGCGTGTTCCGGGCCTTCTGCCCCGGATTCCGCGGCGCCTCCAACGGGTTTGATGCGCGCGCGGCGGCGTTTGACGATTTCTTCGGCGGCCCGTACGAGCGCCTCGAATTTCCCAATCCGTTGACGTTCTCGCAGGATTCATTTCTGCGCCGCGCCTTTTCGGCTTCCTACGCCCTGCCGGAAACGCATTCCGCCTTTCCCGCTTACCGGCAGGCGCTGTACGAGGTTTTTGACCGATTCGCCGCAGACGGCCTGCTTGCAGTGCCCAACGTGACCGAAGTCTACGCCGGCGTCCTGCGCGCGGATTGAGCGGCCGCCGCGATCGCTGCTTTCCTCCGCGCCAGAGCGCGGGTGTTCTCTTCCCGGCGCGCGTCGACGCATGCCGGCTTCTCCGCCGGCGGATCTAAAAGGCTGGGCAGCGGGTTCGGCCCGCACCTGTCAGCAAAGAGAACACGACGAATCCTCTGCTTTGCCGCGAAAACCGTCTTTTCCTCCATTGACCCCAGCGACCATCCATCATAAAAACGGAGGCGGGAACCGCTTTCCCGCCTCCGTTTTGCCTATAATTTGCCTATAAAACGTAATCGCTGATGCAGTCATACCAATGCACATAAGTAGCTCCATTCACCATAATGCGCTCATTTTCCGGGAACTGCTCGCTCCATTTTCGCCCATAGCGGTCAATGGCCCAGTCATCGCGGTTAAATCTGCGCCAGAGAACGGTGCGGCCGTTTTGGTCGATATATTGCTCCGTAAGCGTTCCGTCGCCAAAAATGCCGATCAGAAGATTCGTGTCATATACTTTCTCCGCAAGATGAATGCTATATCTTCCTACACAGTCGGTCGCGTTGTCCTTACTGGCAAAGATCTCCTTGCCGTTTTGGGTGATCGTACCGCGCGGTTTGACATCCACCGGTTCCCCAACGTTATTCTCTCCTGTGCCCCATGCATTGAGAAATTCATCCCCGTCAAGAAACGTTACGATATGCTCCACACCGTCTTCGCAGTAACGATTTCCGAGCCAACGGCAGTAGTCCTCTGTAAGCTGCGCAATAAAGTAAAAAGGCGTTTCTTTTTCCGTATTCGCACCTATTTCACGATATGTATTTTTGATTTCCACGCCTTCGATTCCATGCAGGACAACTTTTTTCTCCACCGTGGACGAATACAGGTTTGTAACGTGTCTGTCAGGCATATCATACTGCGCCCAAGCGCATTTTTCCTGCAGCCGCGGAATAATAAACCATCCCATAAGCTCCTCAAATTTCACGGCAAACGGCGCTTTGTCCGATTTCTTTATCGTATATTCGGGCAAATATTCTGGGAATTTTTGCATGATATTTCCTCCTTTTGTTTGGATGCGATCTGGATAGAATTTCCTAAAATTTGATTTTGCGGCATGCAGACGGCTTTTCACTGTGCCCAAAGGAATATCCAGACGCTGTGCAATTTCCGCTTGTGAAAATTCGCGAAAATAGTATAGATATAGCACCTGTTTCTCTTTATTCCCGAGCTTTTGCAGCGTTTCTTCTACAGGGCTTGCCGCAGTAAGGCCCATTCGGCCGTAGGGCAGGTGCCTTTCTGGTATTTGCTCTATCGGGATCTCCATGTGTTTGGCCAGCTGCCGAAAATAATCGTTGCACTTGTTGCGTGCAATGCTGATGATCCACGGCTTGAATGCAGCAATGTCCTTGAGCGAATCAAAGCTTTGGCAGGCGCGCAAGCAGGTTTCCTGTATGATGTCCTCCGCATCAAAGGCGTTACGCACCCGGAAGCGAACAAAGCGCTCCAGCACATTCCTGTGTTGCGTCAGCAAACGTACAAATTCATCCATATCTTCCCACCCTTCGGCATTTCAGATTATGAAAACCGGTTTTCACCTATATAGACGGATTTTGAAGTCAAAAAGTTCATTCACCTCAAATTTTGCTGTCCATTTTTGCTCTGTGCCGGTGAATAGAAATGGAGGGCATATCCAAAGGATAGGCCCTCCATTCTAAATTTGCGATTCAATTCACACCTCGTAGAATTTCGGCTCACGATAGCCGATCGTCACGCCGGTGTAATAGTGCGTAAGAATCCCCTGCCAGCTTTGGCCCTCTTTTGCCATGCCGTTGGCGCCGTTCTGGCTCATGCCGATGCCATGTCCATAACCATGCACCGTGATGGTGAAGGTCTCTGTCTCCGCGTTGTAATCGGCAAAGAAGCAGGTGGAGCGCAAACCGAGCAGCGAGCGGATCTTGCCGCCCTTGACAGTCACGCCGCCCACCGTGGCGTAAAGGACATAGCCCTCGTCCGGCACGTCGCGATCCAGCTCTGCCAGCCATTCGGCCGGATCCTCTTCCAGCACGATCTCGTCGTCGAGCGAAAGCAGCTTCTCCTGCATCTGCGCCTTGGTGAAGGTCTTGGTGCTCAGGTACGTCGAAGCGTTCTTGTCCCAGGGGCTCTCCACGCGCGCGAGATACGGCAGCGGCGTGCTGCTCCAATAAGGCGCGTTGGACTGGGAAGCGCCGCGATTGGTGGCGGAGAAGGAGGCGCAGATCGCCTTGCCGTTATACAGGATCGTCTGCCCCAGCACTTCCCGGCACAGCCGCACCAGCCGGTCAAAGCTGCCGTCCCTGGTCGGATGGTTTTTCACCACGGTGGCGTAGTCGACGCTGCCGTCGGCGTTGAACAGGATTTCCCGCTCCGTTCTGGCCCAGTCCGCCGAGCCGGACATGTTGTACATGATATAGTAGGTGTAAATCGCGACCGCCTGCGCCTTGATGGCCTCGTCCTCAAACGAGCTGTTCACTTCGCGGCCCGTGTTGAACACCACATAGTCCAGCACCGTCATGACCACAATATCCCCGTTGGGCTGCTTGACCTTGATGTATTGATCCGCCAGCTCGTCGGCCTCGGAAGGCTCGCTGCCCGTCCCGCCTGAACTGATGCTCGACAGGCCGCTGGAGGGCTGGGAGGTATTGATGCCGGAAGATTCTAGGCCGGAAGCGATGGAGGAAACATTGCTCGAGCTGCCGGCTGAAGACGAGCTTTGCCCGCTGGAATTGGGCCTGGACGGCGGAATGGGATTGATCGGCTCGCCGCTCTCGCCGTCGCCTTCGTCCGGCTCAAACAGGCCGGAATCGCCGCCATCCTCCGAGCCTTCGATTTCCTCCGGCTCGTCCTGCCGGCCAATGTCCTTGACATAGATAGTGCAGGAGACCCGCACGTCGTATTTCTCCGAATACGCCGTGATGCGCGCCTGCCCCGGGCTGTTGGCCGTGATTTTTCCCAAGTTGGAGACAGAAACGATCTCCGGCTTGTCGGAAACCCATTTGAGGTCAGAGACGTCGGCGTTCTCCGGCTGCACAGTATAGCGCAGGCGGGAGGACGCGCCGTCGTCGATGGAGGCGGTGGGGAACCTGAACTCGATCCCCGTCAGTGCAATCTCCGGGTCGCTGTCCGGCTTGTCCGGTTTGGATACATCCTCGGGCAGGGCCGGGGTCTCGCTGGGGATCTCCCCGGCAGCGTCGGAACTGGCCCCGCCGCTGGACGCGCCCTGCGAGGACTGCGCGTCCGAGGACGTGGCAGAACTGGTTTGAGAACTGTTGCCGAGCGCAAAAACATCGTCAAAAATCTCTTTGTAGTTGTTCTTGCAGCCCGAAAGCGCCCCCGCCGCCATCCCCACGGCCAGCAGCAGCGCCAGCAGTTTGCAGCCTGTGCTTCGCTTCATAAGTACCTCCTTCTCCCCACCGCCGGAAACCGGCGGTGCCGAAGCCCTTGTGTCGAGAGCTTCGGCCTGTTTCCTTTTCCCGTCAATCGTTTCGCTGCCCCGCAGCGTTGTGGATCTTCTTTCAGTCCTCCGGCTCCGCGGTAGTGTCCTCCGGCGTGACGTCGGAAGCGGTCCCTCCGCTGCTGACCGGGGGCGTTTCGCTGCTCACCGGCGGTGTTTCGCTGCTGGCGGGCGGCGTCTCGCTCGATGTATCGCTGCTGACCGGCGGCGTTTCGCTGCTGGCCGGCGGTGTCGTGCTGCTCACCGGCGGCGTTTCGCTGCTGACCGGCGGCGTCGTGCTGCTGGCCGGCGGCGCAGCGCTCGATGTATCGCTGCTGACCGGGGGCGCGGCGCTGCTCGTTGGCGGCGCCGTGCTGGTTGTCGGCCGGCTGACGGTCGGATGCTCCTCATCCTCCTGGCCGTAGCCGTCGTTGATCGTGAGATAAAACACCTTGGCGCTGTTGCGGTCGTTATAGGCCACGACCTTGACAAAGTCCTCATACCGCCGGTCGCTGGTCTGCTGATAGGTGACCAGGCCGTTTGCATCCACAGTGGCCGTGCCGCTGTAAAGTCCCTCGCCCGGCATGATGCGGTAATACACATTGCCGCCGTCGTTGGACCGCGCCTGGATCTGCGCCGTCACAGTGCCGCCGTTGGCGCTGCAGGTCACGCTTTCCTCGTCCACCTCCAGCGTCGTGCCGGTCGTGCGGTCGATCCCGATATAGACCGTGACGGTCGCCTGCGTCTGGTGCATCGCCTGGTCGGTCATGGCGATGGTGAAGGTATCGATGCCGGTATAGCCCCGGTCGGCGGTATAGGTGATCTTATTATCTGTCGACAGCAGTCCGATTTCTCCGTGTTCCGCCTGCTTCTCCCCGAGTCCGACGGAGGCGTCCGTCCCGTAGCCGTTAATATAGGGGACATAGAAGGTATGGCGCTGGCCGGGATTGACCTTGATGGACACGTCAAACAGGATGAATTCCTCGTCTGTCGGCGTCTGCGCGCCGCCCGAGCTCGTGCCGGATTGGGAGGACGTGCCGCCCTGGGAAGATGTGTCACCCGGCTTTTCGATGTTGTAATACTGATACCACGAGTCGAAATACACCGGGTCCGGATTCTCGACCGCGGCCGCGACCTCGCGGCTCTCCCCCTCGCGCACCAGGCGCGCGTGGATCACCAGGCGCAGCTCCATGCCCTTGATCTCATAGGTGCAGGTGGACAGCGTCAGGATTTTGTCCGTCGGCAGCACGTCGACCTGCGTGTCATAGAGGGAGCGGTCGCGCGTTTCCTGCACGAACGCGGCGAAATCCTCATCGCTGCTGAAGTCGGTGCGGATATAGTTGAACATGTCGCCGTTGGAATTGTCGCCCGGCGTGATATAAACGGAATAAATTTTCCAGGCGTAATCCTGATAGATGGTGTTATAATCGATCACCGGGTGAGAATTGAGGAAATCCAATTCTTTATATTGATGCAGCCGGTTGAACATTTTGTCCACGCGGCGGGTCGAATGGCCATAGATGATGTTGTTTTTGGAGAGATTGCGCACGTCGCAGCGGTAGTCAAGGAACGCCGTGCCGAGAGAATTATGGTTGCCGAAGAAGTCCTTCTCCAGATAGTCCTCGTTGTTTTCCGTCTGCACCACAGGGTAATCGAAATTGTCGTAAACATTGCCGGCCGTGTCCTTGATCTGGATATTGCCGACGGTGTCGGGATTAATCTCCAGCCAGGCATAGGCCCAGTTCTGCACGCCTTCGCCCTTTTCCTGATCGATCTGGTTCTTGACCTCTTCGGAAACCTGGTTGCCCCGAATATCACTGAGCATCTGATTGATTCGGTCGCTGTTCCACATTTCGTACGCATTCATCCCAAGGATGGCCAGCGACACCACCAGCACGATGCTGGACACCGCCAGCACACCCTTGCGCAGCTTCTCCTGCCAGGGATCTTTGGGGAAACTCGTGAAGAAGCCCAGAAAACGCTTGAGAAGCGGCGGCTTGTTCATCTCGTAATTGGCTGCAAAGCCCTTGGCCACAAGGCGCGCATCCAGCTTGGGCACCGCATAGGGTTCGCCGATGGCGTCCAGCTTCTCCTGCGCGAACAGGCGCACCATGTCCAGCGCGTGGGAGGAGGCGACGTAGCGCACATGCTCGCGCTCGTGCCCGCCACGGCCGACATGCAGCTCGCGGACGTAGGCGTTCTTCCCGTCGGAAAGGGCGACGAACACCGTCCCCACCGGGGTGGCCTCGGTGCCGCCGTCCGGCCCGGCCACGCCCGTGAGCCCGACGCCAATCGTCGCGCCGGCGCGCCGGCGCGCGCCTTCCGCCATCTCCACCGCCGTCTCCGGGCTGACCACGCCCTGCTCGTCGAGCGTCTTTTTGTTGACGCCCAGCACCGCGCGCTTCATCTGCGGCGCATAGGTGCACGCGCCGAACCCGAACACTTCCGACGCACCGGGCACCTGGGTCAGCCGCTCCGCGACGAGGCCGCCGGTGCAGGATTCCGCCACGCCCACGGTTTCGCCGCGTTCCCGCAGCAGCGCGACGACCGTCTGCTGCAGGCTGTCATATTCGTCGGTATACACCGCGTCGCCGACGCGCCGGCGGATCTCCTCCTCCAGCGGGTCGCACAGCGTGGCCGCCGCCGTTTCATCCTCGGCGCGCGCCGTAATGCGCAGCTCCACTTCCCCCTGCTTGGCGTAAGGCGAAAGCGTGGGGTTCTCCCCCTGCATCAGGTCGCCCAGCTCCTCTTGCAGCTTCGACTCGGGGATGCCGAACACGCGCAGGAACCGGGAATAAATCACGTTGCCGCTCTTCTGCCGCAGCAGCGGCAGCACATGCTGCTCAAACATCGGCTGCAGCTCGCGCGGCGGCCCCGGCAGCAGGATGATCAGCCGCCCGGCGTATTCCACCGCGCAGCCCGGGGCGGTTCCGTAATCGTTGGGGAACACGGCCGCCCCCTCGGGCAGCATCGCCTGGCGCAGATTGGTCTCGCTCGCGGCGCGCCGGGTGCGCTGGAAATAATCCCGGATGCGCTCCGCCGTCTCCTTATGCTCCACGAGCCGCACACCCGCAAACTGCGCCACCACGGTCTTGGTGATGTCGTCGTCCGTCGGGCCGAGCCCGCCGGTCAGGATAACAATGTCGCTGCGGGAGCAGGCCTCGCGCAGGCAGACTTTCAGCCGCTCGGCGTTGTCCCCCACCACCTGCTGGCGATAGAGCGCAATGCCGACCTCGCTGAGCTTGCGCGAGAGGAACTGCGCGTCGGTGTTGGCGATCTGCCCGAGCAGCAGCTCTGTCCCCACAGAAATGATCTCCGCCGTCATGCCGGCCATCCCCTTTCGGTCCGTCAAAATTGTGTCGTTCTCTCCGCCGTCGGCGGCTTACTCTTCCTGATATGCAAAATAAAACAAATCTTCAAACCGCTTGTCAAGCGCGAGGCACAGCAGCAGCGCCAGCTTGGCGCTGGGCGTGAACTGCCCCGTCTCGATCGAGCAGATGGTCTGCCGCGACACACCCACCTGCCGCGCCAATTCTCCCTGGGAGAGCTTTTTCTCCGCGCGGGCCACCCGCAGGCGGTTCTCCAAAACCAGCTTCTTTTCCATTCACATCATCCCAAAAAGATACAGCGCCGCGAACGCGCCTGTCGCCGCCGTCGCGACGATCGCCCAGATGAGCGACACCGCAGTGTGCCGGCATGCAAACTGATACCACTCGGTCGCGGCCTGATAGGAAAACACCAGCGTCAGCAGGTCGCCCACCGGCTCATGCCGCGCAAGCCGCAGCACGCCCAGCGCCACAAACACCAGCAGCATGACTGCAAACCCGACCCGGAACGAGCGGATGTAAATCCGCGCTTCGCGCTCATCCATGGCCGGCTTCTTGGCCGCAATCTCCAGGATCTCTTCCCGTTTCATGGCGCTTCGCCTCCTTAATGCTGCCCCTATCATACCACGGCAAGTGCTGTATGTCAAGTATTCTTGTCATTATTTCTTGCACACTTGGCAAGCAGTCCATTCTGACGCCAACGCTCCCCACTAACCGGCAGCGCTGCCTGCGCTCGTTCAGAACGTAAAATTTTTCACCTGCGCGGTGTCGATGGCCGTCTGCAGCATTTCGCTCCAGTCGACGCGCGCCTCGGCCGCCTCGACCTCCTCGAGCGTCGGGCGAGTCTTGGGATGCCGCGGGGTGAAGACCGTGCAGCAGTCCTCATAGGGCAGGATGGAGGTTTCGAACGTATCGATCCGGCGCGCGATGGTGACGATCTCCTCCTTGTCCATGCCGATCAGCGGGCGGAACACCGGCTGCGGCACCGCCGCGTCGGTCGTCAGCAGCGCGCCCATGGTCTGGCTGGCGACCTGGCCGATGCTTTCCCCCGTGATGAGGGCGCTGCAGCCCGTCTGCTCGGCCAGCCGGCCCGCGATCTTCATCATCAGCCGGCGCATGACCAGCGTGAACAGCTCCTCCGGGCAATGCGCGCGGATCTCCTCCTGGATCTTCGTGAATTCCACTTCAAACAGCCGCAGGCGTCCGCTCCACGCGGCCACCTTCTCGCACAGCGTCTCCACCTTCTTGCGCGCGCGCTCGCTGGTGTAGGGCGGGCTCATGAAGTGCACGGCGTACAGCTCCACCCCGCGTTTGGCCATCATCCAGCCCGCCACGGGGGAATCGATCCCGCCGGACACGAGCAGCATCGCGCGCCCGCTGCTGCCCGCCGGCATGCCGCCCGCGCCGGGGCGCACGCCTGTGTGCACGTAGGCTTCGCTGTCGCGCACTTCGATATGCACGATCACGTCCGGGTGATGTACGTCGACGCGCAAGTGCGGGAACCGCTCGAGCAAGTACGCGCCCACCTCCTCGCAGATCTGCGGGGATTTGAGCGGGAATTTCTTGTCCGCCCGTTTGGCCTCCGCCTTGAAGGTCTTGGCCGCGCGCAGCTGAGGCGCGAGATAATCCGCCGCCGTGCGCAGGATGTCGTCCATATTCTTTTTCGCCGTGGCTGCGCGGCAGATGCCCGCGATGCCGAATACTTTGCAAATGCGGTCGTAGACCGCCTGCATGTCGGTCCCTTCCGTCTCGGCGCGCACCGTCAGCGTCGACTGCGCGCGGGACACGGTGAACGCCCCCAGCGGCGCGATGCGCCGGCGGATGTCCTTGGCCATCATGCTCTCAAAATTCCCCCGGTTGAGCCCCTTGAGCGCGAGCTCGCCGTTTTTGACCAGAATCACTTCCTGCAAAGCCGTTTCTCCTCACATCATAATTTCTGCATTTTTGCGCCGGCGGCGCGCGGTCAGGCCGCCTCAGCGGTGCGCCGTCGTCTTCAAGATTTCCCGCAGCGCGGCCGCGACCGGCGCCGCTTCCTCAACGGTGTTGTCCTCGCAGAAGCTCAGCCGCAGCGCGCCGTCGATGCGCGCGGGCGGCAGTCCCTGCGCCGTGAGCACGGGGCTCTTCTCCCCCTTTTTGCAGGCCGAGCCGGAAGAGACGTAAATCTCCCGCCGGGCCAGCGCGTGCAGCAGCGTTTCGCTGCGGTAGCCCGGCGCGGAAATATTAAGAATATGGTAGGCCCCGTTCTCCGGCGAATTGCACGCCACGCCCGGAATCGCCAGCAACGCGCGGCAGAAAGCCTCCTTCACCGGCTCAATAGCCCGCCGGGCGCGCGCCGGATCAAGCTGCGCGCAGGCGGCGCCGAACGCCGCAATGGCCGGCACCCCCTCCGTCCCGGCGCGCATCGAGCGCTCCTGCGAGCCGCCGAAGCTGCGCCGCCGGATCGTCACGCCCCGACGGATATACAGCGCGCCGCAGCCCTTGAGCGCATGGATCTTGTGCCCGCTAACAGTGACGAGATCCGCCCCCAGCGCCGCCGGATCGATTTTATATTTGCCCAGCGCCTGCACCGCGTCGATGTGAAACAGCGCCGGGGCGCCCACTTCACGGATGCGCGGCGCCACGACCTCCACCGGCGGCAGCGCGCCGGTTTCGTTATTGACCATCATGACCGAGACGAGGATCGTGTCCGGCGTGATGGCCTGCCGCAGCGCTTCGGCGTCGATCGTCCCATCCGCCTCCGGCTGTACGCGCACCACCTCGAACCCGCGCGCTTCCAGCTCCCTGGCTGATTCTTCGATCGACGCGTGCTCGATGGCGGTCGTCACGATGCGCCGACCGCGTTTCTGCCGGGCCGCCGCGCCGCCGAGCAGGGCGAGATTGTTGGCCTCCGTCCCGCCGGACGTGAAGCAGATCTCTTCCTCCCGCGCGCTCAGCGCAGCCGCCGCCTGCCGCCGCGCTCTCTGCAGCGCGTCCTCCGCCTGCATCCCCAGCGTATGCAGGGAAGACGGATTGCCGAAAGCCTCCCGCATCACATATTCCGCCGCCGCGACAGCCGCTTCGCTCGGCTTGGTCGTGGCGCTGTTGTCGAGATAAATCATGGCGCTATGCCTCTTTCCTCCCGCCGCCGGCGGGAACCAACGAAAAAAGTTGTATAATCGGATTTATTATACTACATCACCCGTCGAAATACAAGTTTCTCCCGAGGGCTTGTTTTGTTTTTCCCACACGTGGCGCAAAATTTCCCTTTCTGAGACAAAAGCGTATTGACAAAACGCCCGTTTTCTTTTATAGTTAATTTTACGAATGAAAATGCGCGCCCGCGGGAGCGATGAGCAAGCGCGTCCCCGGCGTCGGCATAGAAATATTGACTGGAAACGGAGAATGAGCCATGAAAAAGATCGCCGCTGTTTTGTGTTCCGCCCTGTTTGCCCTTTCGCTTTGCACCGTTGCGCTGGCTGAGCCGGCCGCGTCGGACACGCAGAG
Organism: Candidatus Tabaqchalia intestinavium; assembly: GCA_904420005.1. Classification (GTDB taxonomy): domain Bacteria; phylum Bacillota; class Clostridia; order Oscillospirales; family CAJFTT01; genus Tabaqchalia; species Tabaqchalia intestinavium. The sequence continues at coordinate 476 of CAJFTT010000022.1, read as the reverse complement.
CGCCGCCAGCGCCGTCGCGTCGGACGTCGCCAGCACAGATGTGACGAGCGCCGACGTGACCAGCGGGGATGTCACCAGCGAGGGCACCGCCAGCACCGACGCTTCCGGCGAAACGGCCTCGACCGGCAGCGACATCGCCTCCACTGCCAGTGGCAGCAACACCTCGCATGTCAATTCCGTCTCCGTGGTCGTCAATAACACGCAGAACAATGAGGAAATCAGCCCGATCATCGGCACGGTCGTGTGGACGATCTGCATCGTCAGCCTGCTGGGCGTGCTGGCCGTGGTGATTTACATGATCCTCAAAAAGCACTATTCCTGATCGCGCCGCCGTGTCGGTCCTCCCCCTTCCCGTTTGCGCGGGAAGGGGGTTTTTGTATAAATCCTCCCTACCCTCGGTGGACAAAGGGCAATGCGCCCGGCGGCGACTGAAATGGCCGCATGCGGCGTTCTCGAGCTCGGCGGGCGGCAGCCCG
>CAJFTT010000021.1 GCA_904420005.1 Candidatus Tabaqchalia intestinavium | reverse complement strand
TGCGGATTTAGCTCATCTGGTAGAGCGCCACCTTGCCAAGGTGGAGGTAGCGAGTTCGAGCCTCGTAATCCGCTCCAGCCCGTCGTTTGCGACGGGCTTTTGTTTTTGTCGGGGGAAAGCGCCCGGCGCGCGCGGCGGGCGGACGATTTTGGCGGCCGGACCTCGGCGGCCCTGGAGCGCGGCTGGACGCGAGAAAAACCGACGCCGCCTGTTTGGCGCGCGGCGGGCGGATGGTTTCTGCCGGGGCGGGCCGATGCCCCCGCGAAGGTGCGGCTTGTTGCCCTGAGACAGAGCCGAGCGCCGCCGTGCGGTTCCCAAGGGCTTGCGACGGGGAAACGGGGCCGCGCCAATACGTGAAAATCACAGCCGTCTTTTTTATAGAGCTTGTATCGTCGCGCGCAGACGGCGTTGCGCGGCGGGCGTCAGCCCGGCGTCCTGCTGCGGCCTTGTCCAAGTCGTTTTCCTTCCGCCGCCGGGGCCATAGAGTTTTTCGGGAGGAAAACGGGCGCAAACCTCGCTGACGAGGCGGCCGGGCGCGCTCCCGCGGATGAGGAAAACACGGTCGGCCGTTTGCTTGCCCCCGAAAAACCGTCTTTCCCCTTGTTCACCGAGGGCGCGCGGCGGAAAAAATTTGCGCAGCGGACGGGAAAATTTTGACAGGCGCAGGGAAGAAAAACAGGGGCGGGCCCCACGGCATAGAGGGGCCCGCCCCTGCGCGCCGGCAGGGAGGCGGCAGCCGTTGCCGCACTCGCATGGCGGGAACGGCTCCGGCTGGCTTCCTTTGCCAGAGGGCGATTCGCGCCAGTGGCGCGGGGCGCCTCTGTCCGCCCGGCAGACGGAGACGGTGCGCCACCGCGGGGAGCCGGGGGCGTCCTTGGCCCGTGCGGAGGCCAGCTGCTGGTGCAGAGGGAGAAACATACGGAAATGGCCGTCTTCCACCTGCCTGGAAGGCAGCGCCGCACGCTGCGCTTTGAACGCCACAGGCGTTCCCACACTCGTGCGGCGGGCGGGCCGCGCCTCGTGAACTCGTTTGCCATGAGATAGGCGTTCTCCCGCCCGCGCGCAGGGCAGAGAATCGGCACAAGGCGCCGCTGTGCGGAATGGGGATGGCCCCAGCCGCGCAGCGGCGCCTATATCGGCAGCGAGCTTCTTCTGCTTGGCCTGGATGGCCCCATCTGCGCAGAGGTCGGCCGCGCTCGCCGAGCGGGCGGCGCAGAGAGAAACTGCGCCGCCCGCATGCAGATTAGATTCGTCGGCGCACGGCCGGGTTGCCCCTGCTGCAAACGGCCCCGCCGGACGATCGCGGCGCCCAGTCTTTCCCGCAGTGACGAGCAGCGCCGCCGCGGCCCGCCCCTGCGCACAGATCAATCTCCGACGCCGCGCAGCGCCGCGGCGGGGACGAAGGGGCGCACCGCCGCGAGCAGCGCCGCCATTTCTTCTCCGGACAGGCCGGTCAGGCCCGGGCGCAGCAGGTCGCCCGAGTCGACGAACGCCTGCAGAAAATAGCGCCGCGCGCCGGCGATCCACCGGCCCAGCGCCGCCAGGTCTCCGGCGGTATGCAGCTCGCGCACGACGGTCGTGCGAAATTCATAGTCCACCGCGCCCGACAGCAGAAACGCGACGCTGCGCTGCACCGGCCGCAGGTCGAAATCCGGCACGCCCACGGTTTGGGCGTACCGCGCGGGGGAATTTTTGACATCCATCGCGACGAAGTCCACCAGCCCCGCCGCGACGAGCGCCTCCAGCTGCGCGGGAAAGCAGCCGTTGGTGTCGAGCTTGACGGCATAGCCCAGCGCCTTGATCCGCCGCAGCAGGCGGGGCAGCGCCGGCTGCAGCAGCGGCTCGCCGCCCGTGACGCATACGCCGTCGAGCAGGCCGCGCCGCTTCTCGAGGAAAGCGAAAAACGCGTCCTCCTCCACGCCGCCCTCCCGCGCCCCCGGCCGCACGAGCGAAGCGTTGTGGCAGAAAGGGCAGCGCAGGTTACAGCCGGCCAAAAAGACCGTACAGGCCGTTTCGCCGGGATAATCCAGCAGCGTCAATTTTTGCAGTCCTTGGATCAGCACTGGGAAGCCTTCTTTCTTTTCCCGGGACGGCGCCGTCCCGGTCTTATCGGCGCGGCCGGCCGCTCATTTCGTGCCGAAGATGCGGTCGCCCGCGTCGCCCAGCCCCGGCACGATGTAGCCGGCTTCGTTGAGCCGCTCGTCCAGACAGCCGCAGAAAATGTCGATGTCGGGGTGCGCCGTGCGCAGCCGTTCGAGCCCTTCCGGCGCGGCGATGATGGAGAGGAATTTGATCTTCCTGCCGCCGTGCGCCTTGATGAAATCCACCGCCGCGGCCGCGGAGCCGCCCGTCGCGAGCATGGGATCGAGCACGAGGATCTGCCGGTCCTCCATGTGCGCGGGCAGCTTGCAGTAATAAGCGTGCGGCTCGAGCGTCTCGTCGTCGCGGTACAGCCCGATGTGCCCGACCCTGGCCGACGGCACGAGGGAGAGCAATCCGCCCACCATGCCCAGCCCGGCGCGCAGCACGGGAACCAGCACAATTTTGCGCCCGGCGAGGCGGCGGACCTTGGCCGTGGCGATGGGGGTGGTGATCTCCACCTCCTCCAGCGGCAGGTCGCGCAGCGCCTCGAACCCCATGAGCGCGGCGATCTCCCCGGTCAGCTCGCGGAACTGTTTGCTGCCGGTGTTGACGTCGCGCAGGAAGGAAATCTTGTGTTGCATGAGCGGATGGTCGAAAACGGTGACTTGCGGCATATGGCTGCCTCCTTTTCTTTTCGCCGGCCGGCGGTCGTCGATTCGCGTTTTTATCCATTGAGGATATTCCTGCATTAATAGTAGCAGAGAACGCCGGACGATGCAAGGGCAAAGCGGGGATTCGCGAGCCCGCGCGGCCAGCCCCGGCGGACGCGGCGAGGACGGTCAAAAAATGGCGCGCATTCGCGTCTGCACCGGGCGGGAAAAGACATTTTTTGCCGGACAAATGGAAAAAATCTCTGTTTTTTCCGTGCGGGACGAAGCGATTGCGGAAATTCTGGGCGCGGCGGAGGAAAACAAGATATAGTGCCTGAAAAATAAATAAAACCCCATATATCGAATTTTCTAGTTGACAAGGTCCATAGGCTGTGCTAAAATTCAATTATGAACAAAAAACAAACGGAGGCGGGAGCATGTACCAGGTGGTAAAACGGGGCGGCAAGGTCGCAGAGTTCGATCTGCAGAAGATCAGCGCCGCCATCACGAAAGCGTTTGAAGCGCAGGAGACGCCCTATCACCCCAGCATCATCGATCTGCTGGCGCTCAAGGTGACGGCCGACTTTGCGCCGAAGGTGCACGACGGGCTCGTGCAGGTGGAGGACGTGCAGGACAGCGTCGAGTCCGTGCTGGTGCAGGCGGGCTACGCCGAGGTCGCCAAGGCGTATATCCTTTACCGCAAGCAGCGGGAGAAGATCCGCAACATGAAGTCGACCATTCTGGACTATAAGGAAATCGTCGACAACTACGTCAAAGTCAACGACTGGCGCGTCAAGGAGAATTCCACCGTGACCTATTCGGTCGGCGGGCTGATCCTGTCCAATTCCGGCGCGATCACGGCCAACTACTGGCTGTCGGAGATCTACGACGAGGAGATCGCGAGCGCCCACCGCAACGCCGACATCCACATCCACGACCTGTCCATGCTTACGGGGTACTGCGCGGGCTGGTCGCTCAAGCAGCTGATCCAGGAGGGCCTCGGCGGCATCCCCGGCAAGATCACCTCCTCGCCCGCCAAGCACCTCGCGACGCTGTGCAACCAGATGGTCAATTTCCTCGGCATCATGCAGAACGAATGGGCCGGCGCGCAGGCCTTCTCCTCCTTCGACACCTATCTCGCGCCGTTTGTCAAGGTGGACAATCTCTCCTACCGCGAGGTCAAAAAGTGCATCCAGTCGTTCATCTTCGGCGTCAACACGCCGTCCCGCTGGGGCACGCAGGCGCCGTTTTCCAACATCACGCTCGACTGGACCGTGCCGGACGACCTGGCCGAGCAGCCGGCCATCGTGGGCGGCCGGGAGATGGATTTCAAGTACAAAGACTGCAAGCGCGAGATGGACATGGTCAACAAGGCCTTCATCGAGACGATGATCGAGGGCGACGCCAACGGCCGCGGCTTCCAGTACCCCATCCCGACCTATTCGATCACCCGGGATTTCGACTGGTCGGATACGGAGAATAACCGCCTGCTCTTCGAGATGACCTCCAAATACGGCACGCCGTATTTTTCCAATTACATCAACAGCGACATGCAGCCCAGCGACGTGCGCAGCATGTGCTGCCGCCTGCGCCTCGACCTGCGCGAGCTGCGCAAGAAGTCGGGCGGCTTCTTCGGCAGCGGCGAGAGCACCGGCTCGGTCGGCGTCGTGACCATCAACCTGCCGCGCATCGCCTATCTCGCCGAGGACGAGCGGGAATTTTACCGCCGGCTCGACCATCTGATGGACATCTCCGCCCGCTCGCTGAAGGTCAAGCGCACCATCATCACAAAGCTGCTTGGCGAGGGGCTGTATCCGTACACCAAGCGGTATCTCGGCACATTCGAGAACCATTTCTCCACCATCGGCCTGATCGGCATGAACGAGGTGGGCCTCAACGCCCGCTGGCTGCGCGCCGACATGACGCATGAAAAGACCCAGCAGTTTGCCAAGGACGTGCTCAACCATATGCGCGAGCGCCTCGCGAATTACCAGGAGGAATACGGCGACCTGTACAACCTCGAGGCCACGCCGGCCGAGAGCACGACCTATCGCTTCGCCAAGCACGACGTCGCGCGTTATCCCGACATCATCACGGCGGCGGAGCCGGGCGGCACGCCGTATTACACCAACAGCTCGCATCTGCCGGTCGGCTATACGGAGGATATTTTCGCCGCGCTGGACATCCAGGACGAGCTGCAGACGCTGTATACCTCCGGCACGGTGTTCCACGCCTTCCTCGGCGAGAAGCTGCCCGACTGGAAGGCGGCGGCGACGCTGGTGCGCAAGATCGCGGAGAATTACCGCCTGCCGTATTACACGCTCTCTCCGACTTATTCGGTCTGCCGCTCGCACGGATATCTCGCGGGCGAGCAGTATACCTGCCCGCACTGCGGGGAGGCGACGGAGGTGTACAGCCGCATCACCGGCTATTACCGCCCGGTGCAGAACTGGAACGACGGCAAGGCGCAGGAATTCAAGGACCGCAAGCTCTACGACCTCGGCAAATCGCACCTGCGCGAGCATCGCCCCGCCCCGCAGGCGGACGCGGCGCCGGCCGGCGCGCAGACACAGGATAACGCCGGCGAGCGCGTGCTGCTCTTCACGACCAAGACCTGCCCCAACTGCAAGATCGCGGCCGGCCTGCTGGAGAAGGCGGGCGTCCCGTTCGAGAAGATCGACGCCGAGGAGCAGGCGGAGCTGACGCGCAGCCACGATGTGCGCCAGGCGCCGACGCTTGTGGTGGTCGGCGGCGGCCGAGCGGAGAAATTTGCCGGCGCGGGCAGCATCCGGCAGTATCTGGAGCGCCGCTGAGCGCGCGGTAGGAAGCCGAATCCGGGAGGGGCCGTCCTGCGGGGCGGCCCTTCTTCTGCGCGGCGCGGCTCGCCGGCACGCCGTCCATCGGCAGTTCAAACAGGCGGCCTTTCTTCTGCGCGGCGCGGCTCGCCGGCACGCCGTCCATCGGCAGTTCAAACAGGCGGCCCTTCTTCTGCGCGGCGCGGTTCGCCGGCACGCCGTCCATCGGCAGTTCAAACAGGCGGCCTTTCTTTTGTGCGGCGCGGCTCGCCGGCGGAACCGTGGCGCTTTCTGCGCGGCTGTTCCCCCGCTTCTGCGCGGGGTGGCGCTCTTCTTGATACATTCCGCCCGTGTTCCCTCGTTTCCCCCGCTTCTGCGCAGGCGCGGCGGCCGATCAAGGGCTCCGTCCTTTCGGCAGTGGGGTTCCCTTTTTGCGCGGGCGGGGCAGGACTTCCTCGCCTGGCGCGGCGAAACGCAGGGCGCGGCCCCCTTTTTGCGTGGGCGAGCCCAAGCACCCTGCGTCAACCGGGTTATTGTTGTAGCGATCCCTTTTTTGCGCGGGCAGAGGCGGCGGCCTGCGCGCACGGCCGCTCTTTTGTGCGGCGGCTGCCGGGGGCGGCGATTTTGGCCGGCCCGCCCGGCCTTTTGGGCGAAAGGCGCAGCCGCATCGGCTGGCGGCGGTGGGCTGCGCGCGCCGTGGCGCTTTCTGCGCGGGGCGCCTTTCCCCTGCCGGGCGGCGCGTCGCCGGGCGGGGGACGGCCTTGTTTCCCCGGCCGGTTTGACAAGCGGCGGAAATGGGGTATAATAGGGACGGATTATCGCAGGAGAGAAGCGCGGCGACCGGTTTCGGATTCGCCTCGTTCGCTGGCGGGATGGCCGCATAGGGGAGAAGTGCGGGCGCGGCGTATGCGGGCGGTGGGGCCGGCGCCCCGGGCATTGGGACGCTGCTGGGCTGCAGCGTTCTCCGGACGGGGGAAAGGCGCGCTTCCTGCGGGCGTCTGGGCGAGGCGCGCCGGTGGCGGGCGATGCGGGCCCCATCCCTGGCGGGGAAGCTGCCGTTCGCGGCCGTGCTTACCGCTGGGCGGCTGCGGCGGCGTCGCCGCAAACCGGGGCGCGCAGGCGCGGGCGTCCATCCGATGGCGGCTGCGCGGCGGGAGGCCGCGGGGAAAAGGAGGCATTATGGCGCAGACGGTGCTTATCACGGGCGCGTCCCGCGGGATCGGGCGGCAGATGGCGCTGCGGTTCGGCGCGGCGGGCTACCGGGTGATCGTGCATTACCATGCCCATGAGACGCAGGCGCGGGCGCTGTGCGACGCGCTGCGGGCGCAGGGCGTCGATGCGGCGTGCTACGGCGCGGACGTGGCGGAGGAAGCGCAGGTGGAGGAAATGTTCGCCCGCGCGGCGGCGGAATTCGGCGCGCCCGACGTGCTGGTCAATAACGCCGGCATCGCGGCGCGCGGACTGCTGCAGGAGATGCCGGCGGAGGAATGGGACCGCGTGTTCGCCGTGGATGTGCGCGGCGTGTTTTTGTGCTCGCGCGCGGCGCTGCGGCATATGCTGCCCCGGCATCGCGGCGCCATCGTCAATGTCAGCTCCATCTGGGGACTGTGCGGCGCGTCGATGGAGGTGGCCTATTCCGCGGCCAAAGCGGCGGTCATCGGCCTGACCAAAGCGCTCGCACAGGAGGTCGGTCCCGCGGGCGTGCGCGTCAACTGCCTGTGCCCCGGCGTGATCGATACCGAGATGAACGCCGGACTGCGGGAGGAAGATTTGGACGCGCTGCGGGCGCAGACGCCGCTCGGGCGGATCGGCACGGCGGAAGAAGTCGCGGGCGCGGCGCTGTTCCTCGCCTCGTCCGACGCTTCCTTCATCACGGGGCAGATCCTCAGCCCGAACGGCGGCATAGTGCTCTAAAAGGCCGCCGGCGCCCTGCGGCTTTGCCGTTCCCGGCGCGCCGGAGCAGACGGGCGACCTTCGCGGGACGGGCGTCCCGCAGCGTTACAGAAAAATCAGCATTCCAAACGGAAGGAGAAACGAACAATGAGCGAAGGATGTTCCCACAATTGCGCCAGCTGCGGCGAGAGCTGCGCCGAGCGCAGGGAGAAACAGAGCATGGTCGAGCAGCCGCACGAGATGTCCAGCGTGCGCAACGTGATCGCGGTGGTCAGCGGAAAGGGCGGCGTGGGCAAGTCGCTGGTGACGTCTCTGCTGGCGGTGGAGATGCAGCGCCGGGGGCATAGTACCGCCGTGCTCGACGCCGACATCACCGGCCCCTCCATCCCGAAGCTGTTCGGGATCCATGAAATGGCGCAGGGCAACGACCTGGGCCTGTTCCCGGCGCAGTCGCGCGGCGGGGTGCAGGTCATGTCGCTCAACCTCCTGCTGCCGGACGAGACGGATCCCGTCGTCTGGCGCGGCCCCATCATCGCCGGCACGGTCAAGCAGTTCTGGACGGACGTGATCTGGAACGACGTGGATTTCATGTTCGTCGACATGCCGCCGGGAACGGGCGACGTGCCGCTGACGGTGTTCCAGTCGCTGCCCATCAAGGGGATCGTCGTGGTCGCGAGCCCGCAGGAGCTGGTGTCCATGATCGTGGAAAAAGCCGTCAAAATGGCGGAAAAGATGCAGATCCCGGTGCTGGGCATGGTGGAGAATATGGCATATTTCGAGTGCCCCGACTGCCACAAGCGGCATGACATCTTCGGCGCGGGGCATATGGACGGCATCGCGGCCAAATACGGCGTTGCCTGCACGGCCAAGATCCCCATCGATCCCGCCATCGCCGCGGCCTGCGACGCCGGCGCGGTGGAAACGGTGCGGGGAGGATGGCTCGCGCCGGTGGCCGACCGGCTGGAAGCGCTCGACGAGGCGTGACGCCCGCGCGGCGGCGCAGGCCGGCCTCGCGCGCTTTTCCAGGGGCGCGGGACGGCGGAGGAATCCAGGACGAGGAAGCCCGCGCTCGCCGACGGATTCCTGGACTCGCGCGGGCACGGAAAAGGCCTTGTGGTTCAGGGGCTTGCGGGCTGCGCGATGCTTGGATTCGCGCGGGCGCGGAAAAGGCTCCATCTTGTTTCTTGTATGCCAGCGGGGGTTGCTTGGACTCGCGCGGGCGCGGAAAATGCATAAGAATAAAAGAAAAATCCCTGCCGGGGCCGGCGGGGATTTTTTGTATCAAGAAAACCACGCAATAGTCGCGTGGTTCTATTGTGCCCGCGGCAGAACGCCGGCCGCCCGGCCGGGGCCGCCGCGCCGCTGTGGGAAAATCGTCAACAAGGTGGCAAAAAGCGCCGCAGACGCATAGCATGACATGGGGGACAACCCCAAGAAAAAAGGAGGAAAAAATCATGGGAATTACAAATTCCAATAAGGTCATCAATGCGGATCGGATCGCCTGCGACGGGTCGCTGCTTGTCACGCTCGCCCTGACGGCTGCGCCGGACATCATCACCAACCCCACGGATATCGTGCTGGTTCTTGACCGTTCGGGCAGCATGGCCGGCGCCCCGCTGGCCAATCTCAAGATCGGCGCCAAGACGTTCATCGACATCATTGCAGAGGCCACCGGCGGCACGGCCGACGGCCAGATCGGCTCCGGCAGCCGGATCGGCATCGTCAGCTTCGCGAGCACCGCCATGCAAAACACGCAGCTGATCACCTCGGTGGATGCGCTCAAAAACGCCGTGGATGCGTTGGCGGCGGCTGGAAGCACCAACCATGCCGACGGCTTCAGCAAGGCCATCGACCTGTTCGATCCTTCCTCGAGCAACGCCAGAGTGATCGTTATGTTCACCGACGGCAAGACGACCGCGGGGCCGCCGCCCGCGCCTGTCGCGGCGCAGGCCAAGGCCGACGGCGCGATCATCTATTGCATCGGGCTGATCGGCTCGGATGGAATCGATGTAGATGCGCTCAACGACTGGGCGTCCGAGCCCGACGTCTCGCACGTGGCGATCACGCCGGATGCGGCCGACCTGGAAGAGCTGTTTGCGGAATTGGCCGCCAATATCTCCAAACCCGGCGCCACCAATATCGTCATCGACGAAAAGGTGACGTCGAATTTCACCATCACGAGCATGCTGCAGCCCAGCAAGGGCACCGCGACGATGCTCGACGACCGCTCGATCCGGTGGAATATCCAGCAGCTGGGCACGACAGCCAGCGAGAGCGCGCTGCTGGAGTTCTATGTGCGGCACGTCGGCGAAGATCCGGGCACCAAGCCGATCAACGAGTCCATCGACTATTCCGACACGGAGGGGAACATCGTCGTGTTCCCGCAGCCGACGGTCATCGTCGAGTGCGACGTGGTCGTCAATCCGGAGCCGTGCCCCACGCCGGTCGATCTCACGGTGACGGGCTGCTCCGACGCCGTTGTGGTGGATATGGGCGACGTTGCGCTGGAGTCCACGGGACGGATCATCCAGATGGATGTGACGATCAAGAACGTCTGCCCCGGCAAACGGGTGGCGCTGGCCGCCATTTTGACGGAGGTCGACGAAAACGGCATGGAATATCAGCGCGGAATGAAGACCATGACCATCCCGGCGCACAGCGCGCCCGCCTGCCGCGACGTGCAGGTCAAGTGCATCAAATTTGTGGTGCCGGAGAGCCTGGACGTTTCGGGCGGAGACACCCAGAGCCTTTGCAACGAGCGGAATTTCAAGGCGCGTTTCATCGCGCACAACATCGATACGGATTATCGCTGCTGCGAAGCGGTCGTCACCTTCTGAACCCGGCCTCGCCCGAGACGGCGCGCACGGCAGGCGACGCGCGGCCCCGCCATAGGGGCCCGGCGGCTGTACGGCTTCCCTCGCTTTTGCCGGCTGCCGCGTCTGCCTGCGGCCGCCTCTTTGCAGGTGCTTCTTGGCGGTTGTGTTCCGGCGGACCTTTCCCGGCGGGGCATTTCCCGGCGGGTGCGTTCCGCCAGGCGTTTCCCGGCGGCGGAGACTGCCCGGCCCGGCGGCTTGGCGCTTCCCGGCGGGGGATTACCGCAGGAAACGCCCTGTGATGCTGTCGGGGTTCTGCGCGATGTCGCGGGGCGTGCCGGCCGCCACGATCCGCCCGCCCTCCTGGCCGCCGCCCGGCCCCATGTCGAGGATATAGTCGGCGTTGCGGATGACGTCCAGATCGTGCTCAATGACGATGACGGTGGCGCCGGCGCCGAGGAGGGTCTCAAACACGCCCAGCAGCGTGCGCACGTCCAGCGGATGCAGGCCGATGGTCGGCTCGTCGAACACGAAAACGGCGTCCGACTGCCCCCGGCCCATCTCGCTGGCGAGCTTGAGCCGCTGCGCTTCGCCGCCGGACAGGCTGGGCGTCGCCTCTCCCAGGGTCAGATACCCCAGCCCCAGGCTTTGCAGCACCTGCAGGCGCTGCCGCACGACGCCGAGGTCCTCGCAGGCTGCGAGCGCCGCGTGAATGTCCATCGCCATCAGCGCGGGCAGGGAAAAGGCCGTCCCCGCCGCGTTTTGATAGCGCACGCGGTCGGCTTCTTTGGCGTAGCGCGAGCCGCGGCAATCGGGGCAGGGAATGTCTACGTCGGGCAGGAACTGCACGTCCAGGCTGATGACGCCGGTGCCGTCGCAGGTGGGGCAGCGCAGCCGGCCCGTGTTGTAGGAAAAGTCGCCGGCTTTATATCCCAGGCGTTTGGCGTCCGGCGTTTTGGCGTAAATTTTGCGCAGCTCATCGTGCACGTTGGCATAGGTCGCGACGGTGGAGCGCACGTTGAGCCCGATGGGCGTGGCGTCGATGAGCCGGACCCGCTCGATGCCGGCGGCCTCGACGGAGACCACATGCGCCGGCAGCCGGCTCCCCGCGATGGCGGCCTCCAGCGCCGGCACGAGGCTTTCGAGCACCAGCGTCGTCTTGCCGGAGCCGGACACGCCCGTCACCACGGTCAGCCGTCCCTTGGGGATGTCCACCGTGAGGGGATGGACGGTATGGATGGCGCCGGTGATCAGGCGGAGCCTGCCTTGGGAGAACATCTCCTCGTCCGCCGCGCGCTGCCGGACCTCGGCCGGCGCTTTCCCGGAGAGGAACGGCCCGATCTGCGACGCGGGGTTGCCCTGGATTTCCCCGATCGTCCCCTCGGCGATCACGCGCCCGCCTTCCGCGCCGGCCTGCGGGCCCATCTCGATGATCCAGTCCGCCTCCGAGAGGATCTGCGTGTCGTGATCGACCAGCAGCACCGAATTGCCATCCGCCACCAGGTCGCGCATGACGGCGGTCAGGCCGACGATATTGGACGGGTGCAGCCCGATGGACGGCTCGTCGAGCACATACAGCACGCCGGTGGTGCGGTTGCGCACCGCGCGGGCCAGCTGCATCCGCTGCCGCTCCCCGGTGGAGAGCGTCGCCGCGGCGCGGTCGAGCGTGAGATAGGAAAGCCCCAGGTCCATCAGCCGCCTGGCCACGGTTTGGAACGACTCGCAGATGCTGCGCGCCATGGGGCGCATCGCTTCCGGCAGCGAGGCGGGGACGCCCTCCACCCAGCGGACAAGCTCGCGCAGCGTCATCCGGCAGGCTTCGTCCAGGCCGATGCCCCGCAGCTTGGGCGCGCGCGCCGCGTCTGACAGGCGCGTGCCGCCGCAGTCGGGGCAGCTTTCCTCCTTGAGGAATTTTTCCACCCGCTTCATGCCTTTTTCGTCCTTGACCTTGGCCAGCGCGTTTTCCACCGTGTAGACGGCGTTGAAATAGGTGAAATCCAGCTCGCCGGCCTGGTTGGAGCCTTTGGCGTGGTAGAAGATATGCTTTTTGACCGCGGGGCCGTTATAGACGATGTCCTTCTCCCGCTCGGTCAGCTCGCGAAACGGCACGTCCGTGCGCACGCCCATCTCCCGGCAGACGTCGGTCATCAGCGACCACATCAGCGTGTTCCACGGCGCGACCGCGCCCTCGTCGATGGTGCGCGATTCGTCCGGCACGAGGGTGGCCCGGTCGACCGTGCGGACGACGCCCGTTCCGCCGCAGGTCCGGCAGGCGCCCTGGCTGTTGAAGGCCAGCTCCTCCGCGCCCGGGGCGAAGAACGTCGCGCCGCACTGCGGGCAGACGAGCGCCTGCTCCGCCGCGACGGCCAGCGTCGGCGGCAGGTAATGCCCGTTGGGGCAGCGGTGGCTGGCCAGCCGGGAGAACAGCAGCCGCAGGCTGTTGAGCAGCTCGGTCCCGGTGCCGAAGGTGCTGCGGATGCCGGGCACGCCGGGCCGCTGATGCAGCGCCAGCGCCGCCGGAACATACAGCACCTCGTCGACGTCGGCCTTCGCGGCCTGCGTCATGCGTCGGCGGGTGTAGGTCGACAGCGCCTCGAGATAGCGCCGGGATCCTTCGGCGTACAGCACGCCCAGCGCGAGGGAGGATTTCCCCGAGCCGGACACGCCGGCGACGCCGACGATCCGGTTGAGCGGGACGTTGACGTCCACGTTTTTCAGATTATGTACCCGGGCGCCCCGGATCCGGATCTCGCCCGGCGTGTTTGCAGCTTGTTTCATTTGCCTTCCCCGCCTTTGTTTCCCTGCCGTTGGGAAATTCTTTTCTTGTATTATAACATATCCGGCGGCGATTGGAAATGCCGCTGCCGGCCGCCGCGGGAAAGGGCGAACGCCCGCGCCGCCAGCCGATGGCGGTTCGGGCGTTTGCCTGCGGGAAGAACGGGGTTCGCCTCGCTCGACGGGATCATGCCGCCCGCGCGGCGAGCAGCTGGGATACGGTGGCGAACTGGAACCCTCTGGCTTTGAGCTCCGGAATGATCCGCTCCAGCGCCTGCGCCGTTTGGTCGTTGTCATCGTGGAAGACGAGGATGTCCCCGTCCTGGACGTGGGTCACGACGGTGGTATAGATCGCTTGCGCATCGGGGTGCAACCAGTCGCCGCTGTCGATGGTCCAGAGCAGGAGCGGAAGATCGCTCGCGCATTCGACTTGCTGCGTATATCTTCCATATGGGGGACGGAGGTAACGCAACGAGTAGTCGGGCAGGATTTCCCGCAGCGCGTCGCGGGACAGGCGGATTTCCTCCTGGATTTGCTCCGCGTCCAGCGTGGTCAGATCCGGGTGGGAGAAGGTATGGCTTTCGATCTCGTGCCCGCTGGCGTGCATTTCGCGCACCAGCAGCTCGTTTTCGCGCAGGTTTTCCCCCACCAGGAAGAAGGTCGCCGGCACCTGATGCGCGTACAGGACGTCCAGCACTTGCGGCGTATAGCGGGGATTGGGACCGTCGTCGAAGGTCAGCGCCACGATGGGCTTTTGGTCGTCGAGCTGCACGGCGATCGCCTCGCGGTGCAGGCGGCGCTGCGTTCCCGCCAGCAGGCTGCAGGTCACCAGCGCCACCGCCAGACAGATCGATACGCCGAACAGGACGTTTTTTCGCTTCATTTCCAGGCCCCCTTCCTGCGCAGCAGGCGGGTCAGATAGCCGTGCAGCGCCGCCACGCTCTGGATCGCCTGAAAGAACACAAGGAAACAGAGGAATCCCAGCAGGCTGTTTTGAAAGGGGATTTTCAGCTTTTTCTGATACAGGTACATGCTCAGGAAAAGCAGGGCGCAGACGGCCACCGTGACCAGCGTGAGCAGCCCGGCGAAATAAAAATGCCCAAACAACGCCAGAATGACGCCCGGAAGGAATCCGAACAAAAAGGCAAGATCCAGATAAATGACCGAGAGATTGACAAAGGCAAAATACTTCGAGCTGGCGCGTCCCTGCTTCCAGGGCGCGACGGCGGCGATGCCTTCCAGCATCCCGATCGCCCAACGCTTGCGCTGGTTATATAAGCCGTTGAGCGTTTCGGGGGCCGTCGTGTAGCCGACCGCGGCGGGTTCATACGTGGACGGGAGCTTCTGCCGAAGCAGCTGATAGGTCAAGACGATGTCCTCCCCCAGCACATCCCGCCACCCGCCGACGTCCCGCACCGCCTGCGTCTGATAGGCGCTGAAGGCCCCCTGGGCCACCAGCGTGGAGGAACAGCTGCCCTGGAAACGCTTGATCGCGGCGATGCTGAGCAGGTAATCGTAATTTTGCATCTTGGCGGCCAGGGAAGCCCGGGCGTTTTGCACGAACAGATTGCCGGCGACGCAGGCGCTCTGCCGCGCGACGATATGATTCATGATGGCTTGCACCGCGCGCGGATCCAGACAGGTGTCCGCGTCCACGGTGATGAAATACGGGGTGCGCACCGCGGCCAGGCCGGCGTTGAGCGCGTGCGCTTTTCCCGGCTGCCCGCAGTAAATATATTCGATTTCCACATGGTTTGCACAGGCCGCCTGCATGGCGGCGATTTCCTGTTTCGTTCGGTCTGTGGATGCGTTGTCGACGACCAGCAGGCGGATCGGCCCGGCATACTGCTGCGCAAAAATCGCGCGGATGGCCTGGGCGATCGTCTGTTCCTCATTGCGCGCGCACATGAGGACGGTCGTGGGCACGGCGGTGTCCGGATAACGCTTTACCTTCCAATGCAGCAGATTGGAGAAGAACATGGAGCTCATTAAAAATCCGGGGAGCAGGGCGATCCCGACGATGACCCACCAGACGTACAGACTGGGGAATATATACGAGATTTCCTGCGCCCAGCCGATGGCGAAATAAATCGAAACGGCGAGCCACAGTCCGCCGAAAAGAATTGAGAGAAAAAATTTTAGTTTCACTTCCTCACCTCCACTCCAATGTACGCTTGTACACCGGAAAAGGTGATAGGCTGGCATTGCCGACGGATGCGTTTCACAGCGGGCAAGGGACTTGTTCCCGCATTGGCCGGGTGGACGCCTGGCTGGGCCCGCTTTCCACGGCGGGCAAGAGGCCTGTATGATTTTCCAGATAAAAACCATTCTAATTCGGATATAATTCCTATGTATTTGATCGTTTTATAAAAATATTATAAAAATTTATATACTTTTATGAAATTTAATGTATAATATAAGAAATTCCCCTCGGCGGGGAAAGGACGACGGGTCCAGCGGCAGCCGAAGCAGACGTGGACGCGCTCTCGCGCTAGGCGGATGCGTTGCCGCGCTGGGCAGGTGTGTCAGCCTACCGTCGCGCTGCGGCCCGCGCGCCTCCGGCCTTTTTCGCCGGCAGGTGGCGTTCTTTCGGCAGGAAACGGACGTTGGGAATGGCTGACGCAAGATCGGCACAGTTTTTTCGAGGGGAAGGCGGCTGGCAAAACGGACAGGGCCGGCCCGTGCCCGGAGGCGAGGAGAACGCAGCCGGCTGCCTGCCTGGCCGCGAAAACCGTGGTTCACGTTGCTGGCCGAGTGGATTCTTGGACGATTACTTTACAAGGTGCAAAAGGGGGGCTCGTATGTTTGCAAAATATCGGTATGTTCGGGAGAATATCTGCTTGGACCATCTAACGGTTGTGGACTTGGCGGAGATACCATATGTCCGAGAGGCGTTTAGCATGCCGGCGCAGTTGCAAAGCGCGTTGCAGGCTGCACAATGCAGGACGGAAGATCCAATTGTTTATGATCCGATCGGGGACACACAAGATCCGCGGATTTCGCCGTTTTGGGACCATCATGTCGCCCATGTGTTTGAAGTTTTCACGGAGCAGCCCTATGTTTCGTTGGATCTTCGCTTCACGGGACCTTCCAAAAAGCTATGGGTGAACGGCAGATTGGTATTTCTCGTGGATGGCGATTTTGATAACCGCGTAACGGTCAGAATGCAGCGCGGATGGAACCAGATCGTGCTTGAGTCCTCTCGCATGCAACAGGGAAATCTTTATACGTTGCAGGTCGTGGCCAAGAAAGAGGCGACTGCACAGGGAGAAGATGCAGTCGCGTTTGAAAATTTGTATTATGACAACAAACTTCTGATTCTTCCGATCCAGGAAGAAATTTTGCAGAAAGACGAGCGCGGGTTTTGGATTTTCTGCTTGGATGAGAAATTGGCCGAGGAGGAGCCGACGTGCATGCTGCGCTTTTCCTGCGGCGGTCAACCGCTTGCGCAGTTGGCCGGCCGTTTGAAAACGCCGCTGATTTTTTCCGTTGCGCAGTGGCGCGCGGCGTTTCCGCATCGGATCCATGTGGATGTGGAGGTTTGCTTGCAAAGCGGGGAGCACACATATAGAAAGCAGTATGTTTTAGGCATATTTGATTGTCTGCAACCGTACATGGATTGGATTCGTGCGCAGAGAGAGGAAAGATCCGAACAGCTTGCGCAGCTGGGGGCTGGCGAAGTGGAAGAAATCGATCGCCTGATTGCGGAAATGCAGGATGAGACGATCATGATTCTGTTTCGGATTGACAAGATTCAGAAGCTTTTGGATTTGTTTTCTTTGGAGAAGATGACGGATTATATTGGATTGCCGGTCGGAACTGGCGTCCGTCAATCTATATTTTTTTCTAACATTGACGGTGCGGTGTTTCCGTTGCTGGTCGCCGTGCCCGAGGGGTATGATCCCGGCAAGAAATATCCGGTGGTTTTGCTTGCCTATATGGGAACCTTTTGTCCCTATTTGGAAAACTTTGTTCGTTACAAAGAGGAACCGGTGCTGTTTGTGCTGCTCCCGCTGCGGGGGATGACGACCGGGTCGACGATCTCGATTGCCAGCTTTCTGGATATCTTTTCACAGCTCAAGTCGCGCTACAGCGTGGATGAAGATCGGGTTTATCTCGCGGGCTATTGTCACGGCGCTTATACGGCGCTGACCTTGGCGCAGAAGATGCCGCATCTGTTTGCCGGCGTGTTTTGCGTTTCGGGAGAGGCGCGTTACTCGTCCGTGCGGAATTTGCATAATGTTTTTGTGTTTCATGTAGTGTCCTATCTGGAAAGCCGACCTTTGCGCAAGAGGGAGCTTGGCTGGGATGCGCAAGGACAATCCCGCTATCACGCCGTCGGTTTGCGGCATGTTGGACATGTTTATATGGAGAAGTATATTTACAAAAAGGACCTTCTTCGACAGTTGCTGGCATGCCGGAGAGAAGAATATCCGCAGGAAGTGTTTTTTTCCTGCGATAACGAACGGTACCGGCGCGCTTATTGGGTGACGCTGCATGGCATTCGAAAGGGAACGCTTGCTGCCGATGTGCATGCAAAGGTGCAAGCGGATACAATCATGGTGCAAATGCGCCACGCGACGGGAATTTCCATCACGCGTCCGCCGCATCTTCGGGGGAAGGCAATGACGATCGTCCTCAACGGGAAACGCTTCTTTTTGCGCGCTGATGCGCCAGATTGCGTGCATTTTGCATATCGTTCTGGGAGGCTTTGTCAATGCGAGGCGCCGTCCGCTGCGCCGCTTTCCCACAAGGGCGGCGGGCTGACGGAGATCTATGCGGACGGGATTGCCTTTGTGATTCCGCAGGAGAAAGATCCCGCTGTTGTCCAAACGATGGAAGCATTAGCCAATCCCAAAACAGGCGCCACGTTTCCCGATGTGGAGGTGGCCTATCCGATGGTGCCATATGAGCAGGCGCCGTGGCGCACGCATAATATCGTTTTGGTGGATAATAATGCGATGCGCGACGAGGTGGGGATACGTGCCAGCCTGCCGATCCGAATGGATGCGCGAGGATTTTCTTATCAAGGACAGTATCGCGCATGCCAATACGTCATTATGCAGATTATTGCCAATCCATGCAACCCGCGCAAAAGTCTGCTGTATGTCAATACAAATCACACGAAGCTGCTGCACAAATGTTTGTTTACACGCCAAATGGGACTTCCGTCTTATATCAGCGGGACCCACCCGTATTTGAACAAAGTCGCCTTGCTTTACCTGGATGGGCAGTATTATGGGGTGGCGGAAGAAGGGGCGGCGATAGAGGCGATAACAAATACGTCGGTCAATTGAAAGGAAACGTGATTTCCCTGCTCAATGGTACAAATTTGCTGCTTGGGGAAGACATCGCAGGGAGAAAGGCAAAGCGGGGGAGAGGCCCGACCGCGCGAAAAGGAGGGGGTTCCCGTGCGGCCAGGGAATCGGCGCCGCTGTCCATGACGGAAACGGGCCCTGCTTTCTGGGGAAAAGCGTTTCCGTGCGCGAAGAGTAAAATCCGCCCTGGTGAACGCATAAAAGAAAAATCGGTTTGCCGATGGCGCCAATCAAAAGAGCCGGGAGCCGGTCCTTTGCAAAGGATCAGCTCCCGGCTTTTATAAGCGATCAGCGCGGAAGGATCGAGTGGGAAAACGCCTCGCAGGGGGCGGCGGCCCGTTTCTCGCCCGGCGCCGTTGCGGTGGGAATGCGACATGCGGCGCGCCGCTGTTGCAGTGGGATCGGACGCTTACCGCGTGACCGTCATCAGCACACCCGCCGCGGAGAGCGGCTGCGTGGGCGGCGCAAGCAGCCCCGTCTCGATGCAGGCTTCCAGCAGGTCATGGGTGAAGCGTACGGAAGCGATCAGCTGGTTGAAAATTGCATAGTCGCCCAGCAGGTGACGGGGAACGACCTTGCGGATGATATCGGCCAGCTCGGCCGCGATGGCCTTCACGGCGGCGTCTGGCAGCCAGTCCGTCAGCAGACCATAGAAATCTTCGATCTGCGCCGCGTCGAGGACCACGATTTTCGGCAGGAGACGGTCGCCGCGCTTTTGCAAATATCCGCACGCGATGGCCTTGGCGGCGATTTCCTTTCCTTCCCCGTCCAGCGATGCAGCCTCCAGCCCATCAAGGCTGCGCAGCGTCAGAAGCAGCAGGGGATCGGTCGCGAGGTTATGGTCGCAGTGGAAGTGCGCTTCCAGCCGGTCGCTGTATAGGTTCGAGACGCTGACGTGCCGGAACCCCGCCACCGCGTCGGCTTCGATGCCGTCCATGCCGTAACATTGCCGGGCCAAATCCAGCGCGGGCTGCCCTGTCAGGCCGACGACGGAAAAGGCCCGGCGGGGAATCGTCACGCAGGGGAAATGCGCTTCCTGCAGGCGCTGCCGGACCGCATGCACGACGGTGTGCGAGGCGGCGTGTATAAGCAGCCAGAGTGGGAGCGACAGGTTGTCTTGCCTGCTGCGGTATGGGAAGGAAAGGATTCTTTGGCGGTTGCGTTCCACGGTATCTTGCAGCGCGGCGCAGAGGTCGGGCAGCTGCCGGGTATAGGCGGCGATGGCCTGCTGATACTCCTGCGGTGTTGGCAGCAGGATATTGGCGATATATTTGCCGTTTCCCGCGTCTGCGAGCGTGCCGTAAGTTCCGTTGCACCCGTGCAGCTGGATCTCGATTTCTTCTTCTATGTATGGCATGGGAATCTGCAGCTGCTCGGAGAGCTCTTTTGCGCTGCGGGCTTCCCGCCGGCAGAGATAAAGGAGATTTTTCGACAGAGCGCGTTCGACCTTTTCCGACGGGTCGTTGCCCAGCGGCTGGCCTGTGCCGATGAATTCCAGGATAATAGGCTGCAGCGATACGGTTTTTTCCATGGTTTGCACCTCTTTCTTGATGATATTGCGGGCGGAGAACAGGCGCTGCCGGACGGCTGCTTCCGAGATATGCAGCGTCCGGGCGATGTCGGCTGCGCTTTTTTCCTCCAGGTAGTACAGCACCATTACTTCGCGGTGTATGCGGGACAGGAAGGAAATCTCGCGCAGGATGCGCCGGAGCAGGGCAGCGTCGGCGTCCGCGTCGACCAGCGCGTCAATGGGATCGGGCGCGGCGGCCGTGCCGGGTGCATCCCCGTCAGGCAGCAGCGCATCCCGGTCGCGCTTACGCCGCGCGCAGAAATCCGCGTAGGTTCGATGCGCCACTGTCCGCGCGAACGCCTCGAAATTGCGGACCTCGGCGCCGCGCCGCAGCGCCCGGAGAAGGCGCAGCGTGATTTCCGAACACAGGTCCTCGGCTTCAAAGGAAGTGTTGCAGCGCCGATAGGCGTAGCGGTACAGCGCGTCGAGGAACGCCGGCTCTTCCAGCCGCCGGATCATGTCGTTCATGGGGCCCCTTCTTTCTGTTGGAACATGCATGTCTCGACTGTATAGTCGCGGAATTTTTGGAAGCGTTAGCGATTTTGGCGAATTTTTTGCAAACAAAGGATCGGCACATTGTTCTCGGAAAGAGGCTTGACCGATCTGGCAATCGATTTATAGCAATGGAAATTTGGATATGTCGTTAAAAATTCAAAGAAACTATTTCGTTTTGCGGCGAGGTATGCTATGATAGGAACAAATGCAGCGCGTGCAGAAAAACGCGGCGCGCGTGGGAATGAGGAGGCAAAACCATGATTCAATTCACCTGTAACGACGAGACCCTCACGAAGGCGTTTGCCATCGCGATGCAGGATGTCAACGGCAACGTCAAGCCCTATAAGGCGGGCCTGCTGGAAGAAGAGCGCCCCTGCCTGATGGCGGGCGCGTTTTACGACACGCCGTGGACGCGCGACACGGCCATCAACGTCTGGAACGCAGTGGCGCTGGGCGACCGCACGGTGGCCAAGGATACGCTCTGCTCGGTTCTGGAAAAGGGCGCGGACGGCAAGGTGCGCATCGGCGGGGAATATTGGGACTGCATCCTGTGGGCGCAGGGCGCGGACCAGTACCTCAAAGTGACGGGCGACGTGGCGTTCCGTTCGACGGCGCGCGAGGCCATCGCCAACACGCTGGCGCTGCTCGAGGACGAGGAATTTGACAAGGAGCGCGGCCTGTTCCGCGGCGCGGCGGTCTATGGCGACGGCGTCTCGGCTTATCCGGACAAATACGCCAACACCAACCATTCCGGCATCGCCAACTGGCCCACCCGCCGGGAGAACCGCCGCATGGTGCCGAAAAAGGGGCACGGCGTGCCGATGTTCACCCTGTCGACCAACTGCTGCTATTATCGCGCGTATGTCGTATGCGCCGAGCTGTGCGAGGCGATGGGCATGGACGGCGGCAGCTTCCGCAAGAAGGGCGAAGCGCTCAGAAAGGCCATCAACGACCGCTTCTGGAATGAAGAGATCGGCAGCTATGATTATATGGCGGAGGAATGCGACTTCCAGGAAGGGATGGGGATCGCTTATGCGATCCTGTTCGGCGTGGCCGACGCGGGCCGCGCGCGCCGCGTCATGGAGAACGCACAGGTCACCGAGGGCGGCGTCGCCTGCGTCTGGCCCTGCTTTGAGCGGTATACCCGCCTGGGCAATTACGGCCGGCATGCGGGCCTGATCTGGCCGCATGTGCAGGGCTTCTTCGCCCGCGCGGCCTTCGAGACGGGCTTCGAGGACAAATACGAGAAGGAGCTGCGCCTGCTGGCAGAGCGCGCTGTGGAGAACGGGGAATTCCATGAGATCTACCATCCCGAAACGGGCAAGCCTTACGGCGGCCTGCAGGAATATGCCGACGGGCACATCGGAGAGTGGGGCTCCTGCACGCACCAAACCTGGAGCGCCACGGCGTATCTGTCGCTGATCTACTACTGCATTCTCGGCGCGAAGGTGGAGGACGGCGAGGTCACGTTCCGTCCGCGCCTGCCGCAGGGCGTGACGGAAGCGCATATTTCCGGCCTGCCGATCGGCAGCTGCACGTTCGACGTCACCATCTCCGCCAAGGGCGAGGAAACGGAGAAAACCTGCAAGACCAACACAGGCGAGCAGGTGACGCTGCAGCTGCGCTCCAACTGAAAAGCGGGCTGCGCCGCTATCGTACCACGCGCCCGGCCGCGCGTGCAAGCCGATGCGGGAAAATCGACGGCCGGATGCATAAAAACACGACAAAGGGCCTGCCGCCGGGAAACGGGCGGCAGGCCCTTTGCGCCGGTTCAGCCGGCGCAAAGGGAGAACGCGGGCGGGGGAACCGCGAGGTGCGGACGCTGCAAAAATATTCGCCTGGCGGCTTGCAATTTCTTTTTCCAAGCGGTACGATAAGAGAAAAGGAAAGATCGCGGATCCGTTCCGGATGTCCATGGCCTTTCCGGACAGTTTGAAGCACAACTGCGCCCGATCGGGGCAGGAAGCGGATGGAGGTGGATGCAAATGCGGTATCGACTGGACACGGCGGGCCTCGCCGCCGTGCCGGAGAATGCGCCGCACGTGCCGGGGGAAAAAACGCTCTGGCTGCTGGGCGCGCCGGCAGATCGGCCTGCGAAGGGCGGAGCGCCGGATCCGGCAGTGGAGACAGGGATCCCGGAAACCCTGCTGCAGCGCGCGCTGGAGAATCCGTATCCAAGATTCGAGAGCCATGAGGGGCTGGATATGCTGTGCGTGCGCGTGGCGGACGGCCCCGTGGCGGCCGAGGACTCCGGTAGCGTGCTGCATATTTTCCTGATGGAGGACGATTTGGTTCTTTTCTGCGGCGACGAAGCCTACCGCGCCACGCTCGAGACGCGCCTCTGCCGGCAGGCGGACGCGCCGGCGGAGAGCTTTGGCAGGATTCTTGCCCGGCTGTTTGAGCAGATTCTCGACGGCGACCGTGCTGCGCTGGAGCGGCAGGAAGAGCGCATCATGCAGCTGGAGCGGGAGATCATCGTCGAGCGGCAGCGCGGGGATTACGTCCGGCGTATTATCATGCTGCGCCGCCGTCTGATGCATCTTTCGCGGTATTATACGCAGCTGATCGAGACGATGGAATATCTGCTGCTCAACGAAAACAAGCTGCTGGACACGCGTGCTGCAAAGCTGCTGAAAATCGAGAAAAGCCGCGCCTCCCGGCTGCTGGCAAGCGTCTCGGCCCAGACGGAATACGTCACCCAGATCCGCGAAGCCTACCAGTCCCAGGTGGACATCAGCCTGAACAAGACCATGAAGGTCTTTACTGTGCTGACGGCCATTTTCCTGCCGCTTTCGCTCATTGCGGGCTGGTACGGCATGAATTTCAACATGCCGGAATACCAGAGCCCCTGGGGGTATCCGCTGGTGATCGCGGTCAGCGTGCTGACCGTCGGGCTGTGCGTGTTCCTCTTCCGCAAAAATAAGTGGTTTTGATTTTTGAAAATAAACTCTTGACAAGGGGCGAAAACGACGTTATAATAAGCCCAATCAAACAAAACCGATGACTGAGAAGAGTAAGCTTCCTGTTTGCCCGGTTCAGAGAACTGCCGGTTGGTGCGAGGCAGCGGGGCGGGGCGGCTGAATGGACTCAGGAGGGCGGGACGAACCGCAGGAATGCGCAGTAGTGCCCGACGGGAGCTTCACCCGTTACCAAGGAAGCGCGCATGATGGTGCGCGGAGCGGAGCGGATGCGTCCGGAAAGGGGCGCGTCAATTTGGGTGGTACCGCAGGAGCTGAACGACAGCCCTTGTCCCAGTGGAAACTGAGACAAGGGCTTTTTTGTTTTTGGCGAAGCGCTGCGAAATCCACGACGGCCGCGCGCGGGCAGGGCGTTCAAAGATTTCCGTTTGCTGCGGGAATTGGCGATAAAATTTCAAAAAAGAGAGGCGGATCCCCATGAAAAACATTCCCCACAGAATTTACCTCACCGAAGACCAGATTCCGCGGCAATGGTACAACCTGCGCGCCGACATGAAGCAGCTGCCCGATCCGATGATCAATCCCGCCACGGGCAAGCCGGCGGTGGAAGCGGATCTGTATCCCGTTTTCTGCGAGAAGCTGGCGCATCAGGAGATGGACAACGAGACGCGCTTTGTCGACATTCCCGAGGAAATACTGGAATTTTACAAAATGTACCGTCCGTCGCCGCTCATCCGGGCCTATAATCTCGAGAAGGCGCTGGATACCCCGGCGAAGATCTATTACAAGTTCGAGGGCAACAATACTTCCGGCAGCCATAAGCTCAACTCCGCCGTGGCGCAGGCCTATTACGCCAAGGAGCAGGGCCTGACCAGCCTGACGACGGAAACGGGCGCCGGACAGTGGGGCACCGCGCTGGCGGAGGCCTGCTCCTTCTTCGGCCTGCCGCTGACGGTGTATATGGTGAAGGTTTCCTACGAGCAGAAGCCCTTCCGCAAGGCGGTGATCCAGACGTTCGGCGCCGACGTCATTCCCAGCCCCAGCAACACCACCGAAGCCGGCCGCAAGATCCTCGCGGAGAATCCCGAGACGGGCGGCAGCCTGGGCTGCGCGATTTCGGAAGCGGTGGAGAAGGCCGTCACGACGCCGGGCTGCCGCTACGTGCTCGGCTCGGTGCTCAACCAGGTCCTGCTGCACCAGTCGGTAATCGGCCTGGAATCCATGACCGCGATGGAAATGATCGACGAATACCCCGACATCATCATCGGCTGCGCGGGCGGCGGCTCCAACCTCGGCGGCCTTATCGCTCCCTTCATGCGCGACAAGCTCACCGGCAAAGCCGATCCCCGCATCATCGCCGTCGAGCCGGCGTCCTGCCCGTCCTTCACGCGCGGCCGCTATGCCTATGATTTCTGCGACACCGCGAAGATCACCCCGATGGCCAAGATGTATACCCTCGGTTCCGGCTTCATGCCGTCCCCCAACCACGCGGGCGGCCTGCGGTATCACGGCATGTCTCCCGTCCTGTCGAAGCTGTATCACGACGGCTATATGGAGGCCGTTTCCGTCGAGCAGACGCGCGTATTTGAGGCGGCGGTGCTGTTCGCCAAGCAGGAAACCATCCTGCCGGCCCCGGAATCCGCGCACGCCATCCGCACCGCGATCGATGAGGCGCTGCGCTGCCGCGAGACGGGCGAAGCCAAGACCATCCTGTTCGGCCTGACGGGGACGGGATATTTCGATATGACGGCGTATTCCGCTTATCTGGAGAAGCGTATGGTCGACCATATCCCCTCGGACGAAGAGCTGCAAAAAGGCTTTGATTCGCTCCCGAAGATTCCCGGTATCCAGGAATGAAACCGCAGGCAACGGGGAAGAGAAAGAGAGCGGACGTTGGTTTTCCAGCGTCCGCTTTCTTTTGTATATAGGGCGCCGCAAGACGGCAGGCAACAGGTCGGAAATTGGCAAAATAGAACAATCTGTTCTGATTCATATCTGCTATATTTAGCGTTTTCACCAAAATTCCATCGAATTTTTGGTACAAGATCGCAATTGACAAAAAATACCTAAAATGGTAATATATGGATAAAGCTCGAGCGGATTTCATGAAAAGGAGAAAAGGATATGCTGAAGAAAAAGATCCTGTCGGTCGTCATGGCGGCAGCCCTGGCGGTGGGAATCGCGGCGGTGCCGGCCGCTGCAGCGGAGGACGAGAAGGAATTCCTGTTCACGTGGAATGATTACAGCGCCTGTGTCAGCGGACTGGGACAAAACAACGCAGACATGGTATATAACTCATTTGCGAACCTTAATTCAGACAACCTCGGCTGTTCCGAAATTAATGCGATGACCACTACGACTAAGACGGCGCTGCTGGAAGATCTGCAGAATTCTTCTTATTGGGTGCTTCTCCGGTATTCCGCCTGGGAGCTGGATTTTCAGACATCGTTGTTGGCATTGAACGGGGCTTCTCAGAACCTGCAGGATATGCTCCTGTTCAGCGAGATCGAAGCGCTGCCGGACAATGCGCTGTCTCATGTGAAGCTGGTGATTCTGGCGGCCAACGGCAGCGCGGAGGGCGGCGCCCAGGCCGACAATCTCGCCACGCTGCTCAAGAGCAAGGGTGTGCAGAACGTCATCGGTTTTGAAAGCGAAATCGCCGATTTCACGAATCGGTATGTGTTTTCCTCTACGATACCGGTTTGCCTCAGCCAGGGGATGGATGTGGAGGAATCGATTACATTTACCATTGATCTGATCGAAGAGATGAACGGCCAGTTTGGGCTTGATGCGCAGATGCTGCGTGATTCGGTCGTCCTGGTGCAGTGAAATCCCACACGGCGCAATTCCATAGGACACGAGCAGGGGGACGGCGTTTCGTCCTCCTGCTTTTTATATGCAGAAAAGCGCCTGGGCTTGGGCGGGGGCCGGGCCGATGCGCGGCTGTTCCAGTTTGCAGCTTGCTCCCTTCCGGGAGACAGCGGGGCTGACCCTCCGGCATTTGGCCGGTCCCGCCGTTTGCCGGCGACTTCGGTTCGCAACGGTTGGCGGGCGGCGCGGCGTGTGGTATAATAAGCACAAAAGAGCGCTGGCGGCGGGGGCGGGACCGGCGGCGCGCTTCGGAAACGGGCGGCGCGGCGTGAAACGAAGGGCCGATTGCGCCGCAGCCGGCCTCCCGGGCGTGCGCTGCGCGGTGGGGGCCGTGACGGGGACCCGCCCGCGGCAGACAACGGAAAAAGGAGGCCATGCAGGGCATGCATATTCATCTCATCGAGGATGACGGCAAGTTGCGCGGCGAGCTGGTGAAGCTGCTCGAGCGGGAGGGCTATCGATGCACGTTTGAGGAGGAATTCGAGGACACGGCGCGCCGCGCGCTGGCAGCGGGGGCGGATCTGATCCTGCTGGACGTCAACCTGCCCGGCGAGGACGGGTATGGCGTCTGCCGGGAGATCCGCCGGCATTCGGATGTCCCGGTGCTCGTCGTCACCAGCCGCAGCACGGAGCTCGACGAGCTGATGAGCATGCAGCTGGGTGCGGACGACTTCATCGTGAAGCCCTATCACCCGCAGATCCTGCTCGCGCACATCGCCGCTGTGCTCAAGCGCGCGGGCAAACCGGACGCCGACCGTGCGCAGTATAAGGGCGTGACGCTGCACGCCGCGCAGGGCAGAGCGGCCTATGCGGGACGCGAGACGGAATTGACCAAGAACGAGCAGAAGATCCTCTCCTATCTGCTGCGTCATGCGGGGCGGATTGTCTCCCGGGACGAGCTGATGCAGGCGCTGTGGCAATCGGACGTGTTCGTCGACGACAATACGCTGACCGTCAACGTCAACCGCCTGCGCCGCAAGCTGGAGGAGATCGGCGCGGCGGATTTCATCACGACCAAACGCGGACAGGGGTATCAAATATGAGATTGCGTGCGTTTCTGAAAGATAAATGGACGTTCCTCCTTTGCCAGGCAGGGATGGTCGCGCTGCTTGTGGCGCTGCTGATCGGCCTGCATTTTCCGGCGGCGGGCGTCGCGTTTTTCGGCGCCTGCCTGCTGGCTGTCTCCGCGGCTGGGCTCATGGCCGAGTTTTTCCGCAAGCGCCGGTTTTACCGCGCGCTGGCCGCGTCTTTGGAGCGCCTGGATCAGAAACAATATCTCGCGCTGGTGCTGGAAACGCCCGATTTCGCCGAAGGGGAGATCCTCTGCGACGTGCTGCGCCAGACGGGCAAGGCCGCACAGGACGAGCTTGCCGCGCTGCGGCAGCGCCAGGCGGAATATCACGAATATATCGAGGCGTGGATTCATGAAGTCAAGATCCCCATCGCCTGCGCGGATTTGCTGTGCGAGAATCATCCCGGCGAACTGGCCGACAGCCTTCGCGAAGAGCTGGAACGGATTGAGCGCTACGTCGAGCAGGCGCTGTATTACGCGCGCAGCGTGCATGTGGAGCAGGATTACAGCGTGCGGGAGCTGCGGCTCGACACGCTCGTCAAGGCGGCGGTGAAAAAGCACGCGCGCTCGCTCATCGCGCGCAACACGCAGCTGCAGTTTGACGGGCTGGAGCAGACGGTGTACTGCGACCCCAAATGGTTGGATTTCATCCTCGGGCAGCTGATCGCCAACAGCCTGCAGTATACCGCTGGCACGCCGCGGCTGACTTTCTGCGCGCGGGAGAGCGGGGATGCGGTGCTGCTGCAGCTGCGCGATAACGGCGCCGGTATCCCGCCGGAAGATCTGCCGCGCGTGTTTGATAAGGGCTTCACCGGCGAAAACGGCCGGCGCCGCGGGAAATCCACGGGGATCGGCCTGTACCTTTGCAGTCGGCTCTGCCGGAAGCTGCATCTGCAGCTGACCGCCGCCTCGACGCCGGGAGAGGGGACGACGATGACCATCGCGTTCCCCAAGGACAGCCGGTCGCTTCTGCAGGACTGACGCGGCGCGGGCCGAGGAAATGCGAACCACGATGTTCAAGTAATATGGAAAATTCAATTGGCGCGGCGCGGGCAGGGGAGACGCTCCAACCGCGGCGGGCGCGCGTTCAGGACCTATTTCAAATCCTACGAGATGCAAGAACGCCCCGAGCCGGGGAAAGCGACGCCGCGCAGGAAGCGACCCCGAGCGCCGGCCCCGCGTCGCCTGACGGCGCGGCAGGGCGGCGCTCGCCGCTGCGGGTCGCGGATGCCTGTACAGGATGGAGCGGAAAGACATAAAATCGGCCGCCCCGGGAAAAACTTGACTTGTGCCGCTGCGGCCGGGCCTTGCGCATACAGATCCGGCCCCCGCGGCGGAGGGAAAGCGGCGCCGGAGAGGCGCGCCGCCGGGTGCGCCGGGGCGAGCGGCCGTCCGATCTGCCGCGGCCCCAGCGTCTGGGTGACAAAACTGTTCGTTTGCCGTCAGCCAAATGCATGGCTGCGGCAGGCGAATTATTTTATACTGGGGGTACCCCGTGGGGCGGGCCTGCTTCGTTGCGCGACGGCGGGCCCGCGCCGGGAAGAAGGCGGCCGCCGCGCGCTTGCGGCGGTCCGGCGGGGAATACCGTCCGCGCAGCGTCCCGGCTGCGCGAGGGCGTCAGGAGGGAATTTTATGCAGGAAGTCTTGCAGGTGGAGAATCTCGAGAAATATTACGGCGCGCGGGGCAACGTTACCAAAGCCGTCGACGGCGTGAGCTTCTCGGTCGGCCAGGGGGAGTTTATGGGCATCATGGGCGCGTCCGGCAGCGGGAAAACCACGCTGCTCAATTGCGTCTCGACCATCGACTCCGCCACCGCGGGGCATATTTTCATCGACGGCAGCGACGTCACGGCCATGAAGCCGACGGCGCTCGCCCGGTTCCGCCGGGAGAAGCTGGGGTTTATTTTCCAGGATTTCAATCTTCTGGACACGCTGACGGCGTTTGAGAACATCGCCCTCGCGCTGACGATCCTCGGCACGCCCGCCGGGGAGATTGAACCGCGCGTGCGGAAAGTCGCGTCGCTGCTCGACATCGGGGAGGTGCTGGAGAAATATCCCTATCAGCTCTCCGGCGGACAGCAGCAGCGGGTGGCCGCCGCCCGTGCCATCGTCACGAACCCCAGCCTTGTGCTGGCGGACGAGCCGACCGGCGCGCTGGATTCCAAGTCCGCCCGCCTGCTTATGCAGAGCTTCCGCACGCTCAACGAGCAGATGCACGCGACCATCCTCATGGTCACGCACGACGCTTTCACCGCGAGCTATTGCAGGCGGATCCTGTTTATCAAGGACGGCAAGATCTTCACACAGCTGCTGCGCGGCGAGCAGAGCCGGCGGGAATTTTTCGACCGGATCATGGAGGTCGTCGCGCTGTTGGGAGGCGATCTGCATGCTGATTAAGCTCGCGTTCAAAAATCTCTGCAAGAGCCTGCGCGACTATGCGATTTATTTTCTCACCCTGACGCTGGGCGTGAGCGTGTTTTATATGTTCGGCTCGATTTACACCCAGCGGGAGATCATGCACATCACGGAGAGCGCCGACCAGGCGATGACGGCCATCGGCGAGCTGCTGCAATATATCTCGCTGTTCGTCGCTGTGATCCTTGGCTTTCTGATCGTCTATGCCAACGGCTTCTTCCTCCGGCGGCGGAAAAAAGAGCTCGGCGTGTATCTCACGCTCGGCATGACGCGCGCGCGGGTTTCGCTTGTCCTGCTGCTGGAAACTTCGCTGCTGGCGTTGGCGGCGCTCGGCGCGGGGCTGCTGCTCGGCGTCTTTGGCTCGCTGTTTATGTCGGTTTTCACGGCCAACCTGTTTGAAGCCGACCTGACGGGATATAAATTTCTGTTCTCTCTGCCTGCGGCGGGCAAAAGCATCGTCTATTTTGCGGTTGTGTTCGTCGTGGTGGCGGTGTTTAACACCCTGGTGGTGGGGAAGGTGCGCCTGATCGACCTGCTCTCCGGCGGGCGCAAGAACGAGACGCCGCGCCTGCGCAGTCTGCCGCTGTGCGCGGCCCTGTTCGCGCTGTCGCTCGCGCTGCTGGCCGGCGCGTATACGCTGATTCTGCGCAATTCGCTGCTCGAGGTGGACGCGCAGACGACGCTCTCGCTCGTGCTTGGCGCGGCGGGAACGCTGCTGTTCTTCTTTTCGCTGTCCGGCCTGCTGCTTCACCTGATCCAGCGGCGGAAGAAACTGTATTACAAGGGACTCAATCTGTTTGTGCTGCGGCAGCTGAGCAGCCGGATCAATACCAATTTCGTCTCCCTGTCGGTGGTGTGCCTGACGCTGCTGGTCGTGATTGTGATTTTCTCCACGGGCTACAGCGCGCAGGACATCCTGTCGGAGCACCTGCGGCAGTCTGCGCCCTATGACCTGACGCTGAACGCGTTTTATCGCGAAGGAAAAGACGATGCCGCGCCCATCTGGGAGAACCTGCCGGACAGCCTGCGGAGCGATCCGGGGATTGCGCGCCATGCGGAATGCGCGCTGCACGTGTTGGACGCGCAGGGCGGGCGCTATGGGGATTACGATCTTGATTTTTCCATTCTGTCCACCGATGTCAGCGGGTCGCCGCTGTATTTTCTGGGCGTTTCGGAATATGAAGCGCTGTGCGCGCTGCAGGGAAAGGAAGCCCAGCCGCTGGAAGCGGGGGAATATCACATCGTTTTCCAGGATGAAACGCTGCGTGCCTTCGCTTCGCAATTCCGGGACCAGAACCTTTCCGTGTCGCTGGGCGAGACGGCGCTGCGCCCCTCCGGGACAGTGGAGCCGCTTGCTTTCACGAACATGTATTTCGGCGGCATCGTGTTTGTCGTTGAGGACGCGCGCACGCAGGGGTTGCAGGTGCGCCAGCAGATGCTCAATCTCCAGTGTACGGATGAGGCTGCGGCCGCCGGCGTGCAGCGCGCGCTGGACCGTTACCAGGAAACGACGGTGGACTGCGCGTTCCTGCGCTGTGACAGCAAGCAGGACATCTATGCCGACGCGCTTTCCGACAAAGCGATGGTGGCCTTTCTCGCCATTTACCTGGGCTTTGTGTTCATGATCGCCAGCGCAGCCGTTCTGGCGGTGCAGCAGCTGTCCGAGACGGCCGACAACCAGGCGCGCTACGACCTGCTGCGCAAGCTCGGCGCCGACCGGAAAATGCGCAACCGTGCGCTGCTGCGCCAGATTCTCGCGTATTTCCTGCTGCCGCTGGCGCTCGCTGTGGTGCATTCGGTCGCGGGGCTGGCCGCCGCGCACAAAGCCATTTTGGAATTCGGGCAGGTGGAGATTGCTCCCAGCCTTGTTGCCACTGCGTTTTTCCTCGTGGTGATCTACGGCGCGTATTTTGCCATGACCTATTGGGGCAGCCGCAGCCTGATCAACCGCGAGCCGCGCGGCTGACAGGCCGCCGGCCGGTTGACAAGGCCGGCGGCGCGCGGCGAAAAGGGCCGGCTTTTGCCTGCGCGGCCGTTGCGGATAAGACCGGGGAGCGGCCGACAATGGGGCGCCCATCCCGCCCGCGTGGCCGTTCTCCGGCGGGGCCGCGCCCATCCCGCCTGTGCGGCCGTTCTCCGGCGGGGCCGCGCCGGCCCGCGCGTCCCCCGCTTTTCCTGCATGGATGCGGTCGGCAGGCCGCGATTTTGCCCGATCTTTTTCTAACCCGCTCCGCGCCTGCATGGATACGGTTTTCGGGCGAGGCTGGCCGTGCCTGATCCGGCAGCGCCAGCTTTGAGCCCCGCGGCATTCGGCCGCGCCTGGCCGTGCGGCCTGGGGCGGCGCTCGCCAGTCCCCCGATTGGCCGGCGCGGCGTCGGCGCTCTTCGGATTTGCTGTTGACAAATCTGCGCGCACGGCGTATACTGGACTCAATTCAGGGCGGGGTGCAATTCCCCACCGGCGGTGAAGCGCCTTGAGCGACGAGTCCGCGAGCGAAAGCTGACGCTGGTTGGAATCCAGGACCGACGGTGACCGCACGACGTGCGTGAGTCCGGATGGAAGAAGGTTCAGCGGCTTCTTGCGAGGAAGATCCGCCCTGTTTGCTGCGGCAGACAGGGCGGTTTTGTTTTTTGGCGCGGGCCGCGCTTCTCACAAGCCTGAAAATTTTCTGCATTGTGAGGTTTTTCCCATGGTCAACAAAAGTTATCTGCATCTGTGGCGCATCGCGATGATCGCCATGCTCTCCGCCGTCGGGACGGTGCTGATGTTTTTCACCATCAAGCTGCCGTTCATGCCGTCGTTCCTGTCGCTGGATTTCTCGGATTTCCCGGCGCTGCTGGCCTCGTTCTCGCTCGGGCCGCTCAGCGGCGTGGCGGTCTGCTTTTTCAAGAATCTGATCCATCTGTTTTTTACCTCGACCGCCGGCGTGGGGGAGCTGTCCAATTTTCTGCTGGGCACGCTGTTTGTGCTGCCGGCTGGCCTGATTTACCGCCGGCATAAAGGCCGGGGCAGCGCGCTGCTGGCGTCGCTGGTCGGCGCGCTTGCCATGGCGGCGGGCGGCGTGCTGACGAATTATTTTATCGTTTATCCGCTCTATGGCCAGATCGGTATGCCCACCGAGGCGATCCTCGGCATGTACCAGACCATCCTGCCCAGCATCCAGAATCTCTGGCAGGCGCTGCTTGTGTTCAATCTTCCCTTCACGTTCGGCAAGGGGCTGTGCAGCGTGCTGCTGACGTTTTTGATCTATAAGAAAATCTCGCCCATCCTGCGCGGCAAAGCGGCGTAACCCGCGTGATGCATAAACAGCGTGGAAATCCGGCATCCTAACAGGGAGATTTCATCACCAGAAGGAGGCATTTTCATGCTGCAACAGGACGAACAGCTGCTCAGCTTCATCAATCAGAACGCGCAGATGGGGACGGAAACCATCACCCAGCTCATCAAGATCACCGACGACATTCCGTTCCGCCGCGCGCTGGAGACCCAGCTGACGGAATACCAGAACATTGTCGACAGCGCGCAGAGCCTTTCGCAGAAAAAGGGCGTCACCGCATCCGACATCCCGGGCTATGCCAAGATGTCCTCCAGCCTGATGCTCAAGATCAACACCATGAAGGACAAGACGCCTTCCAACATGGCCCGGATGATGATCCAGGGCAGCACCATGGGCGTGGTGGAGATCACGAAGCACCGCAAAGAGCTGCCGCTGACCGATCCGCAGACGCAGGCGCTGGCGGAGAAGCTCGTGCAGACGGAGCAGAAAAACATCGAGGAAATGAAAAAATATCTCTGAAGCCAGCGAAGCCGCGTTCGCGTACAGGCGGCGAGAGCCGGGGGACGCCCGCAAACGTCTCCCGGCTCTCGTTCTTTTTTCTGCTTTCAGGCGGCGGGGCGCAACAAAGAACCACCCGCCGCGGGTGACTGCGTTTTTCGCATCCGTCCGCTGCGCGGTCCATGGGGCTGCAACGGGAAAAACACGGGCCAAGCACAAAACACGGGCGCGCCTTTTGCGCGAAACGCCTGCGGCCGAGCTCCGTTTCATCGGCGAGCCGGCTGGCGCCCGCCGGTCAGCGGCTTTTCGTCACGCCCACCTTGGGGCAGACGTCGGCCAGCGGGCAGGTGCTGCACAGCGGGCGCGCCGCGGGGCACTGTTCCCGGCCAAACCACACGATGCGGTGGCAGAATTTCATGCTTTCCTCGGGCGGCAGCAGGCGGCGCATCTCCCGCTCGATGACGACGGGGTTGTCCGATTTCGTCAGCCCCATGCGGTTGGATAAGCGGATGAAATGCGTATCCACGACCACCGCCGACTTGCCGTAAACATCGCCGACGATGAGGTTCGCGGTCTTGCGCCCCACGCCGGAGAGGGTCGTGAGCTCCTCAATCGTGTCGGGTACGCGCCCGCCGAACCGGGTGAGGATGTCGGTGCACATCTCCTTGATGCTTTTGGCTTTGGTTTTGTAAAGCCCGCAGGATTTGATATATTCCTCGATCTCCGTCACGTCGGCGTTGGCGAAGGCCTCCACCGAAGGGAAATGCGCGAACAGCGCGGGCGTGACCATATTGACGCGCTTGTCGGTGCACTGCGCGGACAGGCGCACCGCGATGAGCAGCTGATAGGGCTCCTGCGCTTCCAGCGCGCAGGCGACGTTGGGATACCGCGCGGCGAGCCGCTCGAGGATGATGGCGAGACGTTCCTTCTTGGTCATGAGAAAGCTCCGTTTCTCCGGCGGGGAATGCGGGCCGCGCGTGCGCCGCCGGCCGGCGCGCGGCCTCCCTCCCGCGGGGGTTCCCGGCGCTGAGGGAGAGAAAAAATTCCGCTATTTTGGGCGGGGCGGAGGACGCGGCTTCCCGCCCGGGGGCGGCGCCCGCCGCGGCTGCCGGGGCGCGCGCCGATGCTTGCCCGCTGCAATATATTCCCAGCATAGCACATCGCGGCGATTTTTTCAATCAATTCTGACAGAATTCGACGCTGGCACCCTTGCCGAAGCAGGGAAAGTGTTGTATAATAAACTATCATTTGCTAACGCAGGAAAGGCCAGGGATGAAGAATGAATATGGAACTGATGGACAGCATCGGCTTTGTTTCGAAATTTGACGCCGAGGTCGGCGAAGCGATGGGCCGGGAGCTGGCGCGCCAGCGGCGGAATCTCGAGCTGATCGCTTCGGAGAATATTGTCTCCGGCGCGGTCATGGCCGCGATGGGCAGCGTGCTGACCAATAAATATGCCGAGGGCTACCCCGGCAAGCGTTACTACGGCGGCTGCGAATGCGTCGACGTGGTGGAGAACATCGCCATCGAGCGCGCGAAGAAGCTCTTCGGCGCCGAGCATGCCAATGTGCAGCCGCACAGCG
The DNA here is from genome assembly GCA_904420005.1 of Candidatus Tabaqchalia intestinavium. Taxonomy (GTDB): domain Bacteria; phylum Bacillota; class Clostridia; order Oscillospirales; family CAJFTT01; genus Tabaqchalia; species Tabaqchalia intestinavium. Next base: position 51,512 of record CAJFTT010000021.1, on the reverse strand, counting down.
GGGCGCAGGCGAACCTGGCCGTGTATTTCGCGCTGCTGCAGCCGGGCGACACCGTCATGGGCATGAGCCTCGCGCACGGGGGGCACCTGACCCACGGTTCCCCGGTCAACATGAGCGGCGTGCTGTATCACTTTGTGCCGTATCTCGTGGACGACGAGACGCACCGGATCGATTACGACAAGATGGAGGCGCAGGCCCGGGAGATCCGGCCGAAGCTCATCGTCGCGGGCGCTTCGGCGTATCCGCGCGCCATCGATTTCGAGCGCATCGGCAAGATCGCCAAAGAGGTCGGGGCCTATTTCATGGTCGATATGGCGCACATCGCGGGCCTCGTCGCCGCGGGCCTGCATCAGAGCCCCGTGCCCTATGCCGACGTTGTCACCACCACCACGCATAAGACGCTGCGCGGCCCGCGCGGCGGCATGATCCTGTGCCGCGAGGAGCTGGCGAAGAAGATCGACAAGGCCATTTTCCCGGGCAGCCAGGGCGGCCCGCTGATGCACGTCATCGCCGCGAAGGCCGTCTGCCTGGGCGAGGCGCTTTCCCCGGAATTTAAGACCTATCAGGCGCAGATCGTCAAGAACGCCGCCGCGCTGGCGGACGGGCTGGTGCGCCGCGGCTTCTCGCTGCTGACGGGCGGCACGGATAACCACCTCATGCTCGTCGACCTGCGCAACATGGGCATCACCGGCAAGGAGCTGGAGCACCGGCTGGACGAGGTGTATATCACCGTCAATAAAAACGCCATTCCCAACGACCCGCAGAGTCCCTTCGTCACCAGCGGCGTGCGCATCGGCACCCCGGCGGTCACGAGCCGCGGACTCAAAGAGAAGGATATGGACAAGATCGCGGAGTGCATTTTCCGCACGGCGACGGATTTCGAGGCCAGCGCGGACGAAGTGCGCGGCATGGTGCAGGCCATCTGCGAGGAATATCCGCTGTACTGAATTAATGATACTGCGTGCGGGAGACGCCGCGGCGGCCGGAGGCGCGCCGGCGGTGCCTCCCGCCGGATGGAGAGCGGCGCCGGGCGCTGCGGGGCAGCGTTGCGCCGCGAGGCCCGGCGCGCTGCGTTCCGGCCCGGCTGGCCCGGCCGCGATGCCGCCTGCGCCCCGCCTGCGGCCGCGGGCGGCTGGAAGAAAGGAGAGAGGCCCATGGCCCTGTTTCAGACGACCCTGCGCTCCCATTTCCTCGGCATGAACACCGGGGTCAACATCCTCATGCCAACCGACCGGGAGCAGACGCCCGATGGCGGCTTCCCGGTGCTGTATCTGCTGCACGGCATGTCCGACGACCATACCTCATGGCTGCGCAACACGCGCATCGAGCAATATGCCGCGCGCTATTCTCTCGCGGTCGTGATGCCGGACGCGCAGCTGAGCTTTTATTGCGATATGGTACACGGGGGGATGTACGGCTCGTACATCGCCAGGGAACTGCCGGATTTCATCCGCAGCACCTTCCCGGTCACGGCCGCGCGGGCGGGCACGTTTGTCGCCGGGCTGTCGATGGGCGGCTTCGGCGCGCTGAAGCTGGGGCTCGGGCAGCCCGGGCAGTTCGCCGCCTGCGCCGGGCTGTCCGCCGCCATCACGCCGGTGCAGAATGCGCGCCGTGGCGACGACCCGCAGCGGCACAAGCTGGTGGACAGCGTGGTCGGCGACGCGCAGACCGAGCCGCCGGAGTGCGATCTTTCCCTGCTCGCGCACAAGCAGATGCAGCTGCCGGCAGAGGCGCGCACGCGGGTGTATCTCGCTTGCGGGACGGAGGATTTCCTCTATGAGGAGAACCGCCAGTTCCGCGGGCGGCTTGACGCGCTCGGCTTTGCGTATACCTATGACGAAGGGCCGGGCCGGCACGACTGGGATTTCTGGGATGCATACATTCAAAAGGCGCTGGCCTTTTTCCTGGGGGAATGACCCGTGTGCCCCGCGGGCCTGGCATCCTGATCCCGGCGCTTTCCCTCATCGGGATGAAATGGCCCTTGCGCCCCGCGGGCCTGGCAGGTCGGTGCTGCAAAGCGCCTGACCGCTCTCCAAATGCCCCGCGGCCCCGGCGCTTTCCCGGGGGCGATCGCGGGCTGCAAGACCAAACTCGGCCTATCCGGCGGCCCCCGGCCGGAAGAAACGGAAAGGAGGCGGCGGCATGACGCCGTTGGCGGACCGCCTGCGCCCCGCCACGCTCGACGACGTGGTAGGGCAGCGGCATCTGATCGGAAAGAACGGGATTCTGCGCCGCATCATTGAGAGCGGGCAGATCCCGAATATGATTTTTTACGGCCCGGCCGGCATCGGCAAGACGACGCTCGCGCGTATCATCGCCGATCGGGCGGGCAAACGGCTGTATAAGCTCAACGGCACGACGGCCTCCACCGCCGACATCAAGGAGGTCATCGGCGAGATCGGCACGCTCGGCGCGCCGGGCGGGATCCTGCTGTACCTGGACGAGATCCAGTATCTCAACAAAAAGCAGCAGCAGACGCTGCTGCAATTCATCGAAAACGGCGACATCACCCTCATCGCCTCCACGGCGGACAACCCGTATTTTTACGTCTACAACGCGATTCTGTCGCGCTCGACGGTCTTTGAGTTCCGTCCTGTCACGCCGCAGGAGGTGGCCGTCGCGGTGCGGCGGGCGTTCGCTTTCTGCGAGAAGGAATACGGCAAGCCGATCGAGGTCTCCGACGAAATCGTGGAATATATTTCCGTCGCCTGCGCGGGCGACGTGCGCAAAGCCATCAACGCGGTGGAGCTGTGCTGCCTCGCGGCCGAGCGCACGCCCGACGCGCTGCGGGTGACGATGGAGACGGCCCGGGACGTGGCGCAGCGCAGCAGCATGAAATATGACCGGGACGGCGACATGCACTATGACATCGTCTCCGCGCTGCAAAAATCCATCCGGGGTTCGGACGCCGACGCCGCGCTGCATTACCTCGCGCGGCTGTGCCGGGCCGACGACCTGCCGTCCATCTGCCGCCGCCTGACGGTCATCGCGGCGGAGGACATCGGGCTTGCCTACCCGATGGGCATCGTGGTCACGCGCGCCTGCGTGGAGGCGGCGCTGCAGCTGGGACTGCCGGAGGCGCGCATTCCGCTGGCGGAAGCGGTGATCCTGCTGGCCACCGCGCCCAAGTCCAATTCCACCATCTGCAGCATTGACGCGGCGCTGGCGGACGTCGACGCCGGGCGGCTGGGGGATATCCCCGCGCATCTGAAGGATTCGCATTATCAGGGCGCGGGCAAGCTCGGTCACGGACAGACGTATGTTTACCCGCATAATTGCCCCAATCACTGGTGCCCGCAGCAGTACCTGCCCGACGCGCTGCGCGACGCGGTGTATTATCATCCGGGTGACAACAAAAACGAACAGGCGGCCAAGGCCTATTGGGAGAAGATCCGCGGCCAGCGCCGGGATTGACGCTGCCGGCCGGCCCGGACAGCGGCGTATTTGTGCCATGATAGCGGGAAAGAGCGCACCCTGTGTGGATGCGCTCTTTGCTTGTTTCTGGGCGACGCGTTTAACGTGCCTGCACAGCGGCGGGGGCGCGCCTCTTGTGAAGGCCTGACTGACAGCAATAATCTGCACAGCGGCGCGCCGCCGGCATGCCGCGCTTTTTCCCGCTGCGCCGCGGGAGGCAATGCCCCGCCCCGCCGCGTCACCGCAGCATGAGCAGCCAGACGGCAAACACGCTGGCCACGAACCCCGCGAAGTCCGCCGCCAGCGCCGCGGGCAGCGTGTGCCGGATGTTGGAGATCTTCAGCGTGCCAAAATAGACGGCGATGGTGTAAAATGTGGTTTCGCTCGAGCCCATCATGGTCGAGGCGATGAGACCCACGGGGCTGTCGGGGCCGTTCTTGGTGATGATGTCCTGATACACCGCGAGCGCGCCGCTGCCCGAGAGCGGGCGCAGCAGCGCCAGCGGCAGCGTTTCCTCCGGGATGCCGAGAAGATTGGTCGCGGGCGCGACGGCCTGCACGAGCATATCCAGCACGCCGGAGGCCGACAGCATGGTGATGGCGGTCACAAGCCCGATGAGCGAGGGAAGAATGCCCACCGCCGTGCGCAGCCCGTCTTTCGCCCCGTCGAGGAAAAGGTCGAAGGCCTTCACGCCGCGAAACAGCGCCGCGCCGAGAATGAGCGCAATGACGGCGGGCAGCACGAAGCTGCCGATCTTATCCATGCGCGCGCCCCCTTTTGCGCCGGGCGAGCAGCTTTGCGCACAGCACGCCGGCCGCCACCGACAGCACCGAGGCGAGCCAGACCGCCGGCAGGATGGAGAACGGCACGCTGCTGCCCGCCGCCTGGCGGTACATGGCGATGGTCGTCGGGATGAGCTGGATGGAGGCGGTGTTGAGCACGACCAGCATGACCATATTGTCCGAGGCGACGCCGGGCGGCGCGTCCCGCGCGAGCTCGCGCATGGCGTTGATCCCCAGCGGCGTCGCTGCGCTGCCGAGACCGAGGAAATTGGCCGCCATGCTCATCGACAGCGCCTCTCCCGCGCTGCCCTTGGGATCGACTCCCGGGAACAGCACCCGAATCAGCGGCGACAGCGCCCGGGCGAACAGCGCGGTCACGCCCGCCGCGTGCGCGACCTTCATCAGCCCGCTCCACAGGCAGAGCATGCCCACCAGCGACAGGCACAGCGTCACCCCCTGCGCCGCGCCGGACATGGCGGCGGCCGCCACCGCGTCCATGCGCCCGGTCAGCAGGCCGCCGAGAATGGAGAGCAGGAGCATGCCGCTCCAGACGTAATTCATCATATTCATCGCACCCGTTTTCAGAAAATCGAGGCTGTCGCCGGTCTGTGGGATTGCGCGCTGCCGGCCCGGCCGGGCCGCCGCGTGCGCGCGATCGCTTTTCCTTTATCCAGCATATGTGCCCGCGCCCGGAAATAGACATGGCTGCATTTCACAAAAAGGGGTTGACAAAATCCGCCGGGCCTCGTATAATAATAAAAAATGAATCGCCAAACCGATGATTGAGGAGAGTAATCCAGGGAAAAGCGCTTGCAGAGAGCCGCAGACGGTGCAATTGCGGCAGCGCGGACCTCGATGAATGGGCTCATGAGGGCGACCCGAGCGCGTTTTGCGTTAGGGGAGACGGGATCTCCGCCCGTTACCAAGGGAGCGCGCATGACGGTGCGCGGCGTTGAGTGCGCCTTTGAGAAAAGGCGAAGATGGGTGGTACCGCAGGAGTTCGCTCTTGTCCCAAGTTGTTGGGATGAGGGCGTTTTATTTTTGCCATTTTGATTTTTCGCGGAAAGGGGGAAACGGGACATGCAGCGAGAGACATACCGGGGCCGACAGCCCGTTTTGTCCGGGACGCGGCGATGGCGCGCGGGGAGAAACGCCCGCCGCTGACCAACACCATTTTGAATGAAGAAAAGGAGAAATCTCTCATGAAAAAGCTTTGCAAATTCGCCTCCCTGCTGACCGCCGGCGCGCTGACGCTCGCGGCCTTCGCCTCCTGCCAGAGCGCGCCGGACGACGGGAAGAAGACCATCGGCGTCATCCAGTACGCGAGCCACGCGTCCCTTGACAACTGCTACCAGGGCCTGCTGGAGGGCCTCAAGGAAGCGGGCTATACCGACGGCGAAACCTGCACCATCGATTTCCAGAACGCGAACAATTCCTCCGACACGGCGTCGCAGATCGCGCAGACGATGGCCGCGAAAAAATACGACGTCATCATCGGCATCGCGACCCCCGCCGCAACGGCGGCCTTCTCCGCCTGCCGCGACACGGAGATCCCCACGGTTTTCTGCGCGGTGACGGACCCGGTGAGCGCGAAACTCGTGTCTACGCTCGACGCGCCGGGGCTCAACTGCACGGGCACGTCCGATCTGCTCAACGTCGAGGGGCAGCTCAAGATGATCCGCGCGTTCCAGCCCGACGCTAAGAAAATCGGGATCCTGTATACCTTCAACGAGACCAATTCCAGCTCGCAGATTCAGGAGTTCCAGCAATACGCGGCGGAATACGGCTTTGAGATCGTGACGCAGGGCGTGCAGAACGGTTCGGAGGTGGCACAGGCCGCTGCGACGCTTGTCACCCAGGTCGACTGCTTGACGAATCTCAACGATAACAACGTCGTCAACAATCTCGGCGTGGTGCTCGATGCGGCGAACAATGCTGGGATTCCTGTGTACGGTTCGGAGATCGAGCAGGTACGCAACGGCTGCCTTGCGTCGGAAAGTTTGGATTACGTCGCGCTCGGCCGCGAGACGGGCGCCATCGCAGGGAAAGTGCTCGGCGGTCAGGACGCCGCGACGGTGCCGGTCGGTCTTGTCAAGGACAGCAAACCCGTCGTCAATCCTGACGTAGCGACCGCGCTGGGCCTCGCCGTTCCGGCGGAGTATCAGTCTGCGGAGCAGGTGACGGCGCAGGCGGCGTAAGCCGTAAATTTCGCGGGCCGCCGCAGGCGGGCCCGCGGCGAATGACTTCAATCAAACGGGCATCCGGGCGCGCGGCGAAACAGCGTCGCGCGCCCGGACGTTCGGAAAGGCGTGGCGATCAGATGGATGCATTTCTCGGCATATTGCGTGTGACGCTGACAGAAGGCTTTATTTATGCCGTGCTGGCGCTCGGCGTTTATATCACCTATAGTATTTTGGATTTCCCGGATCTGTCGGTTGACGGTACGGTGCCGCTCGGCGCGGTGGTGACAGGCGTGCTGATCCTGCACGGGGTCAATCCCTGGCTGTGTTGCCTGATTTCGTTTGCCTGCGGCGCGCTCGCCGGCAGCGTGACGGGGCTGCTCAACGTTAAGCTCAAGATTCGGCCGCTGCTGTGCGGTATCCTGGTGATGACGTCGCTGATCTCCATCAACCTGCTCATTGTCAAAACCGGGACCCGCGTGGAGGGCCCCAACGGCCTGACGGACGGCGTGACGGTTGCGAATTTCTTCACCGACCCGACGATTTTCTCCACGGCGCCCACCACGCTGATTCCGAAATCCGTGCAGATCGCGGGCAGCGCCTTCCAGCTGCGCACGATCGTGCTGGTGCTCATCATCGCGCTGATCGTGAAATATCTGCTCGACTGGTATCTCACGACGCGTTCCGGCATGCTGCTGCGCGCGGCGGGCAGCAATGCGCAGTACGTCACGATGCTCGCGCGAAATCCCGGCGTCTCCCGCATCATCGGCCTGGCGCTGGGCAACGGCCTCGCGGCGCTGGCGGGTTCCGTCATCGCCCAGCAGAAGGGCTCGGCCGACCTGCAGATGGGGACGGGGATGGTCGTGCTGGGCCTCGCGTCGGTCATCGTGGGGCTGAGCATTTTCCGCAAGGTGCGCTTCCTGCGCCCGACCAGCAAGGTGGTGCTCGGCGCGCTGGTCTATAAGGCCTGCCTGACCATCGCCATGACGCTTGGGCTCCCCACCGAGCTGCTCAATTTCCTCATGGCGGCGCTGTTGACCGTGGCGCTGGTGGCGACCCATGCGCTCAACCGCAAGAAAGGGGGAGAGGCGCTGTGATCCAGTTGCAGGATATTGTCAAGCGCTTTCACGCCGGCACGCCCGACGAAACGACGTTGTTCGATCACTTCAATTTCTCCGTCGAGCGGGGGCAGTTCGTCTCCATCGTCGGCTCCAACGGCTCGGGCAAAACGACGCTGCTCAATCTTCTGTGCGGCTCTCTGCCCGTCGATGAAGGCAAGATCCTTTTTGACGGGCGGGACATCACGCATATGCGGGAGCATCGGCGCGCGGCGTTCATCGGCCGGGTGTTTCAGGATCCGCAGAAGGGCTCCTGCGCCGACTTGACCATTCTGGAGAACATGGCGCTGGCCGACTGCAAACGCGGGCGCTACGGCCTGACGCCCGCCGTCAGCCGCCGCCGGATCGAATATTACCGTACGCTGCTCGAGCGGTGCGGCATGGGCCTGGAGGATCGCCTGCGCGTGCAGGTCGGCTCGCTGTCTGGCGGGCAGCGGCAGGCGCTGGCGCTGGTCATCGCGAACATGACGGATATCGACCTGCTGATCCTGGATGAGCACACGGCGGCGCTCGACCCCAAATCCTCCGAGCGCATCATGCAGCTGACCGACCGGTTCGTGCGGGAGAAGGGCGTGACGACGCTCATGGTGACGCATAACCTGCGCTTCGCGGTGGAATATGGAAACCGGCTGGTGATGATGCATGAAGGAAAATGCATCTTCGACCGCACGGGTGAAGAGAAGGCGCAGCTGCAGGTAGGGGATTTGCTGTCTTTGTTCAATGAGATCAGCATTGAATGCGGCAATTGACCGCGCTTGTTAAGGAAAACGATCAAAACCGAACAAGGAAACGGCCCGGACGGGGATACCCCGCACGGGCCGCTGCTTTTTCAACGCCCTGCCGGACGATCGGCTCCGTGCGGGGCCCCGCGGGGCGGAGCCAGATGGCAAACAGCATTTTCGAAGAAAAATTTATTCTATTTTTGCGTTGACGAAATGGATGCGTTGCACTATTATAAAATTGAGTTAAAAATATTTTCAAAAATAAAAAGAATATGGAGGGATTAGTATGAAAAAGATGAAAATTTTGTTTTCTTACATGTTGCTGATCGTATCCATTTTCTGCCTGGCAGGATGCGAGCCGGCCCCGGCCGAGCCGTATCCTGCCGAATCGGCGCATTTCTCTTCGGCCGGCCAGCAGGCGGCCGGACCGTCGTATTCTTCTTCTGCGGCCGCATCTCAGACGCCAGCCCCCCAGACTTCGTCGAAAAATCCGCCGCCAATGCAGCCGCCGGAAAAAACGGAGCTTGAGAAACTGTACGAGGCGCACCCAGAGGTTCGCGAGCTCCAGCTGGAGACGCTGGGAAGCGGTTTCCGTTTCTACACATTGCATCAGTATGGGGAAATAACAGTGGAAGCCGCGGCCTATGAATGCTATTACGACGAATTCAAAATGGTGCTGGTGGTATATGACGATTTTATCTATGTGATACAGCCTGCACAGCTATATGGGGATGTTGGGATCAACGATGCGTCTTTCCGCAAGACCGATCTGGATCATGACGGGACGGAGGAGCTGCTCTGTATTCTGAATTTCGGAGAGGACTTTTCGTGCGAAAGTCTCTATGTCCTTGACTGGACGGAGGATCGCTGCGAGGCGGCGCTCCTCTGGCAGACCTATTGCGACCGGATCCCTTCCTATGCGACGGAGTCGCTGCAGGATGGCGTTGTGACGATTCGTACGCAGACCAATTCCGCATCCTTTGCGATTTATCCGGGGATTACCAATCAGGAGCGTATTCTGCTAGACAACGACGGGACCTTCTGCATTGACGAGCAAACAGGGGAGATGTATTTCTGCTATTATGCGATCGGCTACTGCGGCAGCTATTTCTGGGACGAGTTTGATCATGACGGATACTATATTTATGGGGAAGTGCATATTCCGATTCAGTATGACGGCGCAGAATTTCATTGGGGCCAGTCGGAGCTGGTGATGTATGACGAAGTGCAGCATACGCCGGCCAAGCAAAGGAATACCTGACGGCGCGCGAACAGCGGCGTGCGCTGCACAGGCAACCCGCGCCGGCTTTAAGGGTGGCTGCCGTAAGGATCCGCCGGCAGCCGCCCCCACCGCCGACATGCCTTGCGCCCTATAGCTGCTGGCGGGGGCGCCCCCTTGCCGGCCCTGTGCCCGATAGGGCGGGCCGCGCAGGAACGGCCGCGCGCCCCCTGCGCGTTGGAGGAAAGCCGGACTGCGCCGGCGGGCAGAAAAGCGCCCATTTTGCACGTGACCGTATAAGCGCAGTCCCGAAAGGCGTCCGCCCCCGGCGGGGCCCGAGGTTTCTCAACGAAGCTACACGGGCTCACTCGCGGAAAATCCGCCCCCGGCGGGGTCCGAGATTTACATAATTCCGATTGACAACCCGCGCGAATAGAATTATAATAAATTGATTCTCCGTGCATTTCCAGCGCTGCATATTTTTGCTTGCCGTGCGGCACACTAACAGCAAAAAGATTGCAAGGAAGTGGAAGCGATGCGCTTTGAAAATTTGGAGAATCGTGAGCGTTCGGAGATCCCCGCGCCTGCCGCGCCGCGGCCGGACGTGGAGCAGAATCCCCCCGGGCAGGAAAGTGAGGAGCAGGTATCGGAACAGCCGCGCGCCGATGCGGTGCGCGATTTTGGTTCCATCACCACCAACAACGGCGAACATACCATTCATTGCCTGACCATCGTGGGGCAGATCGAGGGGCATTATTCTCTGCCGTCGCAAAATAAAACCACCAAATATGAGCATATCATTCCGCAGATCGTCGCCATTGAGGAAAGCCCCGACATCGAGGGCTTGCTCGTCATCCTCAATACGGTGGGCGGCGATGTGGAGGCTGGCCTCGCGCTGGCGGAGCTGCTGGCCGGGATGAAGAAGCCGACGGTTTCCATCGTGCTGGGCGGCGGGCACTCGATCGGTGTGCCGCTGGCCGTGAGCGCGAAGCGGTCTTTCATCGTGCCCAGCGCCACCATGACGATCCATCCCGTGCGCATGTCCGGCCTTGTGCTGGGCGTGCCGCAGACGTTTTATTATTTCCAGAAAATGCAGGAGCGCATCGTGGATTTCATCACGCGCAACAGCCATATTTCCGCCGAGCGGCTGACCGGCTTCATGATGAATACCAGCGAGCTGGTGCTCGACGTGGGCAGCGTGCTCGATGGCGAGGCGGCGGTGCGCGAGGGCCTGATCGACCAGCTGGGCTCGCTGCACGACGCGATCGAGTGCCTGCACCGTATGATCGAAGAAGGCAAAGCCAACGGCGACGGGCAGCCTGAAAAGGACAAAGCTTGACCGCGGCCCCTTTTATCCCGGCGCGGACTCCGGCATCGCGGGAGTCCGCTTTTCCCGTGTGGGCATTCCGCGAGGCGCAGGGAAGATGCTGGAAGCGTCTGGGCAAGTTCCCGCCTCCCTGGGGGCCGGTTGCTCCCGCGCGGCGTTCCTGTGGGGGAAAGGCGCCGTGGCAGCCGCCAAGGCGGAGCTGGCGCTTGTCCCCGCCCGGTGGGAGGACGGCGGCTTTCGTCGCGGGCCAGATTGTCGTCGGGCCGGGCGGCGAATCAGTAATCGATATGTTACCAGTACGTTTCCCCGGCTTGCGCAGGATTGCGTCATGGTCGGCGCCGCGGCGCTGACAGCGCGCGGACTGGGGAGGAAACCCGCCTGCGGGTGGGATGGAAGAAAGTGGGGCGCGCACCGGCGGGCGCGGCTGGCCCCTGTTTGAATTTTTCGCCGGGACAGGGAGCTTCGGTGCTATGGCTGCAAAAAAATCCACTTCGGCGGGGAAATCCGCCTCCGCGCGCGGCGCATCGTCCGGCCGCGGCGCGTCGTCCCGCGGCACAGGCGGGCGCAGTACGGCCGGCGGGCGGAAATCTTCCGCAGCGTCCAAAGTGGCCAGACAGCGCGCCGCGGCGCGGGCGGCTGCGGCGCGCGCCCGCCGGCGGCAGACCGCAGCGCTGGTGACCATCGCCGTGGCGATCATGCTGTTCGCGCTGCTGTGCATCAGCGAGTCGGGCGTGCTGGGCAACGGGATCAAGACCTTTTTCTCCGGCCTGTTCGGCATTTGCGCGTTTTTTATCCCGTTTCTGCTCGTTTACATCGCGGTGCTGTCCGTGCGGGACAAGCAGCCGGTTTCCATGCGCGCCAAGGTGTTCCAGGGGATTGTGCTGGTGTGCCTGATTTGCGCGGCGATCCATATTTTCACACAGGACTATCTCGACGCCGGGACGCTCTTTTCCGGCGCGACGATGTCGCGGTATTATCATTCCGGGTGGCATTCCGGCGGTGTGATCGGCGCGATTTTCGGCGGCCTGCTGCTGATCGCGTTCCGCAAGGTCGGCGCGGTGATCGCCGTTATGCTGCTGATATTGCTGTTCTTCCTGCTGGTCAGCTCCATCACGCTGGCCGATTGTGTCGCGTTCTTCCGGAAGCTGTTCGGCCGGCGGGACGAGGAGGACGACGAGGATTTCCTGCTGGAGGATCTGCCGCAGCCGGAGATCGCCCCGGAGCCGGAGAGCGCGCCGCGCCGCCGCAGGAGCAAATTCAATCCCGATGTTTCTCTCGGCCCGGAGCCGGAGAGCGCGCCGGAGGCGTTGCCGCTCCAGGCTAAGCAGCCGGAGATTTTCATCCCGGCGCCGCCCATCGACGTGCCGGCGCCGGCGCCGCTGCCCGGCGTGCAGCTGGACGATCTGATCGATCATGTCGCGCGCACGGAAGGCAAGAAGAAACCGGAGGAAGCGCCCATTCCTGTCGATGTGCCGGAAGAGGCGCTGGATACGCCCGCCACAGCGGATTACATCCTGCCGCCGGTTACGCTGCTCAAAAACACCACCAGCGCGCAGACGGGCGGCAGCGAGGAGCTGCGCGCCAACGCCGAGCGGCTGGTGGAGACGCTGCGCAGCTTCGGCGTGGAGACGCGCATCCTCAATATCAGCCGCGGCCCCGCCGTCACGCGCTATGAGCTGCAGCCCTGCGCCGGCGTGAAAATCAGCCGCATCACCAACCTCGCCGACGACATCGCGCTCAATCTCGCCGCCTCCGGCGTGCGCATCGAGGCGCCGATCCCCAACAAGTCGGCGGTCGGCATCGAGGTGCCCAACAAGAGCGTGCAGGTGGTCGGGCTGCGGGAAGTGATCGATTCCCCGGCCTTCCGCTCGGCGGAGAGCCGGCTGACCGTGGCGCTCGGGCGGGACATCGCCGGCAACGTCGCCGTCGCGGACCTGTCGAAAATGCCGCATCTGCTCATCGCCGGCTCGACCGGCTCGGGCAAATCGGTGTGCATCAACTCCTTCATCATCAGCCTGCTGTATAAAGCGACGCCCGACGAGGTCAAGCTGATGATGATCGACCCGAAAATGGTGGAGCTGGGGATCTATAACGGTATCCCGCATCTGTTCATCCCTGTCGTGACCGACCCGCGCAAGGCGGCGGGCGCGCTGGGCTGGGCGGTCGGCGAGATGACCAAGCGATATAACGCCTTCGCGGAGAATAACGTCCGCGACATCCGGGGCTATAACGCCCTGGCCGACAAGCGGGACGACCTCAAGCGCATGCCGCAGATCGTCATCATCATCGACGAGCTGGCCGACCTGATGATGACCGCGCCCAACGAGATCGAGGAATCCATCTGCCGCCTGGCGCAGATGGCCCGCGCCGCCGGCATGCATCTGGTCATCGCGACGCAGCGGCCGTCGGTCGACGTCATCACCGGCATCATCAAGGCCAACGTCCCCTCGCGGCTGGCGTTCGCCGTCTCCAGCCAGGTGGACAGCCGCACCATCCTCGACAGCGGCGGCGCGGAGAAGCTGCTCGGCCGCGGCGATATGCTGTTCCACCCGATGGGCACCTCCAAGCCCATGCGCATCCAGGGCTGCTTTGTCTCCGACGCGGAGGTGGAAGCGGTCATCGATTTCATCAAGCAGGCAGGCACGCCCAGCTATGACGAGAAGGTCCTCGACGAGATCGACAAGCTCGCCGTCAAGGAGAAGAGCGCGGCCAAGGCCGCCGAGAAGGAAACGGCCGACGCCAGCGACGCCAAGCTGCGCGAGGCGATCGAATGCGTCATTGAGGCCGGGATGGCGTCCACCTCTCTGCTGCAGCGGCGCCTGAGCCTGGGCTATGCCCGCGCGGCGCGTATCATGGACGAGATGGAGAGCCGCGGCATCATCGGCCCGGCTGAGGGCAGCAAGCCGCGGAAGGTGCTTCTGACGCGCAAGCAGTGGCTGGAGATGAATGTTTCGCGCGACGACGCGGTGGGCGGCGCGGACAATGCGGATTTTGCCGACGAATGAGCGGCCGGACCGGGCGCGGCGGTCCGGCGGAAGAGGCTGTTGACACAATCGATCCCCCGCGCCGTGCAAGGCGGCGGGGAGGACAGAAAGGCGGTTGCCCCATGCGGTGGAGAAAGCGGAAAATTGGAAAAATGCTCCTGGCGGGTGCGCTGGCGGCTTGCCTGGCGCTGCTGAGCGCGTGTGAATTTTCGTTTCAGTGGGATTTTCCCACCGGCAGTTCCCAAGCGCCGGCGCTGCCGGGCGACGGGCTGCAGGTGCATTTCCTCGACGTCGGCCAGGCGGACAGCACGCTGCTCGTCTGCGACGGGGAAGCGATGCTCATCGACGCGGGCACCAACGAGCAGGGGCAGAACGTCGTGCGGTATTTGCAGGACCAGGGAGTCGAGACGCTGCGGTATGTCGTCGGCACGCATCCGCATGAGGATCATATCGGCGGGTTGGATGACGTGATCGCGGCGTTCGGCGTGCAGGATGTGCTGCTGCCGGATAAGTCGCACACCTCCAAGACCTTTGAGGATATGCTCGACGCGATCGAAGCGAAGAATCTCGAAATCACGATCCCGGAAGTGGGGGAAGAATATACGCTCGGCGGCGCGACCTTCACGATCCTCTCGCCGCAAAGAAACGATTACAGCGATCTGAATGATTATTCCATCGCGCTGCGTGTAGAATACGGCGCGGACAGCTTCCTGTTCACCGGCGACAGCGGCAAAATCCCCAACGGCGAAATGCTCGCTTCGGGGCGCACGCTGCGCTCGACGGTCTATAAAGTGGCGCATCACGGCAGCGCCGAGAATAATGAAGAGGAATTCCTCGCTGCCATCCGGCCGCAATACGCCGTCATCCAGTGCGGCGAGGGCAACAGCTACGGCCATCCGCATGCAGAGACGCTCGAGCGTCTCGCGGCGCTGGGGACCGAGGTGTTCCGCACGGATGAGGACGGGACGGTCGTCGCCAGCACACAGGGCAACGGCGTGACGTTCACCACGCAGGCCGGCGCGGCGTGAGGCAAAACAATTGACAAACGGCGCGGCAGCGGCGGGAAGTCAAGTGGGCGCGCGGAGTGCGTCAGCTTGCCGCTGCGGGTATGGAAAGGAGCGGTTCTGTCATGATTCAGGGGATCGGGCATCTGGCGTTTTGCGTCCGGGATCTGGACACGGCGCTGGAATTTTATATGCAGAAGCTGGGGCTGCGGCGGCTGTTCCACCTCGGGAGCGACGACGCGCCGTGGCTGGTGTATCTGCGCGTCAGCCACGGGCAGTATATTGAGCTGTTCCCGGAGAAGGAGGCGGCGCAGCGGGAGAAGCAGTGCTTCTCCCACCTGTGCCTGCAGGTGACGGAGATTGAGCAGGAGGTCGCCCGGCTGCGAGCGCTGGGCGTGCAAGTGGGCGACGTTTCGCTCGGCGAGGATGGCAACTATCAGGCGTGGCTGGCCGATCCGGACGGCAACCGCATCGAGCTGATGCAGATGCAGCCCGACGGCATCCAGCGCACGCTTGACCGTGAATGAGGAGGCGGCGCGATGCAGCGGTGGCTGATTGACCGGATCGAAGGGGACTGGGCCGTCTGCGAGACGGACGGCGGCATGGAGAAGCTCCCGCGCGCGGCGCTGCCGCAGGGCGCGCGCGAGGGCGATGTGCTCCTCCGCGAGGACGGGGTGTTGCGCGTCGACGAGCCGGGCACCGCGGCCCGCCGCGCTGCGGTGGAGGATCGGTTCCA
Source organism: Candidatus Tabaqchalia intestinavium (assembly GCA_904420005.1). Lineage (GTDB taxonomy): Bacteria > Bacillota > Clostridia > Oscillospirales > CAJFTT01 > Tabaqchalia > Tabaqchalia intestinavium. Next base: position 36,026 of record CAJFTT010000021.1, on the reverse strand, counting down.
GCGGCTGAAAAAGAAGCGGTGAAGCCAAAACCGGGCGTGGAAAAATGCGCAGCAGGGGAAGGGATGAACCAATGGCGGCCGTGTCCGCGGGGCCGTGCGGAGCGCTGCGCCTGGCGGGAGGGAAGCGCCCGGGGCGGCGCTCCGGCGCGGCGGGAATTTGGCGGCCGGGCGGCTCGGGCGGCCGCGCGGCTCGTCGCATCTGCTGCCGCTTGCCGGCGGGAAACCGGGGCGTCGCGGGAGCTGTGGCGCTGCGCAGGACATAAACAGCGGGACAGGAGGCCGGCGGGTTTCCTGTCCCGCTGTTTGTGCCTATAGCCTGCTTGTGGGCGGCCCTCGCGCGCGGGGCTGGGCCGTAACACAGATGAACAAAGCACAGAAGCGTGAGGGGCTGCCTTCGTGCGCGGGGCTGGGCCAAAGTTATGAGGCCGAATGCTCCAATAGAAACGGGCCGCCTTTATGCACGGGGCTGTGCCGCCTGCCTTCCGCCCCGCCATCCCCCCGCGCTCAGCGCAACCTGTTCCGGTGTTCTTGAGCGGCCCCGCTGGAACGCCGCCGTCCACCCGCGCTTGGCGCAACCCTTGGATTTCCCCCTGGCGTAGACCGTCAAAAATCGCCGCCTACCTGCGCTCGGGTGAACCGTCAAAACGGACGGCACATGCGGACCGGAATCGCGGCCGCCTACCCGCGCTTGGCGCAAACGCCATATGCCGCGGCGCGCTCCGCTGCGGCCTCTCCCTGCCGGGGACATCCTGCCGGCCGTGTTCCTGGGGCGCTGCGGTCCTGCCCACCGGCCGAAGACTCCGCGCCGGCAGGGAGAACCGCATCCCCGCGGCGCTGCAGCCCAGCCTTGCTGCGGTGCGCGGCGTTGCCGGCCTCGGCGGCGCCGGCCCGGCCGAAAAACGCCCCCGCACCCAGCAGCGTATTGCTGCCGGATGCGGGGGCGGAGCTTTATGCGAAGGAGGTTCTCTCACGCTGCTGCCTTCGTGTGCAGCGGCGCTGCCGGCCGGTCAGATGATCTCCAGATCGTCCTTCGTGCCCAGCACGGAGCCGCTCGGCGCGGGCGTATCCTGGTACCAGTAGGCCACGGAAGAGATGTCATCCTGCAGCGGCAGATAGCGGTGATTCGACCGCCAGCCCAGCGCCTGCGTCGTCACGCGCAGGTCGGAGTCGAAATAGATCGGGTCGCAGATATGCCAGCGGTACATCGAAAAGCGCTGCTGGCACTTGTAAGTCCCGTCGGTTTTCGTGACCTTCGCGAGTCCGGCGTAAGGCGTGCAGTAGGTGACGTATTTGCCCGCCACCTCGAAGTCATACGAGCCGCAGAAATAGTCCTCCGTCCCGGTGCCGCAGATGGTGGGGTATTCCTTGTCGCCGTCGATGAAGAATTTGACTTCGCCTTCGCCCCACCAGCCGTTGTTGTTGACGCCCCAGAACATGTAGGTGCCCACATATTGGCCCTTGCCGCGCACGCCGTCTAGAATGACGTGATCCTGCTTATAGGGCAGGGGGTTGGAGCGGCGGAACTGCGCATGGAAATACCCATAACCCGGCTCCAGATCCTGCAGCTGGTAATCGATCTGGTAGAACAGGAACGTGCCTTCATGGTCGATGTTCTCGATGGTGATGCGCGCCTTTTTATAAAACGGCATTTCCCAATAGCAGTTGAGCGCGCGCAGGGGGTTGATGCACACGGCCAGCGACGTCAGCTGCGAGAATTCCTGCAGGTCGGCGCTGGCGAAAAAGTCGCCCAGCGGCGTCTCCACAGAAGGCTCCTCCTGGTCGTCCCAATACATGCGCAGGATCATCGCGCGGTTGCGCGCGCAGCTCTCGGTCATCCAGATGTGTTTGATGATGCCAGGTCCGTCGATTTCCGCGAGCGTCACGGTCTGGCCGGGGCCGACCACGATGCAGGGGGAAATTTTCCAGCCCTTTCCCAGCTCGCGCGCGGCGTCCGCGCCCATGCCCTCCGTGGCCTGCGCACCGCCGCCCTTGGCACCGGTGAAGTTCTCCGCGCTGATGGAACGCGTCTGCACGTTCTGACGGATTTTGCTCAAAGGGGTGAGATCTCCAAGCATGTTTGTTTCCTCCTTATGACGGTTGTTTTTTTATTTGCTTTATGATCGGAACGCTTGTGGCGTTGCGATTGCAGAAGTTGGGGGCGCTGCGAAGATCATAAACACACTGGAATTTTGTACCAAACAAATTTATGTATACAACATATTTTGAATAAACTGTTCCAATATGGTGAATTTATTGTTATCAGCGATACGATACTATTATGCAAGCCGATCGGGGAAAAGTCAAGAGGGAAAAATAATAAATTTTTGTGAAAATGCTCAGATTGCGCGGCTGCCACAGCAGGATTTTTATGAAATTTACCGTACAAATCCGGGCGATTCCTCGAACGGGGCGCGATGCATGATCGGCGTTGCCGACGTTTCCGCCGGTTCGTTCTGGCAGGGGCGACCGGGCGCCGCCGGTCTGGCCGCCCCGGCGCGCGCCGCGCTGTCGGCAATCGGACTGCGCTCGCGATTGCTGCGATGCTTTCTGCGGGGAAAATTCGCTTTTGCACGCACGGTCGCGACCTGTTCCCACAGGGAAGGGGAGCCGGCGTTTTCCGCAGGGAGGAACGCCCGCCGCCGACGCGGGAGCGCGTTGCGCGTTTGCGCGCGACTATGCCCGGAGCAAGCAATGCTTGCCGCCTGCGGGGCGTTGGCGGCGCCGAGCTTTTTTTGCAAAGTTGGACAGCGCACTGCGAAAAATTGCCAGGATTTGCGGCGCGATGAAAAAGATATCACGCGAATACTTCCAACTTTTCTTCAAAAACGCAAGAAAAATAAATAAAAATGAAAGAAAAACTTGACAAAATAGAACATTTAGTGGTAATATAATTCCAAAATATATATAAATATGGGAAAAATTTGCGTTGCGGTTGCGCCCCTCTATATGCTGCGGCCGCTGGGTACAGCGCTTTTCGCGCATTGCCGCGGCGCAGGCTGTGCAGGCGGCTCCGGGCGCTGGGGGCAGCAAGAAATGCGCGGAACGCGGGCCGCCCGGCCCGACCGGGGAGAAGCGATGTATTCTTGGGTGTGAAAATGGACGAAAACAGAGACGGACAGATGGATAGAAAAGGGAGTGTTGTTTATGCAATGGCTGCAGCGATTGAAAACCGTGATTCGCTTTCTGCTTTTCTGGCTCATTACCAGCTTTGCGGCGTTTTTCCTGACCGATTTGGTGGGATTGCCGATCCTTCTGATTTTGCAGGCGAGCGGCGCGAACGTGACGAGCGATAATAAGCGTTTGGTGCTGTCCGGCCCATATTTCTGGTTCCAGGCATTTGCCCTGATTTTCTTCTTTTTTCTCGTGATTTTTCTGTGGTATCGCGCCCGGTATCCGTATCGAATTCAATATCTGAATTCGCAGGCGGAGAATTTGCAGGCGCACAATCCGTTCGATTTCAAGAAGGATTTCCGCGCAAACCTGTCGGAAGTCCTGCATTCCCAGCTGTGGCTTTACGCGGTGCTGCTGGCGTTCCCGGCCTTCACCTGCGCCGTTTCCTGGTTTTTGGATACGGCGCCGCAGAATATAATTTTCAATAGAGCGTCAGGCACTTCATTGTTGGATTTCGGCCTCACCTTTTTCAAGCCGCAGCATGCGTTTTTCGATCTGCTGCACCCGCTGGGGATTTTCAGCGTGATTTTGGGCGTGGCGCTCAATCTCGCGGTGTATTGGGTGGTGTACAGTTGGATACTGACGATGACGCACCGGCGGCTGTATGACAGGTGGCTGTTTGAGCAGGATCAGCGCGAGCAGAGAAAGTATTCCTTTTCCTGACGATCTTCTGGCACCGCTGGGGATCTTCAGCGTGATTCTGAGCGTGAGGCTGAACCTTCGCCGTCTATTGGCGGCGTGCAGCTGGATTGTCGCCATGGCAAGGAAGAAGCTCTAACAGTGGCTTGGACGATAACTCCAAAAGAGACGATACGCGCGAAACAGCAGAAGGGAGTCAGACGATATGCGTGCTCGAAAATCCATGCACTGGAAAACGAAGCGTTTCCTGATCGGTTCCGCAATAGGGCTGTGCCTGGTTCTGGGGCTGGCCTGGGGTGTGTCGCGCTTTCTCACGCCCTACAACGACCTCACCGGCGAGGTGGAGAGCCTCGGCACCCCTTATAGAGAGCAGTATCTGCTGCGTTCCAAAGAAGACGTGAGCCTGGTGCCCTGGGATATGAAGCTTGCGGACGGCAAGCTCTATGTCGGCGCGGGGGATTACGATGAAAACACAGGGCCGGTCCCTCTGAGCTGGTACGACACGCAGACCGGCGAATGGACGCTGGACGGCTATACCGTCGAAGAAGAAGCTGTCGTGCGGTTCCTGACGGTGGACGGACAGCTGACCATTCCCGGCACCGACGCGCGGGAAGGCTGGGAAGCCGCGAATTATTATCAGCTGGAGGACGGCCAGTGGGTCAAGCACCGGGTCTTGCCGGAGGCGCGTCACTGCTTCGACCTGCTGGAATATGACGGCCGGCTCTTTGCCGCTGTCGGCGCGACGCCGGGCTCGTCCCCGATTCTCATCTCCTCGGATGGCGGCGCGACCTTCACGAACGTCCCGCTGTGCGCGCAGGGGGACGTCATCGATACAACGAACCATACCCTGGTGCGGTGCTATTACCTGTTTGCCCAGAACGGAGGGCTTTTCGGCTTGGTTTTATTGGATGGCGAGCAGCAGTCGCAGCATTGTATCGTGCGGTACAATCAGGCGGCGCAAGCCTTCGATGTTGTGGGGGAAGCGGACAGCAGCCTGCTGTCCGGAACTGCGGTGGGATATCGTATCGCGCCGTTTTGCAGCACCGTCGAGTGGCGGGGGATCAACTGGTTCACCAACGGCACGCTCAAGCGCTTTAACGGCGCGAACTACATAGAGGACGCCGGCCTGCTGGAGGACTTTGTCGTGTGGGATCTGCTGGTCTACGACGATGCGCTGTATGCGCTGACCTGCTGCGAGGATCCGCAGGGCGGAAAGCAGGTGGTGGTGCAGAAGACGACGGACGGGGAGAATTTTACGCAGGTGCTGCGCTTCTCTGCCCAGAAAAATCCGCTCAGCTTTGAGACGGACGGAGAATCTTTCTACATCGGTATGGTCAATCTGGTTGCGCCGACGGTGGCGGGTTCCGGGGAAATTCTTCGGATTCCGTGGCCTGCGCGCGGCGCATAAACCGGACCGGAATGCAATAAGATAATGCAATGAAACGGAGGCGGCGCCTGCAGCGACGAGCTGCCGGCGTGCGCCCCCTCCGGCGGAGGGCGGGAATTTCGCGAACCGGGCGAGGACAGAGCGCCTCGCCACGATATAAGGGAGGTATGGGAATGCATAGGGGAAAGAAATGGAAGCAACGGCTTTTGGCGCTGCTGCTGGCGGCCGTCCTGGCGCTGTCGGCGGGCTGCACGGGGCAGCCGCAGGGGACGCAGAGCGGGGAGAACGTCTCCTCTGCCGGCCAGGCGGAGAAAAAGGGGAGCCAGGCGTTTGACGAATTTCTGCTGGCGCTGCCTGCGCGGCTGATCCCGGCGGATTCGCTCGATGTCAATTTCCTGTTTTATGACGAGACGCAGTTCGGGATCGAACGCACGGTGCTCACGCTGCCCACGATTTCCGAAACGGATGCCGAGGAGGCAGCGCAGTTCACACAGGCGCTGCTCGACGAGCTGGAGGAATTCGACCGCGAGGCGCTGACCGAGGCGCAGCAGCTGACCTAAGACATTCTGAAGGACTCGCTGCTGCGGGATCAGGCGATCCTGCCGTATTATGATCTGGCCAACAACCCGCTGGGCAGCTTCCTGGGGTTCCAGGCGCAGCTGCCGCTTCTGCTCAATGAATTCACGATCAAGAACAAGACCGATGTGGAGTCCTATTTCCATATCCTCAGCACCGCGGAGGAAACATTTTTGTCCTACGCAGCCAACGAAGAGCGGCGGCAGGCGCAGGGCGTGGGCATGTGCGAGCGGATCATGGACGCGGTCATCGAGCAGTGCGAGAATTTTTCCTCCCGCGACAATCAGTTCCTCATCGACTCGATGAACGACAAGCTCGACGCGGCGGAATTCCTCACACAGGAAGAAAAAACGTCCATGAAGGAGCGCAACGAAGAGCTGGTGCTCCATTCGCTCGTCCCGGCCTACCGCGCGCTGGCAGAGGCGCTGGGGAAGATCGAGGTCAAAACGGAGGAAGGCGGCCTCGCGGCGCTGCCGGGCGGCCAGGAATATTACGAGGCGCTGCTGCGGCAGCAGACGGGCATCGATGACAGCGTGGAGGAGATCCGCGCCTATCTCGAAGGCAAGATGGAGGAATATATGCGGCAGATGGTGGAGCTGATGCTGGAAAATCCGCAACTGATGGAGATCGAGACCAGCGAGGATGTGCGCTATTCCAGCTTCCAGTCGGTGGAAGAGACGCTCGACTACCTGCGCGAGAGGATGCAGGAGGATTTCCCGCAGGTCGGGGAACTGACGTATAAGGTGCAGCAGGTGCCGGACTCGATGAAGGATAATTTTTCCCCGGCCGCGTATCTCAGCGCCAAGATCGACAAACAGCCAAGCGAGCCGGAAGTGATCTATATCAACGGCGAATATTCGCAGAGCCTGTTCCCCACGATCGCGCATGAGGGGTATCCGGGGCATATGTATCAAAACGCCTACTTCAGCTCGCTGGAGCTGCCCACGGTGCGGTATCTGCTGGACGTGCAGGGCTATACGGAGGGCTGGGCGGAATATGTGGAATTCAACAGCTGGCGCTATGCGGATGTGGAGGATCAGGCGCCCGCGCAGCTTATGGCGCTTAATACCGCGATCACGGGGTGCTGCCTCTGCCTGGCCGATATCGGGCTGCATTATGACGGCTGGACGCGCGACGAATTCGCGCGGTTCCTGCGGGAGAATTTGAATCCGTCCCTGGATGATGAAACGATTGACGCGCAATATGCGCTGAATCTGGAAACGCCGGGGAATTATCTGACCTATTTCCTCAACGGGCTTTATCTTCAGGATCTGCGGACCGAGACGGAGCTCGCGCTGGGCGATGCGTTTGACCTCACGGCATTCCATGAGGCGGTTTTGCGCACGGGCCCGACGAGCTTCGCCATCCTGCGGCAGCAGGTCGAGAATTATGTGCAGCAGGCGTCGGGCGCGGCGGCTTCCCAGGCGGCGTGATAGATCGCCTGCCAGGGCGGAGGGAGGAATTTCGTTTGCAGCTTGGCAGCGATTGGAACATTTTTCAAATTTTTTGCATAAATTATAGTGAAAACTATTGACAAACACGAAAAAGCATGCTAAACTGTAGATGCAATCAAGGAAAGGGTGCTGCAGAGTGGCAGCCTTCCAGAGGATTGAATTTCAGAAAGGGGTGAGTCCAGTGTACTGTTCTGAAATGGAGAGCGTTTGCGGGCTCACACCGGTGGCCTGACCAAAGGATCCAAGTTTGAAACGGTTGGTTTGATTTTCAGGGAAATAACCAGTCGGCGCGGTGTGAGCGGGATGCTTTCCTCGAAGGGTGGATTCCCCGCCTGATTTTAAGAGGGATTTCTATATTGAGGAAATATAGGAGGCTCTGCTCATGGGACGTTTGATGAGACGTTTGGAACTCAAAGCGTCGGAGGACGGTCCAAAGAAGTAACATGCGGAGGGCGGAAATCCCCTCCAGACAAGTGAATAAGAGTAAAAGAGGAGCGATGAACTTTCATTGCTCCTCTCTTTGTATATCGAAAACCACGCGATTATCATGTGGTTCTGTACCCTTGGCGGACAAAAGAGAACGCGGTTTTTGTGATGCCAAACAGACAGTCGGCTGTGTTTTCCTCGCCCGTGGGCGAGTGCACCGCTTGAAACGGAAAATGCGCGAGCATGGCTGCGTGTTTTCCTCGCTCGCGGGCGAGCGCCCGGCCGCCGCGTCGGCGGGATCTATGCCCGTTTTCCACCCGAAAAACCCTATGGCCCCAGCGGTGGAAGGGGCGCGAACAAGACCGCAGCAGGACGGCGGGCGCGCCAGAGTGCGCCATTCCGGTTTTAATAAAACGGGACGCCTGCCGAATGCGCGTCCGCGTCCGTTCCAGCCGCCGCTGGGCGCATTGCCCCTTGTTCACCGAAGGTAGAAATTTTAGCGATAAATTCAGATGTAAAAACTCCCGATGTGTCTAATGTTTATTTTTAATGCCCTGATAAACTCAAATTCGTTGCGCTTGCGCCTCTGTTCTACTGCCCGAAAGCGGATAGCCATCGCGCGACCTTTTTATTCAAAACGGTCGGAAAACGCTTTCATTTGGGGGGGACAAAAAGGAACCGGGACCTTTTGCTTTGCGAGCTTCTGGCGCGGGCGCGGGCGACGTACAGATTGAACCTGTGCGGTGAAAAGGAAGAAATTGTGCAGAAAAGCGCCATGCTCGAGGGCATGCGGCTGTGCTTTGCGATCGGGCGTTTTTGCCCAGGCACTGCGGTTGAAGGCTTTTTCCATATGAATGGTAAATTTTTTCAGCTTTGAACAAGAGAAGAATAAGAGAATGGAAATTATTTATGAAATGCATTTTGCGAAGAAGCAGATGCCTATCGCGAATTTTGGAGAAAACGATTGACAAACGCAGGTGCTGCTGCTATACTGTAGTCAAATTTGTATAAAACAAGTGGGAGGAAGTTAAAATGAAAAAAGCACTGGCAATGTTGTGCTCTCTGTCGCTTGTCCTGGCGATGGGGACGACTGCGTTTGCTGCGGATGCGGACACGAACCTTGCGCTCGGCATGACCGGGATCAGCTCCGGCGACCTGCCGCAGGGGGACGACGGTTCCTCGAGAGCGGCGTCGAATGCGCTCGATGGCAGCACGTCCACCATGTGGACCGCGGCGCAGGATACGGTTACGCTCAACGATAGCGATAAAACTTTCCAGAATGAAGTCTATCTTGGCGTCGATTTCGGTATGGAAGTGACGTTTGACCAGATTGAGATTACCTTCAGCGTGGACCGCCCGGCCGGCGACGAATCTGGTTACAAGATTCAGGTTTCCGACGACGGAGAAACGTGGACCGACGCGGAGAACGCGAATTATCAGTTCGCCGAGTTCACAGCGGAATGGCAGAAGGTGGCTGACAACACGGTCGATACCATCACCTTCTCTGAGCCGGTGACGGCGCAGTATGTTCGCGTCCTGCTCCTCAAGCCCTGCATCGATCTGAAGGCCAATCAGACGATCCGTGAGTTTGCGGTGTATGACACGACGGGCGAAGCCAACCCGGATTTCGAGGGTCCGGTGAGCTCGACGGCTTCCGAGCCGGAGACCTCCTCCGAGGCGGCGAGCGAGGAAGAGACCTCTTCCACCAGCGCGACCTCGTCGAGAACGACGACGACTTCCAGCCGCGCGACGGCAGCAACCTCTTCCCAGGCGGCGGACAGCGACGGGGGCAACATCGTTTTGCCCATCGTGATCGGCGTGATCGTGGCGGCCGTTGTGGTTGTTGTGATCGTGGTTATTGTCAAGAAGAATAAGAAATAAGCTGCGCGGGGCATGAAACGCGAAGCAATGTTTCTGCTTGGCCTGCCTGTGCGCGGGGCAAAGACTTGACAAGTGCAAAAAATGCAAGTGATCGTGCCGTCCGGTAGGCGAGGCTCCTGCAAGGGATGCGGACTGTTGCCGCGAAATGGCGGAGACGCCATGCGCTGGCTTGAACAAAGGACATAGAAATCAGGGTGTGCCATGTTGTGGTTTCGTTGTCCTGCAGAGCCAAAACTCAGACGAATGCACACAAGCATTATCACTCCCGTATGTTCCTCCGAACATACGGGAGTTTTTTGCAAGGCGGGTGGCGCACCGTGGAACATAGTCGAAATTGCGGCGGATTTGCAACGCGATGAAAGGAAAGCCGGTGCCAGGCACGTTCGCGGGAGCGCCCGTTTTTTCCTTGCCGGGCGGATGCGCCGACGGGGCGGAAACTCGCTTCCCGGCCTTGCGCAGGGGTGCGGGACATGCTATAATAATAAGAACATTCCTTTGGAAGCGGCGGAGAGGCGCGCCGGCCGCGACGGGCGGGCACGCAGCCGGCGAGAAGAAGAGTCGAATTCGCCGGGATTTCAGCGGGCGGCGGCAGCGCGGCCTGGGCGGAAAGGGGCCGGCAGCTTGCGAGTCGCAAGGAAATGCAAAACGGGAGAAGAGCAGAGATGATTTTTCTGGGGATCGACCCGGGCTATGCCATCGTGGGGTATGGCGTCGTGCGCGTGGAGGGCAACCGCTTCTCCATGCTGGAATATGGCGCCGCGACCACGCAGGCGGGAGAGCGGATGCCGGCCCGGCTCAATCAGATTTATGAGCAGATCAGCGCGGTGATGGCGCGGTATCCCATCGATGAAATGGCGATCGAGGAGCTGTTTTTCAACACCAACTCCACTACGGCCATCGCCGTGGGGCAGGGGCGCGGCGTCGTGCTGCTCGCGGCCGAGCGGGCAGGGCTGCCGGTGTTTGAATATACGCCCCTGCAGGTCAAGCAGGGCGTGTGCGGGTACGGCCGGGCGGAGAAGAAGCAGGTCATGGAAATGACGCGCCGCCTGCTCGCGCTGGAGAAAATTCCGCGGCCCGACGACGCCGCCGACGCGCTCGCCATCGCCATCTGCCACGCGAACCTGCGGCGCAACGCCGCGTCCGCGAGAGTGATTCAGACCATTACGAGAAAATGAGGGAGCCAGGATGTTTTATAGCCTAACGGGAACCTATGTCGCCTCGGAGCCGGGCATGGCCGTCGTCAGCTGCGGCGGCGTGGCGTTCAAATGCCTCACCACCATGCATACGCTGCGCACCATGGGGCAGATAGGACAGCAGACGACGCTGTATACGCACCTGAATGTCCGGGAGGACGCGCTGGATTTGTTCGGCTTCGCGGAGAAGGAGGAGCTCGATTGCTTCCGGAAGATTCTGGCGGTTTCGGGCGTCGGGCCGAAGATGGCGCTGGCGATCCTCTCCGACCTGACGCCGGCGCAGCTGGCGATGACCGTCGCGGCGGGGGACGCCCGTGCGCTCACCCGCGTCTCAGGCGTGGGGGCCAAGACGGCGCAGCGCATTATTTTGGAATTGAAGGACAAGCTCGCCGCTTCGCCTGTCGCCGCGGTGGGCAACGCGGCGGCGCCGGTGGACGTCTCCATGGTGGAGGACGCGGTGCAGGCGCTCACGGCGCTCGGCTTCACGAAAACGGAGGCGGCGTCGGCGGCGGGCCGCTGCGCCGGGTGCGAGAGCGTCGAGCAGATCATCACCGCGGCGCTCAAGCTGCTGTCCAAATGAGCCGGACGGAGCCGTTTGTCCCGCGCCGGCATACAATAAAGAAGAGCGTTTCCGCGCCGCCTTGGCGGCGGGGCGGAGGGCAGGAGGATGAAACGATTGGAATTTGAGTCGGATTTCGAGAACCGGATCGTGGCGCCGGAATATAACCCGCTCGACGCGGACAACGAGCTGTCGCTGCGCCCGCAGACCATCGAGGAGTATATCGGGCAGAGCGGCGCGAAGGAAAATCTGAAGATCTTCATCCAGGCGGCCAGGCAGCGCGGCGAGGCGATGGACCATGTGCTGCTTTACGGCCCGCCGGGCCTCGGCAAAACCACGCTCGCCGGCGTCATCGCCAACGAGATGGGCGTCAAGATCCGCATCACTTCCGGCCCTGCGATCGAGCGGCCGGGCGACCTTGCGTCGCTGCTGACGCAGCTGGAACCCAACGATATCCTGTTCATCGACGAGATCCACCGCCTGGCCCGCACCGTGGAGGAAGTGCTGTATCCTGCGATGGAGGATTTCTCCATCGACATCATCACCGGCAAGGGCATGGGGGCCGCGGCTTATCACCTCAACCTGCCGAAATTCACGCTCATCGGCGCGACGACGCGGGCCGGGCAGATTTCCTCCCCGCTGCGCGACCGCTTCGGCGTGCAGCTGCGGCTGGAGCTGTATACGCCGCAGGAACTGGCTTCCATCATCCTGCGCAGCGCGGGCATCCTCGGCATCGAGATTTCGCCGGACGGCGCGGCGGCCATCGCGTCCCGTTCCCGCGGTACGCCGCGCATCGCCAACCGGCTGCTGCGCCGGGTGCGCGATTTTGCGCAGGTGCTGGGCGACGGCGTCGTCGAGCGCGACATCGCGTTCACGGCGCTGGATCGGCTGGGTATCGACGCGATGGGGCTGGACAATATCGACCGCCGCATGCTCAAGACCATCATCACCAATTACGGCGGCGGCCCGGTCGGTATCGAGACGCTGGCGGCGGCCGTGGGGGAAGAAGCGGTGACCATTGAGGACGTCTATGAGCCGTACCTGATGCAGATCGGCTATCTCACGCGTACGCCGCGCGGCCGGTGCGTGACGCGGCTGGCGTATGACCATCTCGGCATGACGCCGCCGGAGGGCGCGGCCGAGCAGCCGACGCTGTTTGAATGAACGCGGCGGGGACTGGCGCCCGTGCGATCGGCGCGCCGGCCGGGGCTTTTCCAGATTGAATTTTGTGAAAGGTGGACGATGATCCATGGGGAAATTATTTGGCACGGACGGCGTGCGCGGCGTGGCGAACACCGAGCTTACCTGCGCGCTGGCGGTGAAGGTGGGGTATGCGGCGGCCTGCGTGCTCACCGGAGACATCGGCAGAAAGCCGAAGATCCTCATCGGCAAGGATACGCGCATTTCTTCCGATATGCTGGAGAATGCGCTGGCCGCCGGCGTGACCTCCGCCGGGGCGGACGTGGTGCTGCTGGGCGTGGTGCCGACGCCGGCCGTGGCGTATCTCGTGCGGGAGCTGGACGCCGACGCGGGCATCATGATCTCCGCGTCGCACAATCCTTTTGAATATAACGGCATCAAGATATTTAACGGCCAGGGCTTCAAGCTGGCCGACGCCATCGAGGAGGAGATCGAGGCCGTCATCCTGGGCGAGACGCCGGCCGGCCCGCCGGTATCCGGCGCGGCGCTGGGCCGCTGCACGGTGGCGGAAGATGCGCGGGAGAAATATGTCGAGTTTCTCGCCTCGACCGTCCCGGAGGGACTGGCCGGCGTGCGCGTCGCGGTCGATTGCGCCAACGGTTCCGCTTCCACGACGGCGCGCGCGTTATTCCAGCGTCTGGGCGCGGACGCCGTCATCGTCAGCGACGAGCCCAACGGTATCAATATCAACGACGGCTGCGGCTCGACCCATCTGGAGAATCTCAAACGCACGGTGCTCGAGCAGCACTGCGACATCGGCGTCGCCTTCGACGGGGATGCCGACCGCTGCCTGGCCGTCGACCGGGCGGGCCGGGAGATTGACGGCGACCGTATGATCGCGGTGTTCGCCCGCCGCCTCAAGCGCCAGGGCCGGCTCCGCGGAGATACAGCCGTTGTCACCACCATGACCAATATGGGCTTTTACGCCTTCGCCAAGGAGAACGGCATCGCCGTCCGGGTCACGGGCGTGGGCGACCGGTATGTCCTGGAGGAAATGCAGCGCGAGGGTTACAGCATCGGCGGGGAGCAGTCGGGGCATATCATCTTCCTTGATTACACCACCACCGGCGACGGCCAGCTTTCGGCTATCCAGCTGCTGGCGGCTTTCCTCGAGGAGGAGAAGCAGGCGGATTTCGCCGGCGTCATGGAGAGCTATCCGCAGATCCTGCTCAATCTGCACGCCACCTCCGAGCAGAAAGCGCTTTACCGCGAGGATGAATCCATCGCCGTCGCGGTGGCTGCTGCGGACAAGGCGCTGGGAGATGCGGGGCGCGTCGTGGTGCGTCCGTCGGGGACCGAACCGCTCATCCGCGTCATGGTGGAGGGCCGGGACGAGGCGGAGATCCGCCGCGTCGGCGAGGAGATCTGCGCCATGATCCGGGAGAAGACCGGCGCGCAGTGAATCCGGCAACCCTGCGCGGGAGAGCCGGCGGGCGGAGATCGTTACATAGGAGGCAAAGCATGCGCATTGCTGGAAACTGGAAGGACTTTGAAGTGCTCGACGCGTCCGGCGGCGAGAAGCTGGAGCGCTGGGGGGAATACGTCGTCATCCGGCCCGACCCGCAGGTCATCTGGGACACGCCGCGCCAGGCGCGCGGATGGAAGCAGTATGACGGCTGGTATCACCGCTCGCAGGCGGGCGGCGGCCGTTGGGAGAACCGCCGGCTGCCGGATGTATGGACGGTGGCATACGGTGCGCTGCGTTTCCGGCTCAAGCCGATGGGCTTCAAGCACACGGGGCTTTTCCCCGAGCAGGCCGTCAATTGGGACTGGATGGCCGAGCAGATCCGCTCAGCCGGCCGGGAGATCCGCGTGCTCAACCTGTTTGCGTATACCGGCGGCGCGACGCTCGCCTGCGCGGCGGCCGGCGCGAAGGTGACGCACGTCGACGCGTCGCGCGGCATGGTGCAGTGGGCGCAGGAGAACGCCGTCGAGAGCGGCCTGCGCGACCGCCCCGTGCGGTACCTGGTGGATGACTGCGTCAAGTTCGTGCAGCGGGAGGCGCGCCGCGGCAATCGCTATGACGCGATCGTGCTTGACCCGCCCTCCTACGGCCGCGGACCGGGCGGGGAGATCTGGAAGCTGGAGGACAACATCCACGCCCTGCTGCGCGAATGCATGGCCGTCACGTCGGACGACCCGCTGTTCATTCTGCTCAATTCCTATACGACCGGCCTGTCCCCCGCGGTGACGGCCTACCTGCTGGGGATCACGTTTGGCAAAAAGTACGGCGGCCTCGTTTCGGCGGATGAGATCGGGCTGCCGGTGCGGGAGAGCGGGCTGATTCTGCCCTGCGGCGCGACTGCCATCTGGCAGCGCGCATGAGAGGCGCGGACATCCCGCCGAAAAAGATGGGAGAAAACTATGAAACACATCATCACACGGGATCTGACTTTTGCCTATGAGCAGAAACCCGAGGACAATGCGGAAAATTTCGCGCTGCGCGGCGTGAGCGTTTCCATCGAAAAAGGCGAGCTGGTGGCGGTGCTGGGACATAACGGCAGCGGGAAATCGACGTTCGCCAAGCACCTCAACGCCATTTTGCTGCCGTCCGGCGGCAGCGTGACGGTCGCGGGCATCGACACGACCGAGGAGGACAAGCTCTATGAGATCCGCCGCCGCGCGGGCATGGTGTTCCAGAATCCGGACAACCAGCTTGTGGCGTCGCTGGTGGAGGATGACGTGGCCTTCGCGCCGGAGAATCTGGGCGTCGAGCCGGCGGAGATCCGCCGCCGCGTCGACGAGGCCATCGAGCTGGTTGGCATGCAGGAATATAAGCGGCATGAAGTGCATCGCCTGTCAGGCGGGCAGAAGCAGCGCGTCGCCATCGCGGGCGTCATCGCCATGCAGCCGGAGATCCTCATCTTCGACGAGCCGACCGCCATGCTCGACCCGCGCGGGCGCGCGGAGGTCATGGCCACGATCGAGCGGCTCAACCGCGAGCGCGGGATCACCGTCGTGCTCATCACGCATTATATGGAAGAGGCGGCGCGCTGCGGCCGCGTGATCGTCATGGATGAGGGGCGTGTGCTGCTCGACGGGACCCCGCGCGAGGTGTTCCCGCAGGTCGACCGCCTGCGCGAGGTGGGGCTCGACGTGCCGCAGCCGACGCAGCTGATGCACGACCTGCGCGCGCTGGGCTTTTCGCAGCTGCCGGGCGACGTGCTCACCGAGGAAGAATGCGTCGAGGCGCTTGTCGCGCAGATCGGAGGCGCCCATGCGTAACATCATCGAAGCGAAGAACCTCAGCTTTACTTACAGCGCCAATACCCCGTTTGAGAAAGCCGCGGTCAAGAACGCGAGCTTCTGCATCGCCGAGGGGGACTATATCGGCGTGATCGGGCACACCGGCAGCGGGAAATCGACGCTCATCCAGATGCTCAACGGCCTGCTCATGCCCTCCGCGGGGGAGGTGCTGGTCGGCGGCCGGCCCGTCTGGGAAAAGAAAAAATGCCGCCGGGACGTGCGCTTCACGGTGGGGCTGTGCTTCCAGTATCCGGAATACCAGCTGTTTGAAGAGACGGTCTATGCCGACATCGCCTACGGTCCGCGCAACAAGGGGCTGCCGGAGGAGGAGATCGACCGCTGCGTGCGCGAGGCGGCGCGGCTATGCGGCGTGGGGGACGAGCTGCTGCAGCGCTCGCCGTTCGAGCTGTCAGGCGGGCAGAAGCGCCGGGTGGCCATCGCGGGCGTCATGGCGATGGAGCCGGAAGTGCTCATCCTCGACGAGCCGACCGCGGGGCTGGACCCCCGGGGCCGCGACGAGATCCTCGCGCGCATCCGGGAATACCGCCAGGAGAAGGGAAAAACCATCGTGCTGGTGTCTCACAGCATGGAGGATATTTCCGCCAATGCGCAGAAGATCATGGTGCTCTCCCGCGGGGAGATTCGCTTTTTCGACGAGACGAAACGGGTGTTTGAGCATGCGCGGGAGCTGGAGGAGATAGGGCTCGGCGTGCCGTCTGTGACGCGAATTTTCCAGATGCTGCGCGCGCGCGGCGTCGATGTGCCGGGCAATGTATATACGCTCTCCGACGCGACGCGCGTGCTCGCTGAGCGGCTGAAAGGGGGCGGGCGGGATGCTTAACGGCTTCTCTTTCGGGCAGTATTTCCCGGGCGAATCGGCGCTGCACCGCATGGACGCGCGCGTCAAGCTGCTGCTGACCATCGGCATGATCGTGGCGCTGTTCGTCGCGGGCGGAGCCGTGCCGATGGCGCTGCTCGTGGCGCTGACGCTGCTGCTGTTTATCGGCAGCCATATCCCGCTGACCGTGCTTTGGCGCTCGGTGCGGGGGATTTTGCCGCTCGTTATTTTCATGTCCCTGCTCAATATTTTCTATATCAAGGGGCCGACGGTGCTCGCGCAGTTCTGGATTTTTACCATCACGCTGGAGGGCGTCTGGCGTGCGATTTTCCTGGCGGTGCGCATCATTTTGCTCATCGTCGTCACCTCGCTGCTGACCTATACCACCTCGCCCATCGACCTGACCGACGGCCTTGAGCGGCTGCTCTCGCCGCTCAAGAAGATCCATCTGCCGGTGCATGATCTTGCGATGATCATGACCATCGCCCTGCGCTTCATCCCCACGCTCATCGAGGAGACGGACAAGATCATGTCCGCCCAGAAGGCGCGCGGCGCGGACATCGACAGCGGCAGCCTCGTCCGGCGGGTGCGCGCCACGATCCCCATTCTGGTGCCGCTGTTCGTCTCGGCGGTGCGGCGCGCGACCGACCTTGCGGTGGCGATGGACTGCCGGTGTTATCACGGCGGCGAGGGCCGCACGCGCCTGAAGCAGATGAAGCTGCATCGCGTCGATCTGTTCGGAGTGCTGGGCTATGCCTGCATTCTTGCGGCGGTGATTGGGCTGAATTTCCTGCCCTTCGGGGTCGTGTGAGATGGTGGCGCTGCTGACGAACGCCGGCCTGCCCCGCGCGCTGGCCTTTTGCCGGGCGGGCGGAGCGGAAACGGTGCAGCTGGAGGCGCTGCTGCGTGCGTACGGCGCGGAGCATCCGGCCTGCGCCTGCTACTGGGCGGGACCGGCGGCGTCTGCGGATGCGGCTCCAATGCCGGCCGCCGCATCGGGCCGGGGGATGGAGGCCGCCTGCGTGATTCTGGAGGGGACGGCGTTTTTCGCTGCGCCGGCCGGCGGAGAAGCGGCGGCGGAACTGCTGGAATTTCTGCGGTTTTATCCCATGGTGCGGCGGGTGCAGCTGACGGGGAGGACGCTGGCGGCCCTGCCGGGGTGCGCGGGCTTTGCCGCGCAGACCGCGCCGTGGCTGCGGCTTGAGGAAGACGGGGCGCTTCCGGCGCCCGCCGGCGCGCCGGCGCAGGGATATGACGACTGGCGGGCGATTCACGCCCTGCTGCGGGAGAATCTGACAGCGGGCGAATTCGACGCGTTTTATGCCGACATGCATCTGCGGCAGCGAAGAGGCGCGGCGCGCGCCTGGCTGCTGCGGACAGGCGGCGTGCCGGCGTCCTGTGTGTGCGCCTTTTTTGAAGGGGAGAAAGTTGCCGCCCTGGGCGGCGTCGCGACCGCGCCGGCATTCCGGCGGCGGGGGTTTGCGTCCGCGCTGCTGGCGCGGGCCTGCGGCGCGCTGCGCGCCGACGGGAAGACGCCGCTGCTCTGCCCTGTGGACGCGGCGGCCGGGCGGCTGTATGCTTCGTTGGGGTTTGCGCCGTTTGACGCGCGCGTGACGCTGGAGCGGCGGGCTTGACCGGCGAGGGAGAGCAGGGAACAACCCCAAAAAAGCGGGCGAAAAGCGCGCGGCTACAGGAAATCCCGCTTGCTGGACATCCGCGGCGTGGAAACGGCGCGGCTGCGCGGGACAGGTCCGCTTCCGCTATTTGGCAGGGCGGTCCCGAATGGGGCCCTTGCGCGGGGTGGTGGACGGCTGGGGAAGATTTTCCTCGCCCTTGACGCCGGGCTGGCCCTTGCGCGCGGGGCGCGGACTTTCCGGCCGGCCGGGATCGTATGGCCCGATATGGCTGGCCCTTGCGCGCGGGGGGCATGGCCCCCAGACATGCGCCGGATGCGCGCCCGAACGCCGGTCCTGTGCGGCCGGCCGCGCGGGAAGATCATGATCCGCGATAGAAAGCGTCCCGCGCGGATGAAAGCAGCGCGCGGGGAGAAATAGGGAAGAATAAAGAAAGGCGGAACGGATATGGAAACCTTTGGATTTGCGATTTCTCCGCAGGTGGAGGAGGCGGCCGCCGCCGCGGAGCGGGATTGCGCGCCGGTGTTCGCGCGCATCGCGGAGATCGCGGAATATAACAGCCGCAAGGTGCTCGCGGCGTTCGTGCAAAACCGCGTCAGCGCGACGCATTTTGCCGGCTCGACGGGCTATGGCTACGACGACGCGGGCCGAGAAAACCTCGACCGCGTGTTCGCGCAGGCGCTCGGCTGCGAGGACGCGCTGGTGCGCCACAGCTTCATTTCCGGCACGCACGCGCTGTCCACGGCGCTGTTCGGCGTGCTGCGCCCGGGCGACACGCTGCTGTCCGTGACGGGCAAGCCCTATGACACGCTCGACGAGGTCATCGGCATTGCCGGCACGCCCGGCAACGGGAGCCTGCGGGACTTCGGCGTGGCGTTTCGCGCCGTCGAGCTGACGAGGGAGAGCAAAATCGACGTGGCGGCCGCGGTGGACGCCATCGACGCCGCCACGCGCGTGCTGTATATCCAGCGCTCGGGCGGATACGGCAAGCGGCCGGCGCTGCTGTGCGGGGAGATCGCGCCCGTGATCGCGGCCGCCCGGGAGAAAAAGCCGGACGTCATCGTGATGGTGGACAATTGCTACGGCGAATTCACCGAGAAGCAGGAGCCCTCCGCCGCCGGCGCGGACCTGCTCATCGGGTCGCTGATCAAAAACGCCGGCGGCGGCCTGTGCGATACCGGCGGCTATATCGCCGGGCGGCGCGACCTGGTGGAGCTGTGCGCTTACCGGTTGACCTCCGTCGGCATCGGCCGCGAGGCGGGCTGCACGCTGGGGCAGCTCAAAAGCATGTATGAAGGGCTTTTCCTCGCGCCGCAGACGACGGCCGAGGCGCTCAAATCCGCCGCCTTTGCCTCCGCGCTGCTGACGCGGTTGGGTTTCTCGGTGTTTCCGGCCTATGATGCGCCGCGCGGCGATATCATCACCGCCGTCGAGACCGGCAGCCGAGAAAAACTGCTGCGGTTTGTGCAGGGCATCCAGGCGGGCAGCCCGGTGGATTCCTACGTCACGCCGGAGCCATGGGCCATGCCGGGTTACAGCGACGAGGTCGTCATGGCGGCGGGCGCTTTCACGCAGGGGGCGTCCATCGAGCTGTCGTGCGACGGGCCGGTGCGCCCGCCTTTCACGGCTTACCTGCAGGGCGGCCTGACGTACTATTCCGCCAAAACGGGGATCATGCTGGCCGCGTCCCGCATGCTGGAGGCCTAGGCGAGCGCGCCGGATTGGCTGGGCGGATTGTGTTGGAATTGTGAAATATCGTCCAAAAGAAGCGGAAAATCAATGCCGAAATTTATTCTGATTGAATAAATCGAAAGAAAACGGAAATTTGAGGCTTGCTTTCTTTTTTGCGCTTTGCTATAATGAGGGCGAACAAAGGCGTTCCTGGAGACAGGGGCGCCTTTTAATTTTTTAGGAGGGGTAGGTATGAACACGGGGGACAATGGATTTGTCCTGATTTGCGCGGCGTTGGTTTTCTTCATGACGCCCGGCCTGGCTTTTTTCTATGGAGGCCTCGTCCGGCGAAAGAATGTCGTGAATACAATGATGGACTGCGCCGGCATTATGGGACTCTCGGTAGTGCTGTGGATCGTGTGCGGGTTTTCCCTGTCTTTCGGCACGGACCATGGAGGTGTGATCGGCGGACTGGACTATATCGGCCTCAACGGGCTGCGCTTTGACGAAACGCTGTCTTATGCGCCGACCATTTCGTCGATGACGTATGTGGTGTTCCAAATGATGTTCGCGATGATCACGCCTGCGCTCATCACCGGCGCGGTGGCGGGCAGAATGCGGTATAAGGCGCTGTTCATTTTCATTCTGCTGTGGTCGCTGGTTGTGTATTATCCGATGGCGCACATGGTGTGGGGCTCGGGCGGCTTCCTTGCAGAGCTGGGCGCGGTGGACTTCGCCGGCGGCAACGTGGTGCACATCAGCTCGGGCATCAGCGGCCTGGTTCTGGCGATCCTCCTCGGCAGACGCAGCGGCGTGGAGCACAGGTCCTATCGTGTGCATAACATTCCGTTTGTGTTCCTGGGCGCCGCGATGCTGTGGTTCGGCTGGTTCGGCTTCAATGCCGGCTCCGCGCTGGGCGCGAACGGCCTGGCTGCGCACGCGTTCTTGACCTCGGCGCTGGCGTCCGGCACGGCGCTGCTCGTCTGGATGCTCATCGACGTGATCAAGGGCGGCAAGCCGACGCTGGTCGGCGCTTCGACGGGCCTTGTGGTCGGCCTTGTGGCGATCACGCCGGGCGCGGGATTTGTCCCCGTCTGGGCGGCGATCGTGATCGGCGCCGTGGTCAGCCCGCTGTGCTACTTCATGATGAATTTCCTGAAGAAGAAGCTCAAGATCGACGACGCGCTCGACGCGTTCGGCTGCCATGGGATCGGCGGCATCTGGGGCGGTATCGCGACCGGCCTGTTCGCCCGGACGGATATCAACTCTGTCGCGCAGTGGAACGGCCTGGTTTACGGAGAGACGAGGCTCTTTGTCGCGCAGCTGATCAGTATTCTGGTCACGATCGGCGTCGCGGTGGCCGGTACGCTCGTCTGTGTGGGGATCACCCGCATTTTCACCAAGCTGCGGGTGGAGCATAAGGACGAACTGCTGGGCCTGGACGCCACGCAGCACGGCGAAAACGCTTACCCGTCGTTTAACGGGCTGGACTGAGGCAGGAGGGATAGTCGGTTATGATGTATAAGATAGAAGCCATTATCCGGGAAGAAAAACTGGAGGACATCAAGGCGGCGCTGCACGAGATCGAGATCAACGGCGTGACGATTTATCAGGTGATGGGGTTTGGCTCCCAGCGCGGTTATGCCTCCGTCGTGCGCGGGCAGAAGGTCGACGCGATGCTGGTGCCTAAGATCAAGCTGGAAATCGTCGTTTCCTCCGAGGAATGGAAGGAAAAGACCATCCAGAAAATCCGCGAGGTCGCCCGCACGGGCGAGGTGGGAGACGGCAAAATCTTTGCATATCCCATCACGGATGCGCTGAAAATCCGCACCGGTGAAAGCGGCTATGACGCGCTGCAGTCGTCGGGCGAGGACGCCTGACGCGGCCGAAAGGGGATGGGCCGCCATGGGATGCCCATCCCGGGCGGCGCTGAAAAAGGGCTGTGTCGCTGGACGGCCGCCCGCCGGGCGCGCGGTGTAAAGCGCCCGGAAAGCGAATGGCGCGTTTGCCGCGCGGGAAGAAAAGCAAAACCGACGCCCCGCTGGGGGAGAGAAAAACCACAGCGGGGCGTCGGTTTTGTGCATTTTCCGCAAGCGGGGGGAGTCTCGCCGCCGGGCAGCTGACGGAGATATGGAGAAACGTTGTGAGGTTCGTGCGGATTTTGCCGCGCCGCCGCGCCGGTCGGGCCGGCCAAAAAGGGACGGCCGAACGCGGCCTTGCCCGGGCGGCAGGGCTGCGTCGCCACCTCTCGGCGCGATAAAAAACCGGGGACAGCGCGTTTGCCTGCGCCGTCCCCGGGAGAGAAAAGATACAGTTGTCAGGACAATTCCAGCTTGCCGGTATACAGCTGGTAATAGGTCCCGTGCTGCGCGATGAGGTCCTCGTGCGTGCCGCGCTCGATGATGCGGCCATGCTCGAGCACGATGATCGCGTCGGAATTGCGGATGGTAGACAGCCGGTGCGCGATGACGAACACCGTGCGCCCTTTCATCAGGTTGTCCATCCCTTTCTGCACGATGGCTTCCGTGCGGGTGTCGATGGAGCTGGTCGCCTCGTCGAGGATGAGCACCGGCGGGTTGGCCACCGCCGCGCGCGCGATGGCCAGCAGCTGCCGCTGCCCCTGGGACAGCTCGTCGCCGTCGCCGGTGAGCATGGTCTGGTAGCCGTCCGGCAGACGCCGGATGAATTGGTCGGCATAGGCCAGGCGCGCCGCTTCGTAGACCTCCTCATCCGTCGCGTTCAGCTTGCCATAACGGATATTCTCCAAAATGGTGCCGGTGAACAGGTGCGTGTCCTGCAGCACGATGCCCAGCGAGCGGCGCAGGTCGGCTTTTTTGATCTTGTTGATGTTGATGCCGTCGTAGCGGATCTTGCCGTCCTGCACGTCGTAAAAGCGGTTGATCAGGTTGGTGATGGTGGTCTTGCCCGCGCCGGTCGAGCCGACGAAGGCCAGCTTCTGGCCGGGCTTGGCGTAGAGGGTGAGGTCGTGAAGCACCATATGGTCCTCGGTATAGCCGAAGGACATGTCGAAGAAACGCACGTCGCCTTTAAGCTCAGTATATGTTACGCTGCCGTCCGCCTGATGCGGATGCTTCCAGGCCCACATGCCGGTGCGCTCTTCGCACTCGATGATGTTGCCGTTTTCGTCCTTTTTGGCGTTGACCAGCTGCACATAGCCGTCGTCCACTTCCGGCTCTTCGTCCATCATCGCGAAGATGCGCTCCGCGCCGGCCAGCGCCATGATGATGGAGTTGAACTGCTGCGCGACCTGCATGAAAGGCTGGGTGAAGCTCTTGGTGAATTGCAGGTAGGAGGCGATCGTGCCGATGCTCAGGCCGCCGACGCCCGCAAGCATCAGCACGCCGCCCAGAATCGCCGTGAGCACGAACTGCACGTTGCCGATGTTGCCCATGACGGGGCCCATGATGCTCGCGAAGGTATGCGCGCGGGAAGAGCTGACGTAAAGCTCCTCGTTGAGCGCGTCGAATTCCTCCTCCGACTTGCGTTCGTGGTTGAAAACCTTGATCACGCGCTGCCCGTTCATGCGCTCCTCGACGAAGCCCGTGATGTTGGCGAGGTCGAGCTGCTGCCGGACGAAATATTTGCCGCTGTTGCCGGTGAGCTTTTTGGCCACGAGGAACATCACGAAAATGACCAGGACGGCCAGGATCGTCAGCAGCGGGCTGAGGATCAGCATGGAGATGAAGGTCACCAGAATGGTGATCCCGGACATGAGCACCTGCGGGATGGACTGGTTGATCATCTGCCGCAGCGTATCGGTATCGTTGGTATACAGGCTCATGATGGAGCCGTTGGTGTTCTGGTCAAAGTAGCGGATGGGGAGCTTCTGCATATGCTCGAACATCTCGTCGCGCACGCGCTTGAGGACGCCCTGCCCGATCTTGACCATCAGCCGGCTGTAAAGGAACGAGGCGATGACGCCCAGCAGGAAAATGCAGCCCAGCACCGCCAGCGCCTTGTAAAGGCCGGAAAAATCCGGATTCGCGTTGCCGATGAGCGGCAGGATGTAGTCGTCCAGCAGGAACTTCATCGAAAGCGAAACGGAGATCGTCGCCACAGAGCAGACGAGGATGCACAGGAAGACGACGGCAAACTCGGCCTTATAGGTGCTGGTTACGTATTTCAGCAGCCGCTTGCCGGTTTTGAGCGTGTTTTTGGTGATTCTTCTTTGCCCGTTTTCCATCTTATTCCGCCCTCCCTTTCACCTGGGATTCATAGACCTCACGGTAAATCTGATTGGACTGCAGCAGCTCTTCCGACGTGCCGATGCCGTTGATCTCGCCGTTGTCGAGCACAATGATCTGGTCGGCGTCCTCGATGGAGGAGATGCGCTGCGAAATGATGATCTTTGTCGTTTCGGGGATTTCCTCGCGGAAAGCCTTGCGGATGAGCGCGTCGGTCTTGGTGTCGACCGCGCTGGTCGAGTCGTCCAGAATGAGGATTTTGGGCTTTTTGAGCAGGGCGCGCGCGATGCACAGCCGTTGCTTCTGCCCGCCGGAGACGTTGTTGCCGCCCTGCACGATCATGGTGTTATAACCGTCGGGGAACTCCTGCACGAAGGAATCGGCCTGTGCGAGCTTGCACACGCGCTGGACTTCCTCGTCGCTGGCGTTCTCATTTCCCCAGCGGAGGTTATCGTAAATGCTCTCCGAGAACAGCACGTTTTTTTGCAGCACCATGGCGACCTGGTCGCGCAGCGCCGCGAGGTCATAGTCGCGCACGTCGCGCCCGCCGACCTTGACCGAGCCTTCCGTGACGTCGTAAAGGCGGGGGATGAGCTGCACGAGCGTCGACTTCGCGCTGCCGATGCCGCCGAAGATGCCGATCATCTGACCGGATTTAATGTGCAGGTTGATGTTTTTTAGCGACAGCTTGCCTCCCTCGCCGGTGTAGCTGAAGCTGACGTTGTCAAAATCGATGTCGCCGTTGGGCACCTCTTTGACGGCGTTTTCTCCGTCCTGCATCTCCGGTACTTCCTGCAGCACTTCCGTGATGCGGTCGGTGGAGGCCTCCGCGATCATGATCATGACGAACACGAAAGAAACCATCATCAGGCTCATCAGGATCTGCATGGCGTAAACCAGCACGCTGGTCAGGTCGCCGGCCTCCATGCCGCCGAATACGATCGCCTGGCCGCCGATCAGCACCATGATGAGGATGACCGAATACATCACGAACATCATCACGGGGTTATTGAACGCGACGATTTTCTCC
Source organism: Candidatus Tabaqchalia intestinavium (assembly GCA_904420005.1). Classification (GTDB taxonomy): domain Bacteria; phylum Bacillota; class Clostridia; order Oscillospirales; family CAJFTT01; genus Tabaqchalia; species Tabaqchalia intestinavium. The sequence goes on along the minus strand of CAJFTT010000021.1, from coordinate 10,916 downwards.
GCTTTGGTGAACAGGTCGAAAACCACCTTGGAGATGCCGTGGAACTTCTTGATCTCATAGTCCTCGCGCACATAGGCTTTGACCACGCGCGCGGCGTTGACGTTCTCCTGCACGTCGTTGTTGAGCACGTCGTATTCGTCAAACACCTTGATGAAATACCGGTGCGCCAGCTTGGAAATGAAGATCAGAAGGAAGCCCAGAATCGGAATGGCCGCGAGGAACAGCAGCGCGATCTGAACGTTGATCGTCAGCGTCATGATCCACGACAGCACGATCATGATCGGCGCGCGCGCCAGAAGGCGGATGGTCATCATATACGCCATCTGGACGTTGGTGATGTCCGTGGTCATGCGCGTCACGAGGCTCGGCGTGGAAAAGTGGTCGATATTCTTAAAGGAAAACTTCTGGATTTTATAAAAAATATCGTGCCGGAGATTTTTGGCGTAGCCGGCGCCCGCCTCGGCGGCAAATTTACCTGCCAGGGCGCCGAAGATCAGCGCGAGCAGCGCCAGGATCACCAGGATCACGCCGGTCCGAATAATATAAGGAAGGTTTTGCCCCTGGATCCCCTCGTCGATAATCTTCGCCATCTGGAACGGGATGAGCACTTCCATCAGCACTTCCAGCACCACAAACAGCGGCGCCAGAATGGACTGCTTTTTGTATTCCCGGATGGATTTGAACAGTAGCCGATTCATAGAATTCCCCTTTCTTCTTTTCTGCCCGCAGCCCTTGTCGTGGAGGGGCGGTTGCGACTTGTCAGCAGCGCGCGGTGATGTTGTCATACATTTTGCGCAGGCAGCGGCGCAGCGTTTCCTGCTCCTGTGCGGACAGCCCTTCGACAAGCTGCGCTTCCATCTGCTCGCGCCCGCGGATGACCTCCTGGACGAACGGCGCCTCCCGCCCTGTCAGGCGCACGAGTTTCATCCGTTTATCTTTTTCGCTGGTCGAGATCTCGATGAAGCCCTTCTCCTTCATCAAGCGCAGGATGTTGACAACGGTGGGATGCGAGATCCGCATGAAATCCTGAATGTCTTTCTGTGTAGCCGGCTGTGCGCCTTCCCGCGTTTTCAGAAAGTGCAGGATCTTCATCTGCTGCATCGTCAGGTTGAATCCCTTGCAATCCCGGTTGGCTCGCTGATTGATGGTCTCGCTGAGGATTTTGATCATGGAACCGATGCTCTGTGACTCCATTCCCAGTTCACCTCCCGCCGATCATTGTCGCATACTACATATTTTTCAGTCGCATGCTACAAATTATATTCGGATTCCGGATGTCTGTCAATAAGGTTTCCCCCAAATCAGCAGAAGGGACAAAAACAGCGGGAATTGGCAAAAAGAAAACAGCTTTTTTTCACAGAACACACGCAAAGCCAACGGCCGTTCGACGGAGGATGGCGCAAATGCGGCGGAAGATCCCCGCTTTGTGTTCGGTGCTTCACAGACTTATAGTGACGCATATGAAGGGGAATTGTGCTGAATTTGGGCTGCATGAAGATAAAAAATGAATAAAATAAGAATGAATGCAAAGGATACGCAAAAATTAGCACTCTCAACTTGACAGTGCTAATTTTTGCGGTATAATAAAGGTGAACTTAAGGAGAGGGGATTGCGGAGACAGTCCCCGGGCACTGAGTTCCAAGGTAACAAACGCTCGCCACCGCGAGGAGAACTCCCCACAGCTACGAGCCGAAGATCAAAGTTGAATGGAGGAATGATGTATGTTACCGAGCATTTTTGGAGAGAACCTGTTTGACGAGATGTGGGATGACATGATGGAGACCATGCCGGCGGTCCATCGTCGCAATCCGCTGTATGGCAAGCACGCGAAGAATCTGATGAAGACCGATGTGCGGGAGACGGACGACACCTATGAATTGATCGTCGATCTGCCGGGCTTCAAGAAGGAGGAAGTGCAGCTCCAGCTGGAGGATGGGTATCTGACCATCCGGGCCGAGAAAGGCCTGGACAAGGATGAAAAGGATAAGAAGGGCCATTATATCCGGCGCGAGCGGTATGTCGGCCAGTGCAGCCGCAGCTTTTATGTGGGCGAAGCGATCAAGCCGGAGGATGTGCATGCGAAGTTTGAGGACGGTCTGCTGCGCATCGACATGCCAAAGCAGGAGAAACCGCAGTTGCCGCGGCATAATTCCATCTCCATCGAGTGATCGAATCAAAAGAAGAGGGACGCGAACAAGCGCCCCTCTTCTTTTGATTCATGTCCACTGTGCTTTTTTCTGCGGGACTTGAATTTGTGATAAAGGTGTCTTGCTTTATTTCGGCAAAAATATGCTAAAATGAATGCAATTCATAATGGAAGGGTGCTGAAGCGTAGCGACTGTTTGCAAGTAACGGGACGATAAAACCATTGTTTTTGAGAGAAGCGCTAGGGTCTTGTTGTGTGTATTTTGCGAATGATTGCGTGAAAGCCGGTCCGGTGCGGGGAGAGGCTGTGCGGCGGCGCGGCGCAAACAGCCGCGTTTCTCTTTGCCGAATCCCTTGTCAATCCCGCCGGGATGTAGTATAATTATCTGTAATTTCTATACAGAATGGAGCCTGGCTTTTTATGATGGAATATACGTTTTCCAACCGCATCTCTGCTCTGCAGCCGTCGGCGATCCGGGAGATCCTGAAATTCACGTCCGACCCGACGGTCATCTCTTTCGCGGCGGGCAACCCCGCGGCCGAGTCTTTCCCCATTGACGCGATCCGCGAGATCGCGGCGGACATCCTGCAAAACCGCCCTGTGGAGGCCCTGCAATATTCCGTGACGGAAGGCTACACGCCGCTGCGCACGCAGCTCAAGGCGCGCCTGCATGAGAAATACGCCATCGGCCGCGACTTCGACGAGCTGCTCATCACGACCGGCGCGCAGCAGTGCATGGACCTCGCGACCAAGGTGCTGTGCAACGAAGGGGATACCGTGATCTGCGAGGATCCGAGCTTCATCGGTTCGCTCAACGCCTTCCGCAGTTACGGCGTGCGCCTCAAGGGCGTGCCGCTGCAGGAGGACGGCATGGATCTCGACGCGCTGGAAGCCGCGCTCAAAACCGAGAAAAACGTGCGGTTCCTTTATGTCATCCCCAATTTCCAGAACCCGATGGGCGTCTGCACCAGCTTTGAGAAACGCCGCGCCATCTATGAACTTGCCCGGCGCTACGATGCGCTCATCGTCGAGGACAACCCTTACGGCGACCTGCGCTTTTCCGGCGAGGACATCCCCGCCATCAAGACGCTCGACGAGGACGGCCGCGTGATCTATTGCGGCAGCTTCTCGAAGATTCTCTCCGCCGGTATGCGCCTGGCGTATGTCTCGGCGCCGTCTCCCGTCATCGCCAAAATGACGGTGGCCAAGCAGGTCAGCGACGTGCATACGAACATTTTCTTCCAGCTGCTGACCGACGAATATCTGCGCCGCTACGATCTGGACGCGCACATCGCCGCCATCCGCAAGATTTACGCGCACAAGGCCAAGCTGATGCTCGACGCCATCGACGCGCATTTCGCGCCCGGCGTGACGCATACGACCCCGCAGGGCGGCCTGTTCCTGTGGTGCACGCTGCCGGACGGCGTCGACATGCCGCAGTTCTGCCGCACAGCGGTGGAGAATAAAGTCGCGGTGGTGCCCGGTACCGCCTTCCTGTGCGACGAGAGCGGCAGCAGCCAGTCGTTCCGTATGAATTATTCCACGCCCTCGGACGACGCGATCCTGCGCGGCGTGGAGATCCTCGGCGGCCTGACCCGCCAGCTTTGAGCGCCGCTTTCGCGCTGCCAAAATCCAAAGAAAGGCAAGGGAACCCATATGGAAAACGCGCAAACGCCCACGCCCCGGAAGAAAACCATTCTCAGCGGCATCCAGCCGACCTCCACGCCGCATATCGGCAATTACCTCGGCGCGCTGAAAAACTGGATCGCCCTGCAGGACGAATATGACTGTGCCTATATGATCGCCGACCTGCACGCCATCACCATCAAAAACGACCCCGCGAAGCTCCGGCAGCAGGGGCTGTCGCTGGTGGCGCTGCTGCTGGCCTGCGGCATCGACCCGCAGAAATCCATCCTCTTCTTCCAGAGCCATGTGCCCACGCACACCCAGCTGGCCTGGGTGCTCAACTGCTTCACGCAGTTCGGCGAGCTGAGCCGGATGACGCAGTTTAAGGACAAGGCCGAGAAGCACAAGGGCAACGTCAACGCCGGCCTGTTCACCTATCCCTGCCTGATGGCGGCGGACATCCTGGTGTATAACGCGGATCTCGTGCCGGTGGGCGCTGACCAGAAGCAGCACCTGGAGCTCGCGCGCAACATCGCCGCGCGCTTCAACGGCCTCTACGGCGACACGTTCACGCTGCCGGAGCCGTATATCCCCAAGACGACGGCGCGCATCATGAGCCTCGCCGACCCGACCCGCAAGATGAGCAAGTCCGATGAGAACCCCAACGCCTGCGTGACGCTGACCGACGCGCCGGAGGATATTCTGCGCAAGTTCCGCCGCGCCGTCACTGACAGCGAGGCGGAGGTCGCATACCGGGAGGGCAAAGACGGCGTCAATAACCTCATTTCCATCTATTCGGCCGTCACCGGCAAGGAGATCCCCGCGATCGAGGCGGAGTTCGCCGGCCGCGGCTACGGCGACTTCAAAACGGCCGTCGGCGAGGCGGTCGCGGAGCACCTGCGTCCCATCCGGGAGGAATATACCCGCCTGATGGCGGACAAGGGGTACCTGGTCAGCGTCTACAAAGACGGGGCGGAGCGCGCGCTGCGCCGCACGCAGCGCCTGGTGGAGAAGGTATACCGCAAGGTCGGCTTCGTCAAGATGGAGCGCTGACGCGCCGCCTGGCGGCAAAAAAGCGTCCGGCAGCGTTGCATCCTGCGTGGGCCTGCCCGCCGGGCCGCGAGATGCAGCGGACCGCTTCCGGCCTCCCGGGCTGCGGGAGCGTTGCCCTGGCCGGACCGGGCGTCGCCGGCCGCGGGCCGGAACCGTCCAAGAATCTACATGTATGAAAAAAGGAAGGAATCATCATGATCCGTACAAGATATGCCCCCAGCCCCACAGGCTATATGCACGTGGGCAACCTGCGCACCGCGCTGTATGCGTATCTGCTCGCCAAAAAGGACGGCGGCCAGTTCATCCTGCGCATCGAGGACACCGACCAGGAGCGCTATGTCGAGGGCGCGGTGGAGGTCATTTACAAAACGCTTCGCGACACGGGCCTGCTGTGGGACGAGGGCCCCGACTGCGGCGGGCCGTGCGGCCCCTATGTCCAGAGCGAGCGGCGCGGGCTGTATCTGCAATACGCCCGGCAGCTGGTGGAGAAGGGCGGCGCGTATTACTGCTTCTGCGACAAGGCGCGGCTCGACGCGCTGCGGCACGAGCAGGAGGCGGCGGGCGTCACGCAGAAATACGACGGCCACTGCCGCGACCTGCCGCTCGAGGAAGCGCTCGCGCGCGTCGAGGCGGGCGAACCCTACGTCATCCGGCAGAAGATGCCGACCGAAGGCGTCACGGCGTTTGACGACGTGGTGTTCGGCCGGATCGAGGTGGACAACAGCACGCTCGACGATAACGTCCTGATCAAGACCGACGGGCTGCCGACCTATAACTTCGCCAACGTCATCGACGACCATCTCATGGGCATCACCCATGTCGTGCGCGGCAACGAGTATCTGTCCTCCACGCCGAAATACAATCTGCTTTACGAGGCGTTCGGCTGGGAGAAGCCGACCTATATCCATTGTCCGCTCATTCTGCGCGACGCGACGAAGAAACTCTCCAAGCGCGACGGGGACGCCACGTTTGAGGACCTGATCGTCAAGGGCTATCTCAGCGAGGCCATCGTCAATTACGTCGCGCTGCTCGGCTGGAGCCCCAAGGGCGAGCGGGAGATCTATTCGCTGCCGGAGCTGGTGCAGGAATTCTCCACCGACGGCCTGTCGAAATCGCCGGCCATTTTCGACCACGACAAGCTGCGCTGGATCAACGGCGAATATATCCGCGCGAAAAGCGAGGAGGAATTCTTCTCCCTGGCGCTGCCGTGGATCGAGAAGGGCGTCAAGGCCGACGTGGATCTGCGCTTTGTCGCGCGCATGGTGCAGCCGCGCTGCGAGCTGCTGTCGGAGATCCCCGGCATGCTCGACTTCATCGACGCGTTGCCGGACTATGACATCGAGCTGTATACGCACAAGAAGATGAAAACCAACGCCGAGAATTCCCTCGCCTCGCTGCAGGCGATGCTGCCCGTGCTGGAAGGGATCGAGGCCGACGCCTGGACGCAGGAGACGCTGCATGAGGCGCTTTTCGCCCTCATCGCGCAGCTCGGCGTGAAGAACGGCGTCGTGCTCTGGCCGCTGCGCGTCGCGCTGTCGGGTAAGCCTTCGACCCCGGGCGGCGGCATCGAGCTGGCCGCGCTGCTGGGCCGGGAGGAGAGCCTCGCGCGCGTGCGCCGCGGTATCGAGAAGCTGTCCGTTTGATGTTAAAGGCATGGCAGCCCTGCCCGCCGGGAATTTCCGGCGCGGCAGGGCTGTTTTGTTTTTGCCTTTAGGCGGTAGAGCGAAGCGAGAGAGAACCACCCGCGAAGGCAACGTCCTCTCGTCTCGAAACAGTTCTTTCGCGGGCGGTCATGATTTCTCTGCGGGAAGACGGATTAGCTGCCGGGCGGGTTTGTTTGAGACCATATGCTTTCACGACAGCGGACGCTGCGCTGGCTTCCGGCCGGGGGAGGTCTTCGGCTCACTGGCGGGGGGCGCTTGTGCGCGCTGCCGGCCTGCTGTCGGGGTGTTCCGGAGTCATTGGGTTCATGCTCCGCGCGGCTCGATGCTGCGCGCCTGCTGTTGGGGTGTTCCGCTGGGGCCGATTCTTGACAAGCGCGGGGGAACGCGCTTGTCCCGCGTAAGCGGGGCCCGGCGGTGTCTGTCCCGCGCTGATCGCGCGCCTGCTTTGTCTCGGCCGGACCCATGCCAGCCTTCCGCTCGAGATGCTTCCTGCGGCCCGCCGGCCCAAAATGCGGGCGAGACCGCAATGCGGGAGCGAGTTGCCGCCCGGCCAGTATAGCAGCGCCGGTTTTGATCATGCCGGCCGCTGGCAGATACGCGGCGCTTACTGGACGCAGCAGCAAAAGCACCGCTGGAATGCATGCGCGAAACGCGATGGCGTCCTTTATTTTTGCCCGCAGCGGCGGAAAAGAAAGGGGCTACGTCTTACGAGGACGTAGCCTTTCTTAGCAAATAATCGGGATTTTTGTTAGCGTTACTTGGCGCTTTGGCGTTCGGTCGCATTGGTAACCGCACTTTTCGGCCAGCCGCGCAGACGCCGGGTTGACCGCATAATTGTATTGCGGGATCCCGCCTATTAAAAGGCAATCCCTGGAAAACCTGTCCACGAGGTACATTGCGTATCCCTTGCCCCGATGGATCGGAACGACGTAGATCCAACCGATTTCCCAAATGTTGTCGTAGAGATTTTCTGCCCGCAAAAAACCTATGATTTCACCATCCACCCGCAGCAGATAAAGCTTCACGGTACCGTCCGGCGGAAGGAAGGACAGGAGCTTTTCGCCAAACTCGTCCGGATCCGCGCCGTATTGCAGGCGCGATGCTTGCAACGCCCCTGCATCGTATTCTGTCGCGATGGTCACGGCAATGTTCGGTTTTGCAGGCACTGATTTCAGTTGCTGCATGGAACGCATATAGTAAACCGGACACCATGGAGCTGTGCAGGGCGTGGCTGTAAACAGATCGTCCACGCACTCCAGCGCGGGCTCGTATTTCGCCGGGATGCGAAGCTGAATTTGGCTGCTTTCGTCACTATGCGCATATACATAAACAAGGGCTTCGCGTATCAAATCCGTACGATCTGTGCTGACAAAGATCAGAAGCTCTCCATCCCAATACCGATTTATACCGACATAATCGTCCAAGGGGTTTTCATGACAATCGACAAAGTATTGAATCTCCACTACTTTGTAGTCCACAGCGCACAGCGATAGGTCTTTGCACGCATTGTAATATTTCAGCTTATCGTTTGAAGCGAAGGCTTCCAGCATGGATTGGTTGTCAATTCGCATAGTCGCTCCCCCTTTGTTTGTGTATTTGAGCCTGGTCGTGCTATCCTCTGGCACGGCAGCGGCGCTGTTAGACGCACGATGTGTGTGCGCGGCAATGTTGGGGAAAACGCGAGGATTCTTATAAGGTGGAGAGTGCGCTACAACCGCAACCCTTTGATATCCTTGATTCTGGAAAAGATTATATTGCAGCTGCATTCCAGTACACCGGGCAGCGGATCTATGGTTTCATACATCAATTTTTCCATTTCTTCGTTGGAGGAAGCCACCGCATGCACATGAAGCTTGCTTTTCCCGGTTACACGGTAAATCTGTGTGATCCTATCGTTTTGTTCCAGAATCGCGGCGACCTCCATCAGGGTCTCCGGCGTCGTTTCTATTTCAAAATAACAGGAAATTGCCCCGCTGATTTTTTGCGGATTGATGATGGTGGTGTATTCCTCGATGATTCCCCGTTGTTCAAGCGCCTGTACGCGGGCTCTCACTGCCACACGCGAGATCCCGATCTTTTCGCCAAGGTCAGAATAAGACATTCTGGCGTTTTGTATCAACAGCTGCACAATCTTCTGGTCCAGCGCATCCAGGCCGTCTAAAAACATATGTGAGCATCTCCTTGCCGCTAGAATTCTCCACACGTTATTATACAGCGGGATGATCCAGCGGGTCAAGCAAAACGCATGATTTGTGTTGACATATAGCGGTTCTCTGCCTATAATATATTTCGAATGTTAATCAAAATCTTTCTTATCGAAAATGGAGCGGGGAAATGCATACGGATCTGACCCAGGGGCCTGTTATGAAAACGATGCTGCGCTTCGCGGTTCCCATGATTCTCGGGAATCTGTTGCAGCAGTGTTATAACATCGCCGACACGTTGATCGTCGGGAAATTCCTCGGCGCTGACGCGCTGGCCGCCGTAGGCTCTGCTTTTTCGCTCATGACGTTTCTTACTTCCATTTTGCAGGGCCTGGCGATGGGAAGCGGAACCGTATTCTCCATCCGATTCGGGCAAAAGGATCAGCAGGGGCTGAAGGAGGGGATCCTGGCTTCGTTTTTCCTTCTTGGCATGGTTGCGATCCTTTTGAATGTCGCCGTCTTTGTCGGGCTGGACTGGATCATATGGGTCCTTCGTACCCCGGCGGCGCTGGTCGGCATGATGCGGGAATATTTAGCGGTCATCTTCGCGGGGCTGGTCGGGATCTTCCTGTATAACTTTTTTGCCTCTTTGCTTCGCTCTCTGGGGAATTCGTCCGTGCCGCTTTTTTTCCTTGCAGTTTCGGCGGTGTTGAACATTCTCCTGGATCTGTGGTTTGTCGCGGGGTTGGAGCGCGGCGTGGCCGGCGCGGCAGAAGCTACGGTCATCTCGCAATATGTTTCCGGGATCGGGATCGCCATCTATACACGGCTGAAATTTCCCGCGCTTGTGAAGCGGGACAGGACCGTTCGCTTGCGGATCAGCCGGGTGAAGGAAATCGCCAGCTATTCTGCCTTGACCTGCCTGCAGCAGTCCATCATGAACCTTGGAATCCTGGCTGTTCAGGGCTTGGTCAACAGTTTCGGGACGACCGTCATGGCGGCTTTTGCCGCGGCTGTAAAAATCGATGCCTTTGCATATCTGCCCGTTCAGGATTTTGGCAACGCCTTTTCCATCTTTACTGCGCAGAATTTCGGCGCGAATCAAACCGAACGGATCCGAAAAGGGATTCGGGTTGCGGCGCTTGCGTCCATATCCTTCAGCCTCTTGGTTTCTGCCTGCGTTTTTGCCTTTGCCGAGCCGCTGATGACCCTGTTCATTGACGCGAAGGAAACCGCGGTCATTGCCGAGGGTGTGCGGTATCTCCGAATTGAAGGCGCCTTTTATTTTTTGATCGGCGTGCTGTTTTTGCTTTATGGACTGTACCGAGCCCTTGGAAAACCTGGCATGTCCGTTGTCCTGACCGTTATGTCGCTCGGCACGCGGGTGGCTCTGGCCTATGCGCTCTCTGCCGTTCCTGCGCTTGGCGTCGTGGGAATTTGGTGGTCGGTGCCCATCGGCTGGTTCCTGGCGGATGCGCTGGGAGTTGGATATTATTTTGTGAAGGCAAAAGGCCTGTTCCGCGGCAATATACCCAAACACGCGGTGGAGGAATCCGCATGAATGCGTATGTTTGCCGGGGCGGAACGCAGAGCGGGCGTGCGGATGACCGTGCTTAAAGGGCCGATGAAAAAGAATTTCAGGATGTGCGGAAGGCTTGCCCCATGCAGTCATCGCTGGATCTCGCAGAGAATAGGCGCCAGGGCGCGGAAGTCTGTAAAATCCACTTGTTTGCCGTAGGTTTCCAAGAACGCCCGATTCTCTGCCGTTTGTTTCTCGGCGGGCGTCCTGCGCAGGGCCTGATGCAGCAGCGCCATTACCGTGCGGTGGCCGAGGGAGAGCTTGGAATAATCGATTCCGCCGCGCAGATGGTAGATGGCAGCCTGGTTAAGCAGCGTTGCAGGAAGCTGCCTTTGCAGAGAAGCGCGGATATTGTCCCGGTTTTCCGGTTCGTTTGGATTGGCCAGCCACACGGTGATGAGAACCAGCTTCTGCCCACGCACAAGAAAAACGCCGCGAAAGGTTTTTGCGAGGCCCAGAACGCCGCCGGCATACAGACCGCCCAGATAGAGGATGGTTTTTCTGCCGGAAAGAGCCGGCGCGTCCTGGTAGCTGACAGCCGGAATGCCGGTTTGCTGGGATAACTTTTCCGCATACCGGCGGGTGCTGCCATAATGACTGCCGTAAAGGATACCCACAGTGGACAAAGGGCAATGCGCCCGGCGGCGACTGAAATGGCCGCATGCGGCGTTCTCGAGCTCGGCGGGCGGCAGCCCGCCGCCCTG
>CAJFTT010000020.1 GCA_904420005.1 Candidatus Tabaqchalia intestinavium | reverse complement strand
TCTGGGAGTACATTGTGTTTGTGGTAAAACCATTGTACCAGAAGGGCTGACGGGTCTTCAACTTTCATTTAACTTTACAGTCCGATTCTGACAATTGGGAGGATAAAAAATGAAAAAAATCATTTCACTTGCATTGTGCCTTGGGCTGAGCAGCTTCCTTTTGTCCGGCTGCTCGAACAGCGAACCATTTGAGAAAAAAGCTACACGTCGGATACCCAGATCCGGGCGATCCATCTTGATGTGCAGGATCGAGAAATTGAAGTGTCGTTATCCGAGGACGAGCAAGTCCACATGCAATATTCTGAAAACAGCAAAGAGTATTACGACATTTCCGTTTCGGGCGAAAATGTATTGACGATGGCAAGCGCCAGCAACAAAGACTGGACAGACTATATCGGAGGAAAACCCGCTGCCGAAGATCGCAAAATATCGTTGCAGATCCCGAATGCACTTTTAGACGACCTGACCCTGTCCACAACGAACGAGGATGTGACGCTTCCTGCCTTGTCTGTAACTGGAAGCATCAATATTTCTTCTAATGGAGGAAATATCGCCTTCGGGAACTTGGAGGTGGGAAACGCCCTGACCCTGCAGGTTAAAAACGGAGATATTTCCGGTACGGTTGTAGGAAGTTATGACGACTTTGCCATTCAGTCCGAAATCAAAAAAGGCGAGAGCAATCTGCCCGGCAATAAAGATGGCGGGAAAAAAACGCTGCATGTGTCTTGCAATAACGGCGACGTCAATATTGCGTTTAGCAACTAAGCTTTTGCAGCATTACAGCGGCCGCTTCCCACATCTTTCTTATTTCTTTTATTTTCTCGGGTGCTATGACTACAGATAAGCTCCCCCCCGGAAGTGTAGTTAACGGCAGCACCAGCTAAGTTCGATTAGGAGAGAAGCTACGTCGCAAAATCCGAAAAAGCTGCGAAAGATGCGCCCCCGCACTTTGCGTCCTCGCCGATTTTCTCTCCTTTGCCGTTGCGTAATCCAGAGGGCGCAAACGAGCAGGCCGCTTACGCCCACAAAAAACGATCTTGATTTTTCCCATCGGCGTGGATTCGAAACGGGCAAATCGTCTGTATTCATGCAGCTTTGCTCGTACAAAAGCGGACGGGTAAAATGCCATCAGAAGCCTCCATGCGCCGTTTTATCGTTCCACATGGGCATAAGAAAGCGGGCGGGAAGCCGTTAAGCTTCCCGCCCGCTTTTTATCGCAACCGATTTTCCAACCGTTCCTTTTGGCATTTCTGAGCAGCGGTTGGCTCTTTCAAGAAGGCGCCTCGTGCCGTTTCACTTTACGCCCTCACCTCGGTGAACACACGAGACAGCGCACCCGGCAGCTAGACTGGGGCGCGGCGCTTCTCGGGAGAAAAACGTGCGACCGGCAAAACTAAGGAGGCAGCCGGACTGGCGCCCGTGGTCAAGAAAAACGCTGTTGGGCGCTTGTTTGATCCCCCACAACCGTGCTTCCCTCGGTCCACCGAATATCCACTCTTTGGCACAAATATCCCAAACCGACCTGGGACCCCGCTGGGTTTCCTCCCCACACAGATGTCGGAATTCACCCACGTTCCCGCACGTCGCAGGTGGAATCGAGAATGGAATCCTCCCAGATGACTTCGCCGATCTTGTCCGCAACGATGCGTCCGGATTTCGGGTTCTTGACCGAAAGGATCTCGCCTTTGATATCTGCGTCCACTTCCGAATATTCAAAAGACAGATCCGTCCCTTCCATCGTGCAGTCGATGAGACGCAGGCCGCGGCAATAACACAGCGGCTGGGTGCCGATAATATGGCAGCGCACCAGCGTCAAGCCTTCCGAATACCAGCCCAGGTATTCCCCCTTGACTACGCTGTCCTCCACTGTGACGTTGCGGCTGTGCCAAAACGCATCTTTCGTGTCGAGCGTAGAGCGGCGGATCTGCACGTTCTGCATGTACTGGAAAGAATATTTCCCCTGCATCCGCAGCCGGTCAATCTGCACGTTGCTCGACTCGAACAGGAAATATTCCGATTCCGCCGCGCAATCCTCCATCGTCACCCCGCGGCATTTCCAGCCGAATTCCGGAGAATGCAGCGCACAGCGGCGCAGCGTAATCCCGTCGCACTCCCGCAGGCACTTGATCCCGTCCACCTGCGTGTCCTCCATCAGGCCGTCCTTGGCGTACCAGATCGGGGCGCGAGTCGCCGCATCCATCGTGGAGCCCCGCAGCGTGAAATGCTCGGCATGCCACAACGGATACCGCAGGGAAAACCGGCAGCCGCGCACCTCGATATGCCGGCATTCCTTGAGCACCGATTCCCCATCCGCCGGCCCCGCAAAGTCGCAATCCACCACCTGCGCATCCTGCAGATGATACAGCGCGCGCTCAGCGTCGAACCGCTGCTTTTCTATGATGTTTGCCATATGTCCCGCCCCGTTTCTGCCCAAAATCCCGGCGCAAAAAGGCGCCGGTCTTCCTGGTAATCGTTTCTTCTCATAAAAAGCGGAAGCCCGCGCTGCTCCCGCAAGGAAGCCGCAGTCCCCCGCCTTTCGTCCTCCATGCCCGTCAAACCGCCGCCTTCAGCGATTCTGCCGCGCAATGTTGAGAATGCCGTCCTGCCGGTAATTGAGGTTATCGAGCTCTTTGCCGGTGCCGCGCACCACGCAGGTCACCGGGTCATCCGCGATGACGGTCTTGATGCCCGTATGCTTCGTGACCAGCTCGTCAAACCCATGCAGCAGCGCGCCGCCGCCCGTGAGAATGATGCCGTCGATGGCGATATCCCCCACCAGCTCCGGCGGCGTGCGCTCGAGCACGCTTTTGATCGCATCGACGATCAAGCCCGCGTTCTCCTCGAACGCCTCGTAGGTTTCGCTCGCCTTGAGCGTGATCATCTTGGGCAACCCGGTCATCAGGCAGCGTCCCTTGATCTCGATCTCCGTATCGGTCTCGGGCATGCAGACGCAGCCGATCTTCTTCTTGATCTCCTCCGCCGTGCGCTCGCCGATGAGCATGCGGTGCTTGTTGCGGATATATTTGATGAGCGTTTCGTCGAATTTGTCACCCGCCACCTTGATGGAGACGGAAACCGCCACGTCGTTGAGCGAGATGACGGCGATGTCCGTCGTACCGCCGCCGATGTCCACGACCATAACGCCGTGCGGCAGCGCAATATTGACGCCCGCGCCGATGGCCGCCGCGACCGGCTCTTCGATGATATACGCCTTGCTGGCGCCCGCCTTATACGCCGCATCGATGATAGCGCGCTCCTCGACGTCGGTGATGCCGCTGGGCACGCAGACGAGCACGCGCGGCTTGAAGATGGAATGACGGATCACCTTGCGCAAAAAGCGCTTGAGCATTTCTTCGGTATAGTCGCAATAGGAAATGACGCCGTCTTTGAGCGGACGGATGACTTGAATATTCCCCGGGGTACGGCCCACCATGCGCTGCGCCTCCGCGCCGACCTTGAGCACGCGGCCCGTCTCCTGATCGACCGCGACGACCGACGGCTCGTTGAGCACAATCCCCTTGCCTTTCACGTAAACCAGAACCGTAGCGGTGCCGAGATCAATACCAATATCCGATGCAAACATGTTCATACCACCTATATTGAAAAGTTTGAAGAAGCGTCGTTATAAACACAGGAAAGCGGACAAAATCCGCCGCATTTTATCTTACCATATCCTTCCGGGAATTTCAAATGCTATTTTGTGAATTTGTTTCTTCCGCTTCTTCCGGTTCGGCATGCTTTTTCGCGAGGCACACGCCCGCGGCATAAACCGTCTTCGCCCCGGCAAGGCGCAGCATTTTTGCGCATTCATCGAGCGTCGCGCCGGTAGAGATGACGTCGTCAAACAGCAAAATCGTTTTGCCCCGCACCTGCGCCGGGCGGCGCACCGCGAACACGCCCGCCACGTTGCCGCGCCGCAGCGTGGCCGACAAGCTCTTCTGCGGCCGGGTGTCAAACAGCTTGCGCAGCGCACGCTCCGAAAAGGGGACGCGCAGCCGCTTCGCCACCCGACACGCCAGCAACGCCGCCTGATTGAACCCGCGGCGGCGCAGCTCCCGCCGCGTCATCGGCGTGCAGCAGACAAGGTCGAAGCGAACCTGTCCATATTCCTGCCGCACGGTCTGCGCAGCGCGTTCTGCCAGCGTCGTCAGCCCGCCGAATTTGCCGGACGTCTTGATCCGGTAAATCGCGTTTCGCATCGGCCCGTCAAAATAAAACGGCGCCACGCTGCGGGCGTAAAACCGCGCCTGCCGGCGGCAGAAACACGCGCCTTTTCCCCGCCCGCAGACGGGGCAGCGCTCGCCCGCGATCTCCGGCAAGTCCGCGGCGCAATCCGCGCAGAAACCTTCTTCCCGTCCCAGAAGCGCACCGCAGGCGGCGCAGCGCGCGGGAAACAGCAGCCGACGGGCAAACCGCCCCAGCCGCCCGATCACGCCTTCATCTCCCGCCGCAAAAATTCCTGCAGCGCCGTGAAACGGGCGTTGCGGTTGGCGACGCTGACCATCTTCGCGATGGTGCCGCCGCTGCCCACCAGCACGAGCAGCTCGCGCGCGCGGGTGATCGCGGTATAAAACAGATTGCGGTAAACGAGCTTCGACGGCACGCCGGACAGCGCCAGCACCACGGCAGGGAATTCACTGCCCTGGCTTTTGTGCGCGGTGATGGCATAGGCCAGCTCCAAATCCTCGCACAGCTCAAACCCATAATCCACACGCCGTCCATCGAAGCAAATGCGCAGATTGGAATTGACAGCGTCAATTGTTTCTATTATGCCAATATCCCCGTTGAAAATGCCGCTGCCTTCCTCTCTTTTTTCATCCGTCCAGATAAGATCATAATTGTTGCGCACCTGCATCACCTTGTCGCCCTCGCGGAACGTGATACCGCGCAGCACCACCTGATGCTTGTGCGCCCCGGCGGGATTGAGCGCCTCCTGCAGCGCGGCGTTGAGCACCACCGTCCCGCAGCCCGCGCGGCGCGACGGCGTGAGCACCTGAATATCCCACAAGGGCGAGAACCCGTAAGCGTCGGGCAGACGGCGGGAGACCAGATCGCAGACCGTGCGGCGCGTGAGCGATTCGCTCTCGGAGGAAAGAAAGAAAAAGTCGGAATCTTTTTGATCGAGCAGCGGCATTTCCCCGCGCACAACGCGATGGGAATTGGTGATAATCAGGCTCTCCGCAGCCTGGCGGAAAATATGTTCCAGCCGGACGGTCGGGATAGCGCCGCTGTCGATCAGGTCGCGCAGGACGTTGCCCGCGCCGACGGACGGCAGCTGATCGGCGTCCCCCACCAGGATCAGACGGCAGTTGAGCTTCATGGCGCGCAGCATCGATTCCATCAGCACCGCGTCGATCATGGACGCCTCATCCAGAATAATGGCGGTATAATCCAGCGTATTTCTTTCATTGCGAGCAAAGCGGCTGACGTCGTTTTCATCGAATTCCGCTTCCAGCAGACGATGAATGGTCTTGGCCTCCACGCCTGTCAGCTCCGTCATGCGCTTGGCTGCCCGGCCGGTCGGCGCGGCGAGGCAGACTTTGAGCCCGATGCTCTCACAGGCCATGATAATGCCGCGGATGACCGTCGTCTTACCGGTACCAGGGCCGCCGGTCAGCACCAGCGCGCCCCGGCGCAGCGCGTAATCGATGGCCTGCTTCTGCTCCGGCGCATAGGAAATTTGCAGCGATTTCTCGATGCGGGCGACGATATTGCCATAGTCCTCCTGGCTGCCGGGGAAGGCGCTGCGCAGCAGCGCAATGCGGTCGGCGATATATTGCTCGGCGCGGTGGCAGTCCGGCAGGAACACGACTTGCGTCTCCCCCACGGTATCCACCACGACCGACTGAAGATCGACGAGCATGTCCAGCGCGTCCTCCATCTGATTGACCGAAGCGTCCAGCAGCTTGCAGGCAACGGGCAGGAGCTTGTCCTTGGGCAGGTAAGTATGCCCGTTCTGGCGGTTATGCCGCAGGACGTAAAGCAACCCGGCCATCAAGCGGCAGGACGCATGCGGCTCGATGCCGAACGCCTGCGCGATCTCGTCGGCGCGGTCAAACGGCATGCGGATGAGCGTGCACAGGACATAGGGATTTTTCTTCACGGTATCTGTAGCGCCGCCGCCCAGCTTTTTCCAGATGCGCACGCATTCGCTGGGCGTCAGGCCGTATTGCTGCAAAAAAAGCATAACGCTGCGCAGTCCGAACTGCTCGGCGTAAGAACGCGCGATTTCTTCGGACTTCGACAGCGATATGCCTTTGATCTCCGCAAGGCGGCGCGGCTCCTTCTCCATGATTTGCAGCGTCTGCGCGCCGAAGCGCTCGACAATGCGCTCCGCCAGCGCCGGGCCGATGCCGCGCACCGCCCCTGACGCGAGATACCGCAGGATCTGCGTCTCGGTGCGCGGCTGCACCACTTCCACCGCCTGGATCTGAAATTGCCGGCCGTAATCCTTATGCGTGCCCCAATACCCACGGACGATCACATGTTCCCCCGCGTGCAGCGGCGGCAAAACGCCAACGGCGGGGAAGCAATCCTCGCCGTTTTCGATTTCCAGCACCGTATAGCCATTCTGCTCATTGCAAAAAATGACCGAACGGATGCCGCCTTCAAGTTGAATCTGTTCCCTCTCCTCCATGATCTCCTCCGATGCTGCAGGTCCTCTGCGTCAAAAAGCCGGACAGTTCCTCCTCGTCACGCAGGCAGACGCAGCCCATCTCTGCCGCCAGGCGCTGGGCGATCTCCATTCCTTCCCCGTCCAGCTCAGAGCCGAGCAGGACAATGTCTGCCGACCGGTCCGGCAGATTCTCCAGACAATGCGCGGCATACTTGACCGTGCATTCCAGGTCATCCGTGCTGCTGCCGCAGGAAACGATGTACACGCCGCGCCGGCTGCGACGCGGCTTTTGCAGCCGCAGCAGGAACGAGTGCACCACCTGCGCCAGCCCGATGGCGGCAAAAATGATCAGAACATAAAAACCAATTTGTTCCCACATGTCAATCCGCTCCGTCCTGTAGCAAAATGTCTTTGCCTCATCCTATGACGTGGCGGGACATTCTGTGACAGGCCGGGCTTTTCCCCGCCGGGCAAGCTGCAAGGGCGCGGGGCTGCGGGCGCATCGGCATGCTTCGTCAGGGGGATGAAAACACTTCTCCGACGGCCAGCCGAGGCGGCAATTGCAGGCCCCATGGCCGCAGCCAAGGCACTGGCGGGCGGCATTTCTTTCTAGTGCTTTTATAGCGCGACGCGCAGCGTGGCAGCCATATCCGTATCCTCCCAACGCACGCCGAGATCCTCCCGGCCCATATGGCCGAACGCAGCGAGTGATGTGTAAATCGGGCGGCGCAGGCCAAGATATTCGATGATCGCGCGCGGCCGCAGGTCAAAGTGCTCCCGTACCAGCGACGTGATCTTCTCATTGGAGACATGGTTGGTGCCGAACGTGTCCACAAAGACGGACACCGGCTGCGCCACGCCAATGGCATAGGCCAGCTGCAATTCACACTTGTCCGCCAGGCCCGCAGCAACGATATTCTTCGCGATATAGCGGGCCATATAGGCCGCAGAACGATCCACCTTCGTCGGATCTTTCCCCGAGAAAGCGCCGCCGCCGTGCCGCGCGTAACCGCCGTAGGTATCGACGATAATCTTGCGGCCGGTCAGACCGGTATCCGCCGCGGGGCCGCCCAGGCAGAAACGGCCGGTGGGGTTGACAAAAAACTTCGTCTTCTCATCCAGCAAATTCTCAGGCAGGTTTGGCAGGATGATCTTCTCGATCATGTCCTGCCGGATCTGCGCCAGCGTCGCGGCCTCGTCATGCTGCGTCGAGAGCACCACCGCGTCCACTGCGACCGGGCGGCCGTCTTCGAAACGCAGCGTAACCTGGCTTTTTCCATCGGGACGCAGATACGGCAGCAGGCCGCTGCGGCGGGCCGCTGAGAGCGCCTTGACCAGCCGGTGCGCATAGGAGATCGTGGCCGGCATAAGCTCCGGGGTTTCGTTGCATGCATAGCCGAACATCATGCCCTGATCGCCCGCGCCGGTGTCGAGCTGGTCGCTGTCTCGCGTCTCCAGCGCCGCGTCGACACCCATGGCGATGTCGGGCGACTGCTCATGGATGCTCGTCGTCACGGCGCAGGTGTTACCGTCAAAGCAAGTCGACGGATCGTTGTACCCTACACCGCAGATGATCTCCCGGGCCACGGCAGGGATGTCGACATAGCAGTCGGTTGTGATCTCCCCCATGATGTTGATCGAACCGGTGGTGGCGAACGTCTCGCACGCCACGCGCGCATTGGGATCCTGCGCGAGGATATGGTCGAGAACCGCATCGGAAATCTGATCGCACAGCTTGTCCGGATGCCCCTCTGTAACCGACTCGGATGTGAAAAGATATTGACTCATCTCATAACCTCCTTCAAATCATTCAGACACCGCCGGAACAATGTCACAAGCAAGAAAAAAGCTTCCGCCGCAGCGGAAGCCTCGAAAGTTGCCTCAAGCTCATCTCTCGGCCCACGCCGCAGGAATTGGCACCTTGCGCCCACATACGCAGGTTGCCGGACATCATCGGGCCTGTCCCCTCCGTCACTCTTGATAAGCGATGGTCTTATTATAGAGAAGATTTTGTCGGATGTCAAGGGAAGATAGCAGGGAAACGGCATTTTTGACGTGCGGAGCACAAAATGGCACGATGTTGCCGCAGAGTGTCCGTGTCCACCCTTCTCCGCAGCAAAAATGTAGGTTTGTCAAACATCTTGTACAGTCAGAGAAAGGAAGAAAGCAGCGAGTTTTTCTTTCGGAGAGAGCCAGCCAAGGGGACGCATAGGTAAGTCGTTGGAGCGATTTTGGTGTGC
>CAJFTT010000019.1 GCA_904420005.1 Candidatus Tabaqchalia intestinavium | reverse complement strand
GCTGCCGCCCGCCGAGCCTGAGAACGCCGCATGCGGCCCTTTCCGCTCCCGCCGGGCGCGTTGCCCCTTGTCCACCGAGGGTAATGTTTTATAAGATGCTGTTTTTCATACGGCGCGCAATGCAAAGAACCTTGGGCGCGGATAGCACGCGCCAGCCGATCCCTGCGCGCCCGGCCGTTAAGCGGGTGGACTGGGAGGATTGGGATTTTCCGGCGATGGCGGTGCGTCGGCGACCGGTGAATCTACCGGAGGGGCTTGCGGAGCGGTTGCCGGTACGGCGTCCGGAGAGGCAGAAGCAAGCGGTCCGGCAGGCGAGATCGGGGCGGAATCCTGTGCGGAGAGCGCGCTTGAATCGGCCGGCGCAGCGGGGAAAAGGAACATCACGATGGTCAGCATCACCAGCGCCGCCGGTGGAACGAGGGACTGAAGGAACGAAACGGTGAACCGCGGCAGCGCCAGGATCCAGGCCTCGTCGGGCAGCGCTTCGAGTGTAACGCCCAGCAGCGGCAGTGCCAGGAAGAGCGCCACGCCATACAAAATCAGGAAAAGGATCATACAGTGGGACGCGATCTTGTCGCCGGGGTGAAACAGGAACCAGATGACGCCCACGCTCAGCGGGATCCAGGACATGAGAATGAAAATCGAACTGATCAGGAGCAATAATTGTTCGGCGGTCAGCGCGATCCCAAATGAATACGGACTGGTTGAATAAATGGAAACCATAGTGAAAATTGTTCCAATGTACGAGAAAATGATCGCGACGATCAGCGCGATAGAAAGCGCCCATTTCTGCTCCCTGGAGGGGAAGCGATCGAACGCCAGTGCGAGGCACAATAGTCCCAGTACCAGGTACAGCAGCAGCTCGCCTACGGGAGAACATAGGGAGAGAAGAGTATGGTTTCCCGAAGACAGATAGTCGACGCCCTGCGCTGCCATTTGCAGCCAGTTGAGCAGTATTTGCAGCCCGTTATAGAGAAAAGACCAAGCGGATTGCGCCGCTAACAGAAAAAATATCACGCAGGCAACGAGCGATAAAATCCGTCTGGAGTTCCAGGCGCTTTTGTTTGGTGCGGCGATTGAATTCATCTTGTATCCTTCCTCTCTGCTTGTAACGATTGGCTTAATGCCCTACACGGTCGGTTGAACCGCATCCGATTCGAGATCCTGCGCCGCTTTTGCGGAGGAAGCCCGACGCAGATCGCAGAAATGCAGCCAGACCGCGATGGCGAACAGCACGGAAATGACCACCGGAATCAGGGTCTGAACCCAGTCCCAGGCGGAAGGGAAATATGGAAGATAGGAATAGAGCGCGTTTGTATATCGAGGCCATGTCAGGTAGCTGTGAACGGCGGAAACGACCTTGATGACGAAAGAAGCAAACGAAACAACCGCGTAGCATCCGAACAAAACCGGCCCGACGGCAACCCGGGGGCGATAGAGCAGGAACAGCAGCCCGACCGCCTGCAGGATCATGTTGGTGTTGAATATGGCGCTTGCTGTGGCGACCTGCGTCTCGTCGATTTGCAGCACAGAGGCAAGAAGGAGCACGATAGAGGCGACCCATTCGAAAATGCAGATAACGGAAAGCACCGTCAGCAGGCGGCGCAGCCCTTTCCCCGGCGCCCGGTCGCGCAGGATAAGAAGGCAGATGAGCCCCAGCGCAGCATACAGGCAGAGAAACGAAAGCGGAGACACGATCAGGTTGAAATAATAGCTGATTCCGAACGGGAAGGAGGGCTCTGGCAGAACGTGGCCCACCCGGGAGACCAGCGTGATCATCCGCCCAATGAGGTAACCAAAACAAAGCAGATAAAAGGGAAAGGAAACCAGCGCGAACCAGTGTTTTACTTTCCAAACGGACACGGCGTTGTGCATCTTGTCCAGAATCTGTTGCATCGCTTGCCCCTCCATCACAACCATAAAAACAGTTTATATATTTTGGAAAAATTTTATCATATATTTCTATAAATAAATGTCAATCAATAGAACAAATTGTGTGTCAATTTTATAAAAATATATTTCAATAAGAATAAAAAACGATTGCACGTCGGGCGGCAGATAGAATGGACCTGGACACGCCTTGAACAAGGCGAGCGTCAGCCCGCCGGCGGTCAGTGGCCTTGCCTGTGCCCGTTTCCGCCCAACATCAGATCCGCGGAACTTTTCGGGAAGGGAATGGGCGGCTGAACGCTTTTTTGCGGGGGAGGGAACTGGATTTTTCTGCTGCCGCTTATGTGCTTGGAACGGGCGCTTGTCCACGGAGAAGGGAAACGAAGCTGACCGGCTGTTTGGCATCGAAAAAACCATATCCCCCAGCTCACCGAATGCGATTCTGCTTCACACGTGTACACAAAATTGCGCGATTGCGCGCGAGGGAATGGCGCCGGAGCCGCGCGATTGTTGCGCACAGAGGGAAAGCAGTTTCGCTTATTCCGGCGGAAACACTTGTTTCTCCCGCGGCAGCAGCGGTGTGTAGTCCTGCCAGTGCGCAGGCCGGATGGGCATTACGGGATGCTGCGCGTCGTCGAACAGCAGCACCAGCGCCGGGCCGATGTTTCGGTACCGCTGCGTATAAAAGAAGCCCGTCAGCTTGCCTTGGGCAAGCAGGCGCTTGGCTACGGCGTGATACGAAAAATAAGCCATAATCCGTTTTCACCTCCACGAACCGTATAGAATAGGCGGTGTATCTGTCGATCCAACCGGCAAATATATCGAGCCTTGGCCTCCGAATGTGTATTGGCCCTGCGGCGCGGTGCAGCAGCAAACAGTCCAGGGGATGGAGCGTTTGGTCCCGTGGAGAGCAGCGGAATGTTCCCTTGCGGGATCATCATGCGCCGCCTCAATCCCATAGACTTTTTCATGCCCGCCGCCTATTTTCCTGTCCGCTCGTCGGGTTGCGCACTGACGGGGAAGCGTCCGGATCCATCTTCGAGGTTCGCTGGCAGGAAAGAGGTTGGATGTCCCGTGGCGCGTAGGATCGGGGGATTGCAACCCTTCATCGGTTTCTTCAGTTGGCATCTTGATCATTTCTGCCAGGAAGTTAGCCACGTATAGCGGGATAGTTGACTTTCCTTTCGCGCCTGTGCTATTTAGTATGCCTCCCTGTACAATGATGTTGCGCGCCGCGCGGCAGTCCGTTTTATGCTGCGCCCGCCGGTGCGGGAGAAAAACGCATGATAGGATGGTCGACAGAAACTGTGGAAAAAGCAGTACGCGGTGCGTATGACTGGACATTCTGTTATGATGCGGGTATACTGTTCTTGCATCCCTTCTGTCCGAGGGCTGCTGCGCGCGGTCCCCAGGTGGAGAAAGCGAGAAGGGGTATAGGGGAAGCGATACGCTGACCGCACACAAGAAAGCCCAGTGAAAGCGCCGTGCATTGCGGGGGGCCAGCCCGTCAATGACCACATGGGTGCGTAACGGATCGGCGATCGCATAGGATCGTTTCAAACAGGAGGATGACGGTATGCAGTATATTCATCGATATTCGTCGCCGCTCGGCGGCATTCTCATGGCGGCCGACGACGTGGGATTGACGGGCCTCTGGTTCGAGGGTCAGAAGTATTACGCTTACCGGCTGGATCCGGCGCATGAGGAGAAGCAGTTGCCCATTTTCCAGCAGGCGCAGCGCTGGTTGGATCAGTATTTTTCGGGCCGTGAACCGGAATCCCTGCCGCCGCTGCATCCGGTCGGATCCCCGTTTCAGCTCGCGGTCTGGGCCATCCTGCAGCAGATCCCTTATGGCCAGACGACTACTTATGGTGAGATTGCCCGGGCGCTCGCGAAACAACGCGGCGCGGCGCATATGTCCGCGCAGGCCGTCGGCGGCGCGGTTGGGCACAACCCCATCTCCATTCTCATCCCCTGCCACCGCGTCGTGGGAACGAACGGAAGCCTGACCGGGTATGCCGGGGGAATTGAAAGAAAGCGGCAGTTACTGATGCTGGAGAAAGCGGACCTGCGGCGATGTTTTGCCCCGTCAAAGGGGGCTGCGCTGTGAAGCGAAACGGTTATCCTTTCAGGTTCATGCATCTACGTGTAGATAAAAAGCGGCGAGGAAGGAACTCCTTCCTCGCCGCTTGCGTTTGCAACGATAAATTGCTTATTCTGCGATCATGATCAGATTGATGAAGGTAGGATGCTCATATTCCTTCGCGACCGACGAAGCGACAAAATTCCAAGCGGGAACCCGGTCGTCGTGCAGGCCGAAATGATAGGTGATGAGCAGCTCGCCGCGCTTGGAAATGGCCGGTTGACCTTTGGCGTTGTAATTCCACTGCTCGTAGATCACATCGCTGTCAGCATAGGAATCGCGTCCGACTTCGTAGCGCTCCGTGGCCCAATACAAGTTGCCTTCCATTCCGACACCCTTGAGGAACGGGCCGGTGATGCTGTCACTCACGCCATAGGAAACCGTGCCGCCGATGCTGCCGTCGGTGAAGATGTTGAGATATTTGCCTGCGAAAGGACCCTCCGCCATATAAACGACGTTGTATTCATTGCCCGGCGTGTAGCGGGAGATGGGTTCGGCAGCTTCAGGATCGTCCACCCAGTTTTCCCCGTCCCAGAAAGTGAAGCCGGAGAGCGTTTTGTAACCTTCCGGAGTGGTGCGGGAGACAACTAAGCGGTTGTTCTTACGGCCGTAAACGTAAATATAGTCATCCTGCTCCAGAATCGCTTCAAAATGATATTCATCATTCTGGGTCCAAACCTGCTCGCCCAGCAGTTCCGGTTCCTGCGTCATGTCGGGGAAGCCGTCTTCTGCCAGCGTGTGCTTGTAGAAGTCCACGCCCTCAATGGCCAGGCCGGAGAATTTATTGGCAAGCGTGTAAACCGCGCCGTCGATGACAGTCGAGTCGCCCAGCCAGTAAGAACCGGGATAAATATTGCCGAGCGGATGATTATTGGATTTGCCATTTTCCAGTTCCAGATAGAACTGCGCGTTGCGCGGATCGGGCAGGTTGCCTTCCAGCAGCATGTAAGCCATGTTGCGCATGCCGATGGAGAACCCGGCGCTGTCGCCGTAACCGTGCGTCATGCCGAAGGAGCGATAATTGCTGAAGTTACCCTCGAAGCTGTCCTGGAACGTGAAAAGCGTCTTGGAGCTTTCCGTCGCGGAGCCGGAAAGCTGCGCGCCACTGAGGCTTGTGGAATGAATGCCGTCGCCGCCGAGCCAGCCGCGGCCGTTATTGCTCGTGGAGAAGGGAGTGGAACTCGTGTTGCCCTGATAGGCGAAGCTGCCGGAGGAGGAGAACAGGCCGCTCCAGGCGCGGGCCGGCTCGACCGCCCAGCCGCTGGAGGAATAAACGCGAACCTCCGACAGACCGAATCCGCTGCCGCCATAGTTGGATTTGGGGACGATTTTGATGTGCTGGGCGTGCTTGCCTTCCATGTCGATGGTCAGGCTGGCGGTCAGCGCCGCGTCGCCGCTTGCCTGCGGCAGCGTATAGGTGCCCAGCCGCTCCCAGCTGCCCTTGCTGAAGTCCAGGAAGTCTGTCCCGTCCGCGCGATGCGTGATGGAGCAGGCGGTTGTCGTAGTGTAATACACTTCAAATTCCTGAATACCCGCACCAAGATTGTTCGGATCGTTATAGTTCCACAGTTTGATCTGGCTGACAGGATAAGTGCCGTCCAGATTCAGGATCAGCATCGCGTCCGAGGCGGACGAATCGGTCAGCCACATATCGGCGGGATTGTTGGAATGCGTCTCATTGTCCGAAATCTTGCCGGTCAGCGCGCTCATGCCGGTGTTATTGACGGCGTTTTCCGCGTTGCTTTCCAGATTGGGTGTGAAGGCTTCCGGGTAAATGGCGTCGCCGTTTTCAGGGCGGTTCTTGGCGCGGAACAGGCGAACCTCCGACAGGCCGTAACCGCTGCCGCCCCAGTTGGATTTTGGCGTGATGCGGATATAGCGCGCCGACACGCCGCCGAAATCGATCGGCAGGCGCTCGCCGTCCTGGTTGGTGGCTATGTTGCCGCCGTAGCTGTCGTTTTCCTCCTGGACGCACTGGGCCAGCGTATAAGTCCCCAGCACAGTCCAGTTGGCGTTATCGGTCGAATAGGCAATCTCTACTTCCTTCATGCCGGAGTCGAGCGCCGAAGGATCGTTATAATTCCACAGAAAGAGCTGGCCCGCAGCCTCGATATGCCCGATATCCAGCGTGATGGGATCTGCGGACTGGGAAAGATACATGTTCTCCGAGAGCATGGCATTTTGCAGCGCGTTGCTGCTGTCGAAGGCGGCGTGCAGGTGGTTGGCGGAGAAAAGGCCGCTCATGCCGCTGTTGTCGACCAGCACCTCGGCCGCTTCGGGAGAAGCGGTGAGCGTCAGCATTTCCCCGATCAGCATGCCGAGGGACTTCTCCGTCGTCGTCAGCTCGGCCGTCACAAAATCCGAGCCGCTTTCCGTCGGGCCCTCGGAAGGGGAGCAGGAGGCGAGCGAGGTCGTCAGCACGCCTGCGCACACGATGAGGGACAGGATTTTTTTCTTCATTGAGTCAACCTCCAAGTCGCAATTGTTGCAATGTCCAAACAATTGCATTCAATATAGCATGCGTATGGGCAAAATGTCAAGAACATAAAGCGAAAAAACAAAAAGAATCGGGCAAATTGCTCAAAAAATGGAAAAACGTTATATTCACAATTGCCAGCGAATCGTGCTGGTGGAAGAAGAAAAAATTCCGCTTTTTTCTTGAAAAACGGTTGCAATCGCTGAAGTGTATGTGTATAATCAATGTACGTTGGAAAACAGATGTTATAAATAATATATGTAAGTTACAATTCGGGTGAAATCACACGAAGGAGGTGGCCCGAATGGAAGGGACTTCCTTTTATTCTTATTTGTCACGTATGAAAAACATCAACCGCTGGGGGCTGATGCGCAATACCCGCCGGGAGAATTTGCAGGAGCACTCCATGGAGACGGCCGTGCTGGCGCATGCGCTGGCGCTGCTGCATAATCGCCGTTTCGGCGGGAACGTCGATTGTGACCGTATCGCGGTGCAGGCGCTGTTTCACGACGCGGCGGAGATCATCACGGGCGACATGCCCACCCCCGTCAAATACGCCAGCACGGAGCTGCGTGAAGCGTACAGAAAAGTGGAGCAGGAGGCGGAAGGAACGCTCATTTCCCTGCTGCCGGCCGATCTGAAGGAGGATTACCTGCCGCTGTTTCGGCCTGACGCGGAGCAGGAGCGGTTTGTCAAGGCGGCCGATAAGCTCTCCGCGCTCATCAAATGCATGGAAGAGAAAAATATGGGCAACCATGAGTTTGACGTGGCTTACACTACGCTGCTCTCCACGCTGCGCGAGATGCATTTCCCGCCCGTGGATGTGTTTCTGGAGGAGTTTCTCCCCAGCTATGCGCTCACACTCGACGAGCAGAACCGGGCCGGGAGGCCATGAGTTTCTCGCCCTGCGGGGCAGCGCGTCGAGAGGACAGAAGGAGAGCGTCAACCCAGTGAGGGGGAACCAGTATGAGACAGATACCCAAAGAAATAGAGGATTTTTTCATAACGCGGCTCGCGGAAGGCGAGCGATTGCTGCTGTTCGCCACGGCGGACCGCGCGTTGGATCAAACGTTCCAGGACATTGTCCTGGTGGCGACAACCCAGCGCTTGTTTCTGTTTTTTGGTGAGCACGTGAAGAAGAAAATGTTCCGCGGCTTTGTCAACCGGACGAAGCTGCCGGACCTGCCCCCGGTGGAGCGGGAGCTGGACAAATACGAAATGCAGACGCTGCCGCTGGCGGACGTTGAGCAGCTCGACATCATCAATCTGGTGGGCGCCGGGCTGTTGACGGTTACGGTGCGCGGCGAACAGAGGACGATTTGCGCGTTCACCAACGGGAGAATGCGGGAAGTCGCCGACTTTGTGCGCCTTCTCAACAAATTCAAGCAGAAGGGCGAGCTGACCGAGGAGGATATGGGAGAAGAGGACCGGCCGCAGGCATGCCCCAAGTGCGGCATGCTCTATCCCGACCGCGACCGGGAGATTTGTCCGCGCTGTACCAAGCGCAGCACGATCTTCCGCCGGCTGCTCAAAATGGTGTTTGACTATAAGTACATGGTCATCGCCGTCTATGTCCTGATGCTGCTGAGCACCGCGGTTGGGCTGGTGGTGCCGTATCTGCAGGGTACGGTGCTGTTCGACCATGTGCTCACCAAGGGCAATCCCATGTATGGCAAAGTGCTGGAGGTGGTGGCGCTCATCGCGCTGTGCAAGGTGCTGCAGGTGGCATTGAGCATCGGCAACGGCGTGATCAACGTGCGCCTGTCGGCCAAGGTCATCTATGACATCAAGACGAAGGTGTTTTCCTCCATGCAGCGGCTGTCTCTGTCGTTTTTCATGAGCAAGCAGACAGGCAGCCTCATGACGCGGATCAATTCCGACGCGTCCGACCTGCAATATTTCTTCGTCGACGGCATTACGTACCTTTTCACCAACGGCGTGACCATCGTCGGCATCACGATTGTTATGCTGCTGCTCGACTGGCAGATGACGCTGCTGTGCTATATTCCGGTGGCGTTTCTGATCTTCTATATGCGCGGCAAATTCAGCGCGCTCGACCGGCTGAGCTGGCGCCGCTGGAAACGCTACAGCAGCTTGAACTCCATGATCAGCGACACGGTCAAAGGGTCGCGCGTCATCAAGGCGTTCGGCCGCGAGAAATCGGAGATCCGCCGGTTCGGCCGCGTCAATGAGCGGTATTTCGACGTCGCGACGGATTTCAACCGCCGCCTGTCCACGATCTTCCCCATCAACTCCCTGATCATCAATTTCGGCAGCGTTATCATCTGGGCGTTCGGCGGCGCGCGGGTCATCAGCGAGGTCATCCCGTTCGGTACGCTGATGACGTTTGTCAACTATATTTATATGCTCTATGGCCCCATCCAGGGCATGAGCAACATGATCAACTGGTGGACCAACTGCATGACCAGCGCGCAGCGCATTTTTGAGATCATGGACGCGCCCAGCGAGGTCAAGGAAGTGGAGAACCCCACGCGTGTCGACCGGGTGCAGGGCAAGATCGAGCTGCAGGACGTGTCCTTCGGCTACGAGCCCAACAAATACGTGCTCAAAAACATCAACGTCACCGTGGAGGCAAACACAATGGTCGGCATCGTCGGCCATTCCGGCGCCGGCAAGTCCACGCTGGTCAACCTGATCTCCCGGCTTTATGACGTCAACGAGGGGCATATCCTCATCGACGGCGT
Source organism: Candidatus Tabaqchalia intestinavium (assembly GCA_904420005.1). Taxonomy (GTDB): domain Bacteria; phylum Bacillota; class Clostridia; order Oscillospirales; family CAJFTT01; genus Tabaqchalia; species Tabaqchalia intestinavium. Next base: position 6,366 of record CAJFTT010000019.1, on the reverse strand, counting down.
CGATGTCAAGAAAATGGCGTTTGAAGACCTGCGCCGCAACGTGGGCATCGTGTCCCAGGAGGTCTATGTCTTTATGGGCACGGTGGCGGAGAATATCGCCTATGCCAAGCCGGGCTGCGGCCGGGAGGAGGTCATCCGCGCGGCGAAGATCGCCAATGCGCACGATTTCATCGAGAAGCTGCCGGACGGCTATGACACCATGATCGGCACCGGCGGGCAGGACCTGTCGGGCGGTGAACGGCAGCGGCTGTCCATCGCGCGCGCGATCCTGCTCGATCCGCGCATTCTGATCCTCGACGAGGCGACCGCCTCGCTGGATACCGAGACCGAGCGGCAGATCCAGGAGGCGCTGGAGACGCTCATCGTCGGCCGCACGACCATCGCCATCGCGCACCGCCTTTCCACGCTGCGTAATGCGGATTTCATCGTCGTCATGAGCGAGGGTAAAGTGGTGGAGCAGGGGCCGCATATGGAGCTGCTGCGCAGCAAAGGCGAATATTTCCGCCAGGTGCAGAAGCAGACCGAGGCGCTGCGGGTGCAGGGCGTGTCGTGATTGCACGCCCGCCGCGCAAGAAGAAGGAGGACAACAGCCATGGCTGAGAAGAAAGAACAAACCGCCGCCCCGATCCCGGCGCCGGCGGATTCCGCTGAAAAGAAAGAGCCAGAGGGCCCGCCCATTCCCGATCCCACCCAGGTGCGGGAGATCACGCCGGAGAACAGCCGGTTTGAAGAAACGCCGGGCCGGATGCTCAATGTCACAGTCGACGGGGATCTGTATGAGCGGGTGCAGGTGCACGCATCCTTCCCGCACACCGATCCGAGCCACTATATTTCCATCCGCACCAGCGAGAATAAAGAGGTCGGCATGATCCGCGACCTCGCGGCGTTCTCGCAGGAGCAGGCTGCGCTGATCGACTGGCAGATGAAGGTGCGGTATTTCGCGCCGGAGATCGTGCATATCGTCAGCGTCAAGGAAGAATTTGGGTATACCTACGTCGTCGCGGAGACGACGGCGGGCGAATGCCGCTTCACGTTCCGCGGTTCGGGCGGGATCATCCATCCGACGGAAAACAAGTACCTCATTACCGATGTGGACGGCAACCGGTTCGTGATTCCCGACGTGACGAAGCTGCCGCCCCGGGATTACAAACTGATTGACATTTATCTTTGACATGACGGCGCGGCATGGCACAGGCCGCGATGGCTTTTCGCGCGGCGGGCGGCGGGAACGGCGGCCCGTACCGGCGGCGAAAGGGGGACAAATGAATGAATCTTAACTATACTTTGCGCGAGGAACAGACGCGCATGTGCGTCAACGCGCTGGGCGGGGAAGTGCAGTACTGCATCCCGACGGACATCCTGCCCGGGGAGCGGCGCTCGGAGGACGCATACCTCGTCGTGGGGGCCGACCGGTGGCTGCTGCTCGAAGGAGAGCGGATCACCGAATGCTGCGACGTCGGGGAATACCACGATTACAAGGCTACGCCGATGATCGGCAATGTTATGCTCGAGGCGGTCGGCGAGGCGGGCAGCCGCCTGATCGCGCGCGGCACGATGCTGCACGCGGCGCGCTTTGCCTATATTGCGCAGGTGCTCAATTTCAAGCAGCAGAAGCAGCCCGAGCGGATCTATAACGAGGAGCCGGAGCGCTGCTGCCAGAAATGCGGCCGCCCGCTTGTGCATGGAACGCGCATGTGTGTGCATTGCATGAATAAATCCACGGTGTTCCGCCGCCTGTTCCAGCTCGGCGGCCGGCAGATGCCGCGCATCATGGTGGGGACGCTGTTTTTGCTCGCGATCACGGGTGTTTCGCTCATTTCTCCGCAGATCCAGAAGGTGCTGATCAACGAGAGCCTGTCCCCGCTGGAGGGGGTGACGCCCAGCTGGTCGGTGTTTATCTGGTGCGTGGTAGGGATCGGGCTGTGTATCGTCGCCAGCCAGCTGCTGGAGCTGGTGCGCGGCCGGGTGATGGCCAGCGTGGGCCCGCGTATTTCCACGGATCTGCGCGGCATGGTTTACGACCGCATGCAGGCGCTGTCCCTGCGCTTTCTGACGTCCCAGCGGGCCGGCGACATCATGAACCGCGTCACCCGCGATACCGACCGTATCTGCAACCTGATCCAGGACTTTTTCTCGTCTCTGATTCACCAGACCTTCATCCTGGTCGGGGTCAGCGTGCTGCTGTTTGTGACCGACTGGCGCATGGCGCTGTTCATCCTGATCCCGGCGCCGCTGATGGCCTATGTGCAGATGAAGCTGTGGCGCGTTCTGCTGCACAAGCTCTTCCGCCGGCAGTTCCGCATGGATGATAAGGCCAATTCCTTCCTGCACGACGTGCTCAGCGGCATCCGCGTGGTCAAGGCCTTCGGGCGGGAGAAAGCGGAGACGGAGAAATTCGACACGTATTGCCATGATTTTGCCGTCATGTCGGTCAAAAGCGAGCAGACCTGGCAGATGATCGTGCCGACCTGTAACCTGGTCATCCAGCTGTCCGGCCTGGCGGTCATCTTCCTCGGGTGCTATATGATCCTCGGCGGCGAGCTGACGCTGGGCGACCTCGTGCAGTTTAACGCCTATGCGGGCATGATTTACGGTCCCATCAGCTGGATCATGAACCTGCCCCGCCGGTATGCCGACGCCGCGATGAGCGTCGACCGGATCTTCACCATCATCGATGAAGAGCCGGAGATCATCAACCGCCCCGACGCCAAGAAACACGAGATCAAGGGCAACGTGACCTTCGAGGATGTGACCTTCGGCTATGCGTCCTATGAGCCGGTGCTCAAGCATATTTCCCTCGAGGTGCATCAGGGCGAGATGATCGGCCTGGTCGGCCATTCCGGCGCGGGCAAATCCACGCTCATCAACCTGATTTCCAGGTTTTATGACGTCAATGAAGGCAGCATCAAGATTGACGGCATGGACATCCGGCAGATCGAGACGGAGAACCTGCATTCGCAGGTCGGCGTCGTGCTGCAGGAGACCTTCCTTTTCACCGGCACCATTTTCGATAACATCCGCTATGCCCGGCCGGACGCCACGATCGAGGAAGTTATCGCAGCCGCCAAAGCCGCCAATGCGCATGACTTCATTGTCAATTTCCCGGATGGTTACGACACCTGGGTCTACGAAAACGGCAATAACCTGTCCGGCGGCGAGCGGCAGCGCATCGCCATCGCGCGCGCGGTGCTGGTCAATCCCCGGATCCTGATTCTCGACGAGGCGACGTCCGCGCTGGACATCGATACGGAGACGCTCATTCAGGAAGCGCTGGGGCGGCTGGTCAAGGACCGCACGACCTTTGCCATCGCGCACCGGCTCTCGACGCTGCGCGGCGCCGACCGGCTCGTTGTGCTGGATAAGGGCGAGGTCGCCGAAGTCGGCTCGCATCGCGAGCTGCTGCAGAAGAAAGGGATTTATTATAACCTCGTCATGGCGCAGCGCCAGATGGCCAACCCCAAGCTCGCCGCAGTGAAATGACGGAGCGGGATGCGCACGGGTCCACGCGCGGGGAAACTGCCTATGCGGATTGATTCGCCCAAGAAACAAGCAAAAAGACCGGTATTCTACGGAATACCGGTCTTTTTGCTTGCTCGGTCTGAGGGAGTCCCGTCGGTGCCGGTCCCGGCGGTCGAGCGTGCTCTTCGCGCTGGCGCGCGGCGCTGTGCCGGATCCCGCAGGCCATCCCCGCCGGCGTCGATCTGCCGGTATGCCGGAAAAATGCAGCCGACGGCGCTGCTTTTTGTGCAGGCTGCATCTTGCAGCATGGCGGGCGATCTGTTATAATGAAATTATTAATAAAATTAACATATATTATACGATAAAAATTACAACTTGTAACCGTTTGTAATGGATTGTAACCGATGATTTGGGAAAGGAGCGAGGGAAAATGCGTGGGAGACGATGCAAACGGATCCTGGTTTTGCTGACCGGGATTCTGTTCCTGCTGACAGCGGCGTGCCAGGCGACGCCGGAAGGGGTCGGTTCAGCAGGGGAGGGAAGCAGTACGCCGGCGGTGCAGGAGCCCGGCGGCGGGTTGCCGGGATCCGGCGTGCGCCCGGCCGGAGATGCAGAGTCTGACAGTGCGCGGCTGGAAGCGGAAGGCGAGCAGGAGCCGCTGGCGCTCGGGGAAGACATGCTGCTTGGCCTTTGGAACGATATGCCCGGCGTGGCGGCCGGTTACGGGGAAACATACCGCTTTTTTGCGGACGGCCAATACCGGTTTGGCTACAGCGAGATGGACGGCCTGGAGCGGAGGATTTCGGAAGCAGGCACGTGGCGGCTGGAGGGAGACACGCTGGTGCTCACCGTTACGCGGCGAAAAGTGCTGGAAGGCGGGGAGGTTGTCAGCGATCCCTGGTCGGGGGATTTCATCGAGGGCGGCGCCGTTAAAATCGTGCAGCTTTCTCCCTCGCCGACGCAGGCATATCCGTTGACGGGGCTGGCCTGGTCAAACGAAATGACGGATACCGGCGACCCGGAGCTCGACACGGGCGAGGTCTATGAGGACAGGCTGTTTGCCTCGGTGAAAATTGACGGGAAGCGTTTCTGGCGGCTGTGCACCAATCCGCATGCCGATTACGGCGGGGCGTCCATCGAGGATGTCCTCGCGTGGGGAGATCCGGCGGAGTGGGGAATTCCGGGAGAGTTTTGGGGGAAGAATCTGAGCGACACGTTCTTTTGACCGCGTTTCGCTTCCGCAGCATGCGATGCGGCGCGATGAGCGGCGGGAGGATATTGAAAGGGAGAAGAGAAGAAATGCGTAAGTGCCACCGGGAAAGTTTTCTTTGTTGGCTGCTGCTTTTGGCGCTGCCGCTCGCCGCGGCAGGGTGCAGCGGGGAACCGACGACGGCATCTTCCCGTCCGGCGACGGTGTACATGGGGCAGCCCCACCCGGAAAGCCAGCCGCCGGCGTCTTCCCAGGCTCCGTGGCAGGCCGAGCGGGAGGAACTCTATCGGCAGTTGGCGGCGACGGAGGCGCAATATCCGGCCGTCGATCTGCGCGAGCAGTCGGTCGGGGATTATACGATCACGCTGGAAACCTACCGGGTGCAGGAAGGGGCCGACGATCTCTCCGTGACCTATCCGGTTCTGCACGGCGGGCGAGACTGGACGCAGGTCAATGCGATACTGCGGGATTGCGCGTTTTCCTATGAGGCGGATCCGACGGTAGACTGGCACAAAAATTATCTTCGAATGGACTGCGAGGTAACCTATCACGATGAATATATCATCAGCGTTCTGTTCTGGGGGTACTATGATCAGATGGAAACACCCGATAGTGGAGTGTCCTATGGCGCGATGAGCGCGATCACGCTGCGCCTTTTCGATCATCGGCTCATCCGCCTGCGCGACCTCTATCGCACGGACGAGGCGTTCTTCTCGGCAGTTTATGCGAATGCCGAGGTGCGGAACGACAATGAGAAGCTCGTCGTGGAAAAAGAGGAAGACAGGGAACATGTGCAGGCCGTTTTGGAATATATCCAGGATCCCCGCCTGGGACTCGCGCAGGAATGTTTGTACGACGGGAGTTTGGCGTTTTATTTCAGAGAGGATCGGGTTGGCCTGACGCTGCTGGCCGGCCGCTGGACCGGGGGCTATGTGATTGTCGAGGCGCCGCGGGAGGCGCTGGAACCTTTCCGGAAGCATGTGCAAGCCTAGCTCGTCGCCGCTGAAGGGGCGGCGCGATGAAATGAAAAAGAGGGGGAAAGCTGGCGTGAAAAAACTTATAGCCTGGTTTCTTTTGCTGGGCATCCTGCTTCTGACATCCTGTGAATTTGGAGTTAGCGCTCCGGGACGTATGTTTTTTTCAAATGACGATGAGATCGCGGACGAAAGGCTGGAGCAGGTTCTGCACGCATTGCAGCAGCAGGATCGCGCAGGATTAAAGGCCATGTTTTCTCAAACGGCGTTGTCGCAGGCAGAAGACTTTGATGGCTGTATGGATTATCTGTTTTCGTTTTTTGAGGGGAATGTTATATCATGGGAATCCTCTGGCGGTCCAGGGGTTGTGGAAGATATTGATATGGGGAAAATCCGGAAGAAATTCACTTCGTGGTATTATATCAAAACGGACCGGCAAAGCTATATCTTTTTCCTGGTGGAATATGTCAGTGATGACAAGAACCCGGAGAATGTGGGACTGCATACGCTACGCGTCATTCTACAGGAAGATGAAGAAACAGAATTTGTCCGATTTGATGAAATGGAGCAGCCGGGGATTTACAGACCGCAAGAGGGCGATGCATTGGCGACAGCGGCCTGAAAGCGCAAAAAGCGGATCGTGACGCTGTTGCTGCGTGGCGTCTGGCCGGAAAGGTTGGGTCTCGAATCATATGAAGCGGGTCGCGCGCCGGGAATTTGAGG
>CAJFTT010000018.1 GCA_904420005.1 Candidatus Tabaqchalia intestinavium | reverse complement strand
TCTACGCTGTCTCTTGCCTTTGCTATTGCCCGTAAAGTATATTTCAATGTTGTTTTAAATTACTGCCTTATGTGGCGTTAGCATTCCGCCTGTCCCGTTTTGGCTTTCGTGGCGCTGATCCCGGCGTCTTTGAGCACCCGCTCTGCCAGCTTGTCGGCGTCCTGTCCCGGTGCCAGCCGCGCGATCTCCTGCGCCACCATGGCGACGATCTTTTTGGTGCGCTCTCCCACCTGGCTGGGATCCAGCAGCTCCTCCCGGAACATGGCCCGTATGGCCCGCTTCCACGCCTGAGAGGAGACCCGCGCGCGGACAGTTCCGCCGTAAACGGCGGTTTTGGGGCTTCCCGTGTCGTCGCGGTTGACGCAGCTGGGCGGCACGGTTTGCAGCACATGGAAATCAACATACAGACGGTTATTCTTCATTTGGATTCTCCTTCCCTGAATCGGTGTCCTGCGTTTCCTTTTCGTCCGGTGCGGCATAATATTCCTGCCCCCAGCGCAGCCGCACCTGCGGGGCCGTGCCGGGGAACTGCAACCAGAACAAATCCTCCGCCAGGCGGGAATAGTCCAGCGGGATCTCGTCACGGCGCAGCAGCTGGATCACGCCCCGCAGATGATGCGAAAGCTCCGCCATGGACGCGGCGGTCGCCAGCGCGTTGAAGCGCCGGAAAACGCTGCTGTCCTGCGGCTCCTCGTTCGGCCCCGTCAGCCGGCGCACCGCAGCGCCGAAGGCCGCCCCCGCCCGGTTCATGTCCTTCGTCTGGCTTTGCTGATGGAGCGCATACAGCGTCAAGGCGAGGTAGACCGCCCACTCCGCCGGGGTCGGAATCCCATCCCGGCTCTGGAACGCTTCCGGCAGATCCTGCAGAAAACTGCCCCACAGCTCCGGGATCTCGCCTGGAGCATGTCCAACGCCCCGGCGCAGATTGGCCAGCATCGCTTTCCTTGGATGTTCCGGAAGCGCCCGGATCTTTTCCAACCGCCATCCCACATAGCGGCCAACCGTTTTCTCTGTCATTTTTTACCTCCTTCTTTCGCGTTATAAACCCGTTGGACGCGATACAAAAAGTGGTTATATGCGTTCGGCGCACAATAGTAACGTGGTTTTTCTTCCTTCTTTCCGCTCTCTCTTACCGCCCGGCCGACGAAAGCCGCCGGGCCGGAATCCTCCGCCATCTTTTGTCCCTGCGCCCGCGCGAGCCGCTTGGCCTGCGCCTGCCAGGCGAGGATGCTCTGTTCGCGCTCCTCCTCGTCCCAGTCGGCGTCGATCCCGTACAGCCACGTGCGGAAAGGCTGATCCAGCTGGAAATAGAATTGCTCCTTGGCAGCCCGGGTCTGTCCCATATCGCTGCCGCCGGCGGCGATGATCAGATCCCTGGCCAGCGTTTCCACAGCGCGGGCCAACGCCTCGCAGCGTGCAATTTCCTCATCGATGACGTGCCGCCACACTTTCCCCAGCTCGCCCAGCAAAAAGACATGGAAGGTGAGCTCGTCGCCGAACGTGTCCGTGATGACAAAATCCTTATCGCCATAGTGCACCGCCGCGACACGAAAGCGCACGACCGCCTTGGGATCCAGGATCTTCACCGTTTGCAGCAGCGCGATCCAGCGCACCACGCCGGGGCGGCGGCCATTGGGCTGCTGAGAAAAGATGGTCGTGAATTCCCGCCAGAGCTGCTTCGTCGGGTCGTGCCGCAGCGGCTGGAACACAACGGGCGCGTCCTTTTTGCGCTGGACGCCGCGCCAGACCGTCAGCTGCTCGGCAAAGGCGTTTTCCTTTTCGAAGAAGTCGCCGCCGAGCAGCGCATAGCCGACCACGGCCCCGCCCTCGCGAAACAGAAGCAGGCGACGGGACTGCAGCGTGAGGATCCCCGCGGCGTTGTCCGGTATGACGATTTCCGTGCGTTCCCCGGACCGGGCCTGCTCCAGCTCCCAGCAGGGCCGCTGCGGCCCCCAAAGCGTTTCTCCGTCCCGCAAGACGACCAGGTTGAGCATCAGCGTTTCAAACAGATTCTTTCCCTGCGCCAGAATCAACCCCAGCTTCCCCAGCCAGCCCGCGCCCACGGACGGGAGATTTTTCCCTTTGGGTTTGGCGGACGTGTCGTCAAACCCGTTGACAGCGAGCAGCCACCGCGCGGCCTGCGCATAGGTCATCCGTTTCTTTTCCTCTCCAGCATAGGAAGAAAATAACCGTATCTTGTTCCCGCTTTGAGAGATTTCCCCATTGAGCTTCTCGGCCCCGTACTGCGTCCCGGCCTTCGCCTCCGGCACCTGATAAAACGGCCGCTGTGGGTGAAACAGCCAGAACCGCTCCCGCCATTTGGCAAGATACTCCCGAATGGGCGCTGCGGGGAAACTGCCTTGCCGCCAGAGCTGGCTCCAGCCGAGCAGGGCCTCGTCGCTCGTGGAAAACGCCGGCTCCTCCGTCCCCTCTTTCCTGGAAAAAACGGTGTGCAGCACGGCCAGCAGCAGGCGAAGCGTCGCCGCATCCTGTGTGGGCAGCTCCCCCGCCAGGTCGCGGAATTCGTGCGCGCGCAGCAGCGCGTCGGTCAGGGAAACCTCCTCCACCGTGCAGTCCGGCCGCAGCACCCGGATCCAGGGTTCTTCCAAGAGGTTAAATTCCACATCCTTCATCAGTTTCCTCCTTTCTGTACGTCAGGCCTTCCTCTTTATCGTAATGCAGAACCATTCCCGCCAGATGCGCCGAGCACGATGCGTCGAGCAGCAAAACCAGCGTTCCTGTGAGCAACGGCGCGCTCTGCCACGCCGCCAGAAAAGTCGAATTGCTCTCTTCCAGTTCTTTAATCACGCGGTCAATCTGCCATGAACGGCCGAACCAGCCGGGTAACCGCAGCTTCTGCCGGGCGATCCGCAGGCTCTCCTCCATCGAGGGCGGCCGGTCGGTCGCCACCGCAACCCCGCCTTCCCGCCAGGGAAGGAACCGGACGGCGCCGTCCTGCATCCGTCGCATGACCAGCACCTCCACGGAAGGCTCCCCCTCCCGCACGGCAGCTTGCGCCGCCATGTCCGAGCCGGCGCCCGTGTCCTGCATCCAGTTGTCCAGCACATTTCGTTCTGGGAAAATCGGGTGCTCTTCGGGCGGCCGGATCGTGTAGTGTTCCGCTTTCGCCCGCCGGCTTTCCTGCCGGAAGTCATACGCCTCTTTCGCGCGGCGGCTGTCCTCCGTCTCCGTCAGCCGATCCCGCTCCTCCCAGCCGTAGGTGTCCTGCACCAGGGCAGGGATGTCGTCGGGAAGGGTGATACAGGGCGGCAGCAGCGCTTCGGTCCGCCAGAGGAGCCACTCGCCGTATACAGCCTTGCTGCCCGGATCGAACGCCCCGTCCGGCTCCCGCAGGATCACGCAGCACGCTTCCCGCAACCGCCAAGGCCGTTTCCGGCCCGGATGCCGGTGCAGCCGGCCGATCCGCTGCAGGAAAATGTCCATGGGGCACAGTTGCGTCACAAGGAAATCGAAATCGACGTCGAGCGATTGCTCCAGCACCTGCGTCCCCACCACGATCAGGCCGTCCCGCTGCGCCGACGTAGACTGCTTCCCCAGCCTGGTCAGCAGCGTTCTCTCGATCTCGGCCCGATCGGGCGTCAGAAACTGCGAGTGGAACAAAACCACCTCGTGCTCGGGAAGCGCCGCGCGCAGCGCGGCGGCAATTTCCTGCGCTTTTTTCACCGTGTTGACGACCACGCCGGCGCAGCCGCCGTCCTGCAGAAGGTCGCGCAGCAGCCGGGGCAGGCGCTGTGCCGTGACGGTTTTCACCCGGACCTTGCGCGGCTGCGGGGGCAGAGCGACGGTCTTTTGCTTCACCCGCGCGCCGTCCGTCCACGTCACCAGCGGATATCCCCGGCAGCTGGTCCAGGCGGCGTTCTGCGGTTTTTCGCCCAGATAGGCAGCCACCAGCGCCGCCCGACGCTGGGCGGGCAGCGTCGCAGAGAGCAGCAAAACCGGCACGCGGTATTCTCCCAGCCACATCAGCGCCCGCTCCAGATAGGCGTTCATATATGCATCATAAGCGTGAACCTCGTCCACAACGACGATCTTGCCAGCCAGGCCGAGATGACGCAGCATCAGGTGCTTTTGCCGGAGCGCGGCCATGAGCAGCTGATCGACCGTGCCGATGACAAAATCCGCCAGCAGCGCCTGTTTGCCGCCCTGGAACCAGCTATGTACGAAAATCCCGTCCTCCGGGTCATCCTCCTGGGTGACGGCCGTCCCGGAAAAAAGCGCCCGGTAGTCCTCGTTGAGCTCGGCCATCGCATGCGCGAGACGAACCGAATGCGCGACGTCCTGGGACTGTGTCTGCGCCCAGGACGCCAACCGCCCGAAAATACCATTGGCGGTCGCCTGCGTCGGCAACCCGAAATACAATCCACCCGCCTGGAATCTCGCCGCCAAAATCTCCGCAGCAGCCAGCGCGGCTTCCGTCTTTCCCACGCCCATCTGTGCCTCTACTATAATCATGCCAGGCGTCTGGACATTCTCCGCCACCTCCAGCACGGCCTGCTGCACCTCGTTGGGCGGGAAGCCGAACCGGCTGCGAAACGCCGCTTCGTCCATGCGCTGGTATTGCCCTTCCCAGGGAGACGTCAGGGCCAGCGTTTGCCAGGCCCGCTCCGCCCGCGCAGGATAGAGCGCTTCTTCGCCCAAGGTCTCGACGGGAAGAAGCGGAAAATACCGGGGATTGCTGGCGATCCAGTCCGCCATGATCAGCAGGCCGGACAAAAGCAGCTGCGCCGGGATCGTCAGCGCCGGCAGCTCTGCCGCTGAGGAAAAGCCGGCCTGCCGCAACGCGCTGTCAAACAGGCACTGCCACATCGCGCGCCACTTGGGCGCCTGCCCCTTCCCCCAATAATTGCGTGGATCATTTTCCATCTGATCCTCTATGAGATCGTTGGGGCCCTCCGCCTGTGGCTTGCCATGATGGGCGCCCACCACGGAAGCGATGCCCGCCGGGCACCCCAATTCCCGCAGGATCGCTTCACTGGCGCGGGCATGCGGCGTTCGCTTGGGATAATCAAACTGCGTCGGGAGCTCCAGCGTCGCCTCCAATCGTTCCCGCGCGTCGGGCAAATGCAGCAGGATGCCATACTGGAACAAGGCAGTCGCTTTCCCAATGTCATGCGTTCCCCCGCAAAAAGAGGAGACTTTTTTGAAGGTTTCCTTTTCCAGACCCACTGCGCTGCACACCGACGGCGGGAGCCATTTCATCACAAGCCGCTGCATGATCTCCGCAGTGTCCCGAAGATGCATCCATAACGGCAGCCAAAGGCTGCTGTTCTGCGGATCGGTTTTCGCCGCCAGAAATTCAGTTTCGCGAGGGGCAAGATTCTCTTTCATAAGTTACATCCTATAAGCCAATAAAAACGTTATCTGGTTTTAATTTTCTGGAATTATTTTACCATATATTGGACGAAATATCTACAAAAATTTCCAATTTTTTTATTTATTTCCGCATTTATTTGGTAATGTGAGATTGAACTCCAAAAAATGCGATTTTATTTATTGCTTTTTTGTTTTTTTATCTAATGTTTTCCCAAAAATCACCTTTTTCGCAACAACTCTCCATAGAGGAATCCTGTCCACCCATGGAAAACAGGAAAATCTTTTGCTTTCACCGGCATTGCGCGCCGCAATCGTCGTGGGAATGAACCTATCGACGTCACAAAGCGCTTGTAGAGTTACAATACATATTGGACAGCAGGGCAAGAAAAAGCGAATAAAAAAGTAGAAGGACGGAGCCTTATAGGGTATAGTTT
>CAJFTT010000017.1 GCA_904420005.1 Candidatus Tabaqchalia intestinavium | reverse complement strand
AAACTATACCCTATAAGGCTCTGTCCTTCTACTTTTTTATTCGCTTTTTCTTGCCCTGCTGTCCAATATGTATTGTAGCTCTACAACAGCCGAAAACGCCGGCGGCAAGTCCCTCTTGCGAAACGGGAAAAATTGGGCTATAATAACTAAAAGTATGAAATTTCTCACTGGGCTGGCTTCCCTGCGCAACGCCGGCGTTCCGCCGCGTCTGCGCAGCGCTGCGCCGGTGATCAAAATCCCCGGTTCCGGCCGGGTGAATCAAGGAGTTTTTCGCATGAAGATGTTGGACAAGACCTGGAGCAAGGATGTGTTTGAAGTTTCCCAGCTGGCCGAGGTCGCTTCCCGCGGCGGCGAGTGCCATACGGACGGCCTCGTGCACGTCGTGCGCGAGCTGGGGGACGTGGTGTTCATCGTGCTGCGCAAGCGCGGCGGCGTGCTGCAATGCGTCGTTGACCGCAGCACCGGCGTCGATCTCACGGGCGTCAAGGAGGGCAGCGCCCTCGACGTTTGGGGCACGCTCGTCGAGGAGCCGCGCGCCAAGGGCGGCTATGAGCTGCATGTGTCGCGCCTCGCCGTGCTGTCCACCCCCGCCGCCCCGATGCCCATCATCCTCAATAAGGGCCGGCTGAAAAGCTCGCTCGACGTCAACCTCGCGCTGCGCCCCATCGCGCTGCGCAATCTTTACGAACGGGCCAAATTCCGCCTGCAGGAAGGCCTGGTCCGCGGGTTCCGGGATTATCTGACCTCCCAGGGCTTCACGGAAATCCATTCTCCCAAGATCGTGGCCGAGGGCGCGGAAGGCGGCGCGAATATCTTCGAGGTGGATTACTTCGACAAGCCCGCCTATCTCGCGCAGAGCCCGCAGTTTTACAAGCAAATGCTCGTGCCGGTTTTTGAGCGCGTTTACGAGGTCGGGCCTGTGTTCCGCGCCGAAAAGCACAACACCGCGCGGCATCTCAACGAATATACCGGCATGGACTTCGAGATGGGATTCATCGACTCGTTCGAGGACGTCATGGTCATGGAAGCCAACATGCTCACCTATACGATGGACCTGCTGCGCCGCGAATATGCAGACGAGCTGGAAATGCTGCAGGTGGATCTGCCTTCGACCGACAAATTCGCGACGGTGCGGTTTGCCGAAGCCAAGAAGATGGTGGAGGAAAAATACGGGCGGCATTTCAAGAACCCCTATGACCTCGAACCGGAAGAAGAACAGCTGCTCGGCAAGCTCTTTTTGGAAGAGAACGGCGCGGACTTCGTGTTCGTCACGCATTATCCGGTCAAAAAACGCCCGTTTTACGCCATGGACGATCCCAGTGATCCCACAGTGACGCTCAGCTTCGACCTGATGATGCGCGGCGTCGAGGTCACGACGGGCGGCCAGCGTATCCACGATTACGCCATGCAGGTCGAGAAGATGCGCAGCAAGGGCATGGATCCCGCCAATTTTGAAAGCTATCTGATGATCCACAAGCACGGCATGCCGCCGCACGGCGGGCTGGGTATCGGGCTGGAGCGGTTGCTGATGAAGCTGCTGGATCTGCAAAACGTGCGCGAGGCCAGCCTTTTCCCGCGCGACATGACCCGTCTGCGCCCCTGAGGCGGCGGACCCGCGCGCCGGTCCCGCCCGGCGCAATATTCGTTCTGCCCGGCGCGGTTCGGCCGTCCCCCGAGTGCGGCGCAAGCCGGCGGCCACCGCCCTTCTCCCCAAAGCCCCGTAACATCCCCTGCTTCAAGTAGGGGGAACGCCATCTTTCGTCGGACGTTCATCACAAAAGGAATCGATAAAAGCCGAAGGCAGGCAGCCTTCGGCTTTGTGCAAACAGCCGCCCGGGCGTCAAACCCGCGCGGCTGTTTTTCGTTTTTTCTCGCTGTCTGAATGCCCCGCCGCGGCCGTGTTCCGCGCCGGCTCAAACGCGCGGGAAAGCGCGATGCAGCGTCCGCGCGGGGAAACCGCAAATTCCGCGCGGTGCGCGGCGGCGTATTCCGCCCTGTCGGGGAAACAGACCTGGCAGCGCCCTAGGATAAAGCGCAAGCGGCCAGTCGTCTGAAAAGCGGGCGCTGCCGGGATCCGGCGCCTTGCCCACAGCCGGCCCGCGCTTTCCGGCACAGGGCGCTTCCCTTTCCGGCCGCAGCAGAGCAACCACGGCAGAACAGGTTACCTCCCCTTTTCCGCGCGTCCCGCACCGGCGTTCAGCAGCCGTCCGGGGGCGTTTCCCCCGCCGCGCCGGCGGGCGTGGCGCGGCGCGCGATGAACTCCGTTTCCGTCACATGCAGCAGGCTGAGCAGCATCTCCGCCTGCCGGCGGATCATTTCACAGCCGCCATACTGCTCGCTCTCATAGGACAACAGCACCGCGGCGCGGCGCGGCTTGGCGATCGCGGGCCGCACCCCGCGGAAAAAGCGGCGCGCAAAATACCGCTGCATGCGGTCGATCACCGCTTTGGCCGGGGCCGGAAACGAGAGAAAATATACCGGCGACGCGAGCACAAACAGGTCGCTCTGCTCCAGGCTCGCAAAAAATTCCTCCAGATCGGGAAGCGCGCATCCGTCTTCCCGCGCGCACCGGCCGCAATCGATGCATGGGCGCGCCTGCATCCGGTAGGCGTCAAAACGCCGGACCGAGACGTCGGGCGGCAGCTTGCCGAGATATTCAGAAAGCAGCGCCTGCGTGCGCCCGCGCGGATGCGGGGAGCAGAAGAGCACCACCACCTGCACGATGCATCACCTCTCGTTTCGTCCGGGATCAAAGCGCATGCTCGCAAAAAGCACAGCGACGAGGCCCGCCGTCCTCTTCGAGCACCTTCTGCCCAATATACGGCTCGGCCTCCAGAATGCACGACGGGTTGGCGCAGTGCTCGCCCTCCCGCGCGGGCAGCAGCGTCACCGCGCCGTCGGGCTGCTCGGTCACCAGCAGCAGGATGATGGCCATGCGCACATACATGCCATACTCCGCCTGCCGGAAATACACGGCGCGCGGATCGTCGTCCACGGCGCGGTCAATCTCGTCGATGCGCGGCAATGGGTGCAGCACCGCGAGGTCGGGTTTGGCCAGGCGCATCTTTTCTGCATCCAGGATATAAACGCCCTTCTGCCGCGCATATTCCTCCTTCGACGCGAACCGCTCCTGCTGGATACGCGTCATATACAGCACATCCAGGTCCCCGATACACGCTTCCAGGCTGTCGCAGCGTTCGATCTGCGCGCCGGTCTCTTTGACGAGATAATCCGGCAGCGTCAGCTCCGGCGTGGAGATGAGCGTGAAGCGGTTGCCGGGGAAGCGGCTCATGGCGCGGATGAGCGAATGCACCGTGCGGCCGTATTTGAGGTCCCCGCACAGGCCGATGCGCAGATTCTGCAGCCGCCCCTTGACGCGGCGCAGCGTGAACAGGTCCGTGAGCGTCTGCGTGGGATGCAGGTGCCCGCCGTCGCCCGCGTTGATGACCGGGCACGCCGAGAAGAGCGAAGCGGCGCGCGCCGAGCCCTCCTTGGGATGCCGGATGACGAGAATATCCGAATAGCCGCTGACGATGCGGATGGTGTCCTTGAGGTTCTCGCCCTTGGAGATGGAGGAGCTGCTGGGATTCTTGAATCCGATATTCTGTCCGCCGAGCCGCATCATGGCCGCCTGGAAGGACATCTGCGTGCGCGTCGACGGCTCGTAAAACAGCGTCGCGAGGATTTTGCCGTGCAGGGCGCTGGAATACCGCATGGGGTCCTGATAAATATCCTCCGCCAGATAGAGAATTTTATGCCAGTCGTCCAGCGTAAAATCCCCCAGATCGATCAAATCCCGAACGTTCATGTTCCCATCCCTTTCCGCCGCCCGCGGCGTGCTGTTTTTCCCTGATCGAAGCCCCTCCCGCCGGGGCGCGCCGCGCGGGCGGCGATTGCCGACGAGCCGTCCTCCGGCCGTCCGCACGTCTCGGCCACCCGCGCAGAATTTGTCGCTTTGCAAAAAGTATAGCAAACCCGGCGGCAAAACACAAGTCACCGGGAAACAAAAATGGACAAGCGCCCATTTTTTTGTTATACTAGGCGCAGAGCCTCGGGAGAAACGCACGCTGCAACTGCAGAGATGCGAAACCGGGCGGACGCTGTTTTTTCTTTGCCGGGTCGCGCTGCGCCCTCCGGCAAAGGGGCTGGGCTTGGCGCCATTCGCTTTCGAGGGCACGGCGCAGCGCCGTATCCCCGCGACGCGGGCGGCCGGGGCAAGCCATGCCCACCAGCCGCACAGCATATCGCTGCCCGGCCGCACTCCGGCGGCACGCAAGCCGAGCTGCCGCGATTCCGCCGTCGGTCGTCGCCCCGCGCGCCCGCAGTCCGTAACGGCAATTTCACGCAGAGACATCACAGGAGGGAATCCAATGAAACGTAAATTTGCACAACGCACCCTGAGCATGCTGTTCGCGCTGGCGGGGCTGGCCGGCTTGATGCCCGCGGCGCTGGCGGAAGGAACGCCCGCGACGGGCGTGGATGGGGTGGAGGTATGGCCCATTGTGCTCGCGGTGGTCGCGGTGCTGCTCATCGCGGTCTGCATCGTGCTGGCCGTGAAGGGCAAGAAGAAATAACGCCGCTTCCACACGGCCTGAACCTGCACGGGCAGCGCTTTGCCCCAAGCGGGTGTTTTTTGCTGTACGCTTATTTTTAAGGCTGCGCGTTTCCCACAGCAAGGGGGAATTGTCCTCTTGCCGTTCTGCAGTCATGGAGGCGGCGGGCGTTTCCCACAGTAAAAGGAAATAGTCCTATACATGTGCGCGCCGTCACGCAATGTGACGTTTTCCCCGCATCAAGGGAAATTTCTCCCTTTCCCGGTTCGGGGCACAAACTGCGAAAGCTTTTGTCCTGTTCGTATAATCCGGGGCAGTTCGCACCTGCCGCTGGGGTCGTCTCCCCTTCTCCTGTTAAAGCCATGAAGCCTTTCTCCCATTAAAATGACAAAACAGTCCCCGAAGCCATTGGCTTCGGGGACTGTTTTGAGAAAACGGATCGGAGTCGATGGTTCCAGGACAAGCCCTTTTGGGATCTTTGAGGGCAAAGAAATAAATATTTTTCTCATCACGGAAAAATCGGCAAAATCTCATATTTTCCAGACAAACCTCGTATTTTCAAGGCTTTCGGCATAAAAAACTGGCCTTGCGGATGTTACTCCACAAGGCCAGTTTTTCTATTGACGTTTTGCTATCTAGCGTTGCTCTAAAACACCGATCTTACTTCGCTCTCTTCTCCTTGATCGCAGCCTGCGCGGCAGCAAGACGCGCGATCGGCACACGGAACGGGGAGCAGGAAACGTAGTTGAGGCCGGCAAAGTGGCAGAACTCCACGCTGGAGGGATCGCCGCCATGCTCGCCGCAGATGCCCAGCTTGATGTCGGGGCGGGTCTTGCGGCCCAGCTCCGCCGCCATCTTGACCAGCTTGCCCACGCCGACCTGGTCGAGACGGGCAAACGGATCGAATTCATAGATCTTCGCATCATAGTACGCGTCGAGGAACTTGCCCGCGTCGTCACGGCTGAAGCCGAAGGTCATCTGGGTCAGGTCGTTGGTGCCGAAGCTGAAGAACTCGGCTTCCTTCGCGATCTCGTCGGCCGTCAGCGCAGCGCGCGGGATCTCGATCATCGTGCCGACATGGTAGGTCAGCTCGACGCCGGCGTCCTTGATCAGCTGATCCGCCGTCTTGACGACCGTGGACTTGACATACGCCAGCTCCTTGACCTCGCCGACCAGCGGGATCATGATCTCCGGCACAACGGAGAATTCCGGATGGCGCTTATTGACCGCGATCGCGGCCTGGATCACCGCGGTGGTCTGCATCTCGGCGATCTCCGGATAGGTGACAGCCAGACGGCAGCCGCGATGGCCCATCATGGGGTTGAACTCATGCAGGCTGGCGATGACCGCCTTGAGCTCGTCGGCCGTGATGCCCAGCTCGCCCGCGATCTCCTGGATGTCCTCCTCCTTGGTCGGCAGGAACTCATGCAGGGGCGGATCGAGGAAGCGGATGGTCACAGGACGGCCCTCCATCACCTCATAGAGCTTCTCGAAGTCGTTCTGCTGCATGGGCAGAAGCTTCGCGAGCGCCTTGCGGCGGGCGTCCGTCGTCTTGGCGACGATCATCTCGCGCATCGCCTTGATGCGGTCGGTTTCAAAGAACATATGTTCGGTGCGGCACAGGCCGATGCCTTCCGCGCCGAACTTCACCGCCTGCGCAGCGTCGCGCGGGGTGTCGGCATTGGTGCGGACCTTCAGGCGGCGCGCCGCGTCGGCCCAAGCCATGAAGCGGCCGAAGTCACCGCTGATGGACGCCTCCGTCGTGGCGACCGCCTGGCCATAGATGTTGCCGGTGGAGCCGTCGATGGAGATGAAGTCGCCCTCCTTGAGGGTCTTGCCGCCGAGGGTGAAGCACTTGGCCTCCTCATCGATGCGGATGTCGCCGCAGCCGGAAACGCAGCAGGTGCCCATGCCGCGCGCCACAACCGCCGCGTGGGAGGTCATACCGCCGCGGACCGTCAGGATGCCCTGCGCAGCCGCCATGCCTTCGATGTCCTCCGGGGAGGTCTCCAGGCGCACCAGTACGACCTTCTCGCCGTTAGCAGCCCATTCCTTGGCGTCCTCCGCCGTGAAGACGATCTTGCCGCAGGCAGCGCCCGGGGAAGCCGCAAGGCCCTTGCCGATGACTTCGGCAGCCTTGAGGGCGGCCGCGTCAAACTGCGGATGCAGCAGAGCGTCGAGCTGCTTCGGGTCGACGCGCATGACAGCCTCCTCCTCGGAGATCATGCCTTCGTCCACCAGGTCCACCGCGATCTTGAGCGCGGCGGCAGCGGTACGCTTGCCGTTACGGGTCTGCAGCATATAGAGCTTGCCGTCTTCGATGGTGAACTCCATGTCCTGCATGTCCTTATAGTGGTTCTCCAGGCGGTTGGCGATGTCCGCGAACTGCTTGTAGACATCGGGCATATCCTCGGCCAGCTTGGAGATGTGGCTCGGGGTACGGATACCGGCGACCACGTCCTCGCCCTGCGCGTTGATCAGGTACTCGCCGAACAGCTTCTTCTCGCCGGTGGCGGGGTCGCGCGTGAAGGCGACGCCGGTGCCGGAATTCTCGTTGAGGTTACCGAACACCATCGGCTGCACGTTGACGGCAGTGCCCCAGGAATAGGGGATATCGTTCATGCGGCGGTAAACGTTGGCGCGCGGGTTGTCCCAGGAACGGAACACAGCCTTGACGGCTTCCATGAGCTGCACCTTGGGATCAGCCGGGAAGTCGACGCCCATTTCCTTCTTATAGTGCGCCTTGAAGAGCTTGACCAGCTCCTTCATGTCCTCGGCATCGAGATCGATGTCGTTCTTGACGCCCTTCTTCTCCTTAACTTCGTCGATGATGGTCTCGAAGGTCTTCTTCGACAGCTCCATGACGACGTCGGAGAACATCTGGATGAAGCGGCGGAACGAGTCATAAACGAAACGCTCAAACTTCGGATCGCTGTTCTTCGCGATCAGGCCGGCGACCACGTCGTCATTCAGGCCGAGGTTGAGGATGGTGTCCATCATGCCCGGCATGGACGCGCGCGCGCCCGAACGGACGGAAACGAGCAGCGGGTTCTGCGCGTCGCCGAACTTCTTGCCGTTGATCTCCTCGATCTTCGCGAGCGTGGCATAAATTTCTTCTTCAATTTCCGGCGCGACGGTCTTGCCGTCCTCATAATAGCGCGTGCAGGCCTCGGTGGAAATCGTGAAGCCCTGCGGCACCGGCATGCCGAGGTTGGTCATCTCGGCCAGGTTGGCGCCCTTGCCTCCGAGCAGCTCACGCATGGAGCCGTTGCCCTCAGAGAACAAGTAGACATACTTGTGTCCCATAAACAAACATCCTTTCCAAGTTTTCTACAATTTTCCTATTGTCGCATGCCGTTAGCATTATAACACAAACAATTTTTACGTCAAAGGGCTTTGTCCAAATTTTATAGAAAATTTACACAACCGGCGGCATCGCCCCGGCGCAGCGCGGCGCGGGCGGCCGCCGGCCCCGTCTGCTTCGGAAAATCGGGCCGGAAAAAGAGCGCGGGGATCTCCCGACCGGCGGGAAATCCCCGTGCATTTATTCTTTCTCGAACAGGAACTCTTCCGGCAGCGTGACGTGGAAATCGCGCGCGAGATCCCGGAACTCCTGCGGCTGGATGGTCTGGCGCTTTTTCGGCGTCATGGAGAGCACCTTGACGAGGATCTCCGCCGATTTCTCCACCGTATGCATCAGGCCGAACGTCTCGTCGAAATCGCGTCCCGAGCAGAACACGCCGTGGTGCGCCCAGATGGCGACGTTATATTTCTGCATCAGGCGGCTGGTCGCGACCGCGATGTCGCGCCCGCCGGGCACCATCCACGGCACCACACCCACGCCCTCGGGGAACACGACGGGGCATTCCGTCGCCATCTCCCACAGCTCGCGGGTGAAAACCTGATCCTCCAGCGGCAGCACAAAGGTCAGCGCGATGACGTTGGCCGGATGCGCATGGTAAATGACGCGATGCGCGCCGCCGGTCAGGGCTTTCTTGACCTCATGGTTCATCAGGTGGGACGGCAGCTCGCTCGTCGGCCGGCCGCCGTTTTTCAGCCCCCACTGCACCTGGTATTTCTCCCCCGCTTCGTCGATGCGCACGATGCAGGCGGCGTCCTCCGGATCGAGCGGCACGTTGCGGAAAAATTTCCCGCTGCCCGTCGCCATGAAATATTCCCCGGCAAGCCCCGGCACGCTCGTGCCGATGTCCTGCCACGGGCCGTCCGCGCGCAGCTGCGCGCGGATCGGCTCGATCTCCTCCGGGCGGATGCGGTAGGTCAGGTTCCCGCCGTTGCGCTCATGCCAATTCTGCGCGAATCCGTCGCCGCACAGACGGACAAAGCCCTGCACAAACGGCGCGTCTAATACACTGTTCATTTCGTTCCCCTCCATTTTTCTGCCGACTCAGTCCCGTTTGGAGAGCACGTCGGCTTCGTAGCGTTCCACTTCCGCAAACCATTCGTCCGTGCCGGGCACGCCCTGCTGCGCGCAGAACTGCTCCCAGACGTCGCCGAACGGATAAACTTTCAGCTCCTCCTGCAACGCCAGCAGCTCGGTGAAGCGGCCCTCGTCCTGCAGCGCCTTGAAGCGGGCGTGCGGCGTGAGCAGCGCGGACAGCAGCGCTTTCTGGAAATTGCGCATACCGATGACCCAGGCCGCGATGCGGTTGATGCTCGCGTCGAAGAAGTCCAGCGCCAAGAACACGCGCTCCAGCACGCCCGGCTGCGCGATCTCCTTCGCGATCTCGCGGGTCTCGTCGTCATAGCGCACGACATGGTCGCTGTCCCAGCGCACGCCGCGCGTCACATGCAGCGCCAGGCGGTCCTGGAACAGCAGCATGGCGGAGATCTTGTCCGAGACGACCTCCGTGGGATGATAATGGCCGTTGTCGAGCAGAGACAGGATCCCGTTCTTCGCGGCATAATTGATGCAGAACTCGCTCGAGCCGACGGTATAGGACTCCATACCGATGCCGAACACCTTCGACTCCAGGCAGACGAACACCTTCTCCCGGTCATACGGCTCGGCGAGGATCTGATCGAGCGAATCCTTGAACCGGGCGCGCGGACCGGTGCGGTCGGCGGGCGTGTCTTTATAGCCGTCGGGGATCCAGATGTTCATCACGCAGGGCTGCCCCAGCTGCTCGGCGAAATACTGCGAGATGCGGATGCAGGCGCGCCCGTGATCGATCCAGAAGCGGCGCGTTTCCTCGTCCGGGCTCGAGAGCGTGAAAGACGCGGCGCGCGGATGGGAGAAGAAGGTGGGGTTGAAATCCAGCCCCAGCCCGCGCTCCTTCGCGAACTGCACCCACGGCTCGAAATGCTCGGGACGCAGCGCGTCGCGGTCAGCGAACTCCCCCTCGCGGAAAATGGCGTAGCTCGCATGCAGATTGAGCTTGTGCCGGCCGGGGATGAGGCGCAGCGCCTCGTCGATGTCCTGCATCAGCTCCTGCGGGGTGCGGGCGCGGCCGGGATAGTTGCCGGTGGTCTGGATGCCGCCGGTGAGCGGGCCGGTCTGGTCGAAGCCGCGCACGTCGTCGCCCTGCCAGCAATGCATGGAGATGGAGACGCCGTCGAGCGTGCGCAGCGCGGCGTCCGTGTCGACGCCCATCGCGGCATAGCGCTCCCTGGCCGCCTGGTAACGGTCGTTCATGGTCATGATTCTTTCCTCCTTACAATGATGCAAAATAATAAAACCACACGATTTCGCAGTGCCCAGGGTCTCTGGGCAGCGGTCTTTCGGGATTGCCTCTGTCATTTCCTCTTTCGCCCGGGCGGCGGGCATTTCTTTGTCGCCCGGGAGAGAAAACAAAAAGTCTGCGTGAGGGGCAGGGAGCTGATTTTCCCCGAGCCTGCGGGCAGGGCCTCCGTCCCTCTCGTTGTATTGTCACGTTTCGCCGGCTTTCCCCGGGCCTTGCGGACAGGGCGCAGGGAAAATTCGCCCTTTGCCCATAGGCGCCGAATCTCCTCCTCAAAACAGGCAAAGCCGCAAGCGGGTCCCTTCTGGCAGTTTCGGAATCTGCGGCTATGCAGGCGCCCGGCCGCCGCGGTCAGTCACTTTGCCGGGAGAACTAGGGGCAGCGGGACAGCGCCCCTGATCGCGCAGGGTTCACGCCCGATATTCGCGCAGCGGGAAAGAGCGCGCGACGCACGCCCGCGCCGCGGCGACGTCGGGGAAACAGCCGTCCTGCAGCATCTGCGCCAGCAGATTACCCGCGGCGGTCGCTTCCGGGGGCCCGGCGAACACCGGCTTGCCGATGGCCTCGGCCGTGAGCCGGTTGAGGTAATCGTCGTTGGAGCCGCCCCCCACGATGTGCAGCCGGCCAAACCGCCGGCCGGAGATCCGCTCGATCTCCTCCACGGCCTGTGCATAGCAGCGGGCCAGGCTGCGGTAAATCACGCGTGCGAGCTCGCCTGCCGTCTCCGGCACAGCTTCTCCCTGCTCACGGCAGGCGGCCTGCAGCGCGGCCGTCATGCTCTCCGGCGCGAGGAAGCGGGCATCGTTGCAGTCGACGAGGCTGGCGATCTCCGCCTGCTCCGCCATCGCGCACAGCTCGTCGAAGGTATACCGCCGCGGCAGCTCGCGACGCACCGATTGCAGCATCCACAGGCCCATGATATTCTTCAGATAACGGAACGTGCCGCCCCAGCCGCCCTCGTTGGTGAGGTTGGCGGCCATGCTGTCCGGCGTCGTGACCGCCGCGGGCAGCTCCGCGCCCATCAACGACCAGGTGCCCGAGCTGAGATAGAGGAAATCCTCCCCCTGCGCCGGCACCGCCAGCACTGCCGAGGCGGTGTCGTGC
Source organism: Candidatus Tabaqchalia intestinavium (assembly GCA_904420005.1). Lineage (GTDB taxonomy): Bacteria > Bacillota > Clostridia > Oscillospirales > CAJFTT01 > Tabaqchalia > Tabaqchalia intestinavium. The sequence goes on along the minus strand of CAJFTT010000017.1, from coordinate 21,061 downwards.
GTCGCGGGCAGCACAACCTCGCAGGCGTACCCGACCTGCCGCGCGATCTCCTCCCGCAGCGGTCCCACCGCGCAGCCGGGCATGGAGATCTCCCCAAACAGCCGCCGCGGCAGGCCGAAGCGGTCGATCAGCGCCCAGTCCCAGTCCCGCGTATCGGCGCGCACCAATTGTGTTGTGCTGGCGTTGGTATATTCCGTGCGGCGCACGCCTGTCAGCAGGAAATGAAAGTAGTCCGGCAGCAACAACAGCTGCGCCGCCGTCTCGAGCGTCTCCGGCTCCTGCTCCTTCGCCGCGAGCAGCTGGAACACGGTGTTGAACGCCTGCTCCTGGATCCCGGTGCGGGCGTACAGCTCCGCTTTCGGCACCATGCGGTAAGCCTTCTCCGGCATGCCGGCGGTGCGGCCGTCGCGGTAGCAATACGGGCGGCCAATGCGCGCCCCGTCCGCGTCCAGCAGGACGTAATCCACCGCCCAGGTGTCCACCGCCACGCTCCGCGGCGCCTTGCCCAGCTCGCCCGCGCGGCGCATCCCCGCGAGGATCTCCGCGAACAGCCGGTCCGGTTCCCAGCACAGATGCCCGTCCACCGTCACCGGCCCGTTGGAAAAGCGGTGGATCTCCTCCAGCACCAGCCGCCCGTCTTCCAGATGGCCCAGAATATGCCGTCCGCTCGACGCGCCGATGTCCACCGCCAGGTAATAGGGCGATTGCGCCATTTTCATCCCTCCTGTCGTCTTTTGCCGGCGGGGCACAGGCTTGTCCCGCGCCCGGCCGGCGGGCCGTTTTCCGTTGCGCGCCGTCTGTTCCGCGCGCTTTTCTCTGTCGTCATTATACCGCGCAGGGGCAGGGAATGTCAGGTCGTCTTTTGCCGATTTACCGTCCGGATTTGCCAACCGCCGGTCGATATGCTATGATAAAGAAAAACGGCCGGCTGTCCCATAAGCCAGCCGGGCAAAAAGGAGGCGCTGCTTCATGGACGCTGCGCTGCTCGCGCGGCTGCGGCGCGTCACCCCCGAGGAGGAAGCGATCCTCGCGGGGCAAGCCGTGCAGACCGATCTTTACGCCGCGGACAAGGCCGGCGGCCCCGCCGCCCGGCCGGCGGGGGCGTTCGTCGTCGACAGCGCCCATATGCTCGCGCAGGGCGAGCTGATCCGCGTGCGCCCGCACACGCGGTTCGTGCACTTCCCGCAGCACCGGCACAATTATATTGAGATCATCTACATGTGCTGCGGCGAGACGACGCATATCCTCAACGGACAGACGCGCCTGACGCTGCGGCAGGGGGAGCTGCTGTTCCTCAGTCCGCGCGCCACGCAGGAGATCCTGCCGGCGGCGGAGGGGGACGTGGCGGTCAACTTCATCGTGCTGCCGGAATTTTTCCGCAGCGCCATGGCGACGCTGCCGGGCGACAACGCGCTGCGCGGCTTTTTTCTCAGCCTGCTGCGCGCCGAGGGCGGCGGGCCGGGGTACCTGCATTTCCAGACGCGGCAGGTGCCGCAGGTGCAGAACCTGGTGGAGAACCTCATCCGTTCGGTGGTCGAGCCGCGCCGCTTCAGCCAGGCGATCAGCCAGACCACGATGGGGCTGTTGCTGCTGCACCTGATGGAATGCACCGACACGCTGCCGCGGGGCGGCGCGCGGGAAGCGGAGCAGAATCTCGTCTTTTCCGCGCTGCGGTATATCTCCCAGCAGCCGGACGAAGCGTCGCTGGAGGCCTTCGCCGCGCAGGCCGGCGCGCGCGACTACACCGTCAGCAAGCTGGTGCGGCGCTACACGGGCTGCACCTTCAAAACGCTGCTGCAGCAGGAACGCATGCGCCGGGCGGCGCATCTGCTGCTGACGACCGACCTGCCGGTGGAAGCCATCGTGCCGGAGGTCGGCTATGACAACAGCAGCTATTTCCACCGTCTGTTCCGGCAGACCTACGGCATGACGCCGCGGATGTTCCGGCAGGCGCGCGGCAGGGCGGACGGCGAAGCGGGCGCAAAATGAACGTGCCGGGCAAGTCTACTGCCTCTACGGCAGAGCGGGCGCTGCCGGCGGCGGAGGCGAACGTTTGTCCGCAGAGCAAGCCTGCCATATCCGCGACAGGGCAAGTATTGCAGGCGGCAGAGGTGAACGCCTGCCGCGGCAAATCCGCCACATTCGCAGCGGGGGTAGCGGCCGCAGAATCCCACCCCCGCACGGTGCATCGCCTCCGCCGGTGTACTCCTCCCCCGCCGGGGCGCTTCTGCCCGTCTGCACAAACGCGCGGCGCAGCCCTGCGCCCGCAGGATTTCGCCGCCCCGGCCCGCGCAAGTATCGTTCCCTCCTCCTGACAGCGCATTTAACTTGCGCCGGGCCGGACCCTTCTGCCGTTCGCCGCGCGCGGCTCCCCGCTTTTCTGCGCAAAACCAGGCCGGGTGCGGCGCGCAGTCCCCTCGCCTGCGCGCCGCACCCGGCAGCCAAAACTCCCCGTTCCCCCTTGACGCTCGTCAGCTCAGCGTGAACAGCCCTTCCAGCATCCGCTTGAAGCACATCCACAGCGACAGCTTCTTGACGCCCTGCGCGGCGTAAAGCGGCGTCTGCGAAATCTCCTGTCCGTCGAGCAGCACGCGGATCGTGCCGATCTGCTGGCCCTGTTCGACCGGCGCCTGCAGCTCCACCGGCTCGCTGACCTCCACCGTCACGCTGCCGGCTTTCCCCTTCTCCATCAGCACGGGCGCCACTTCGCCGGGCACAGGCGTCACGCTGTCCGTCTCGCCCTTCTCCACCGGATAGGTCGCGAACTCCGCCGGCAGCGTGGGCGTGACGATGGTGTAATTGGAAAATCCATAGTCCAGCAGGCGCTTGGCGTCGTCGAACCGCTCCGCGCCGCTGGGGCTGCCCAGCACGACCGCGATCAGGTCGAGGTCATCGCGGCTGGCCGTCGCCGACAGGCAATAGCCCGCCTCGTCGGTGGAGCCGGTCTTGAGGCCTGTCGCCCCGTTATAAAAGCGGATGAGCTTGTTGGTGTTGACCAGCTGGGTTTCCCCGTTGCGCAGGCTGTCCATCCAGATGGTGGTATAGTCAAAAATGAGACTGTGGCGCAGCAACTCGCGCGACATCAGGGCGATGTCCCGCGCGGAGGAATAATGTCCCTCGGCGGGCAGGCCGTTGGTATTGACGAACACCGTATGCTCCATCCCCAGCTCCGCGGCGCGCTGGTTCATCATGGAGATAAACGCCTCCTCGCTGCCGCCGACATATTCCGCCAGCGCCAACGTCGCGTCGTTGGCCGAGCCGATGACCGTCGCCTTGAGCAGCTCGTGCACGCTCATGGTTTCGCCTTCCTTGAGCCAGATTTGCGAACCGCCCATCTGGCTGGCGCGCGTGCTGCAGGTGACGGGGTCGTCGAGCGTGATCTTGCCCGAATCGATGGCTTCCACGATGAGCAGGATCGTCATGATCTTCGTCACCGAGGCGGGCGGCAGCTCGTCGTCGGCCTGCAGTTCATAGAGCACCCGCCCGGTCGAAGCTTCCATCAGGATCGCCGACTTGGCCGTCAGCTCGATGGGTTCCCCTACCGCGATGGTCGGCGCCGCCGTATGCCAGTATTCCGGAGTCTCCTGCTGGTTCTCCAGCTCCTCCACCGCCGGGGGCGGGTCGTCGCGCTCGTCGGCCAATACCGTCGCCGCGGGCATGACGCACAGCGCAAGGCTGAGCAGCATGGATAACAATCTTCGTTTCATCTCTCTGACCATCCCTTTCCTTGAAACCGGGGCGCCTGCCTTTTCCCGCCCGCCTTTGTTTCAAGCGCATCGTTTCTCATGCAATATATATGCGCCGCGCGCCCGCATATGTCCAACCGGCGGACAAAACGGGAATTTTTCAGGCGGATTAAACCGCCTGAAAAAATTGAAATAATTTTGAATATTCTATTTACTTTTCTTTGAGACTGTGGTATAATTTGATAAAAATAGGTTGTTAAAATGAAAGTCCGAAAATTATTTGCAACAATTCTATCCGCTGCTTTTCTTCTTGTATGTTTTTTGCCTATGAAAGCGGAAGCGGCCGAACTCGCCGGCATTGTTGATTATGGCCTATATCGTCTGCGGAATGCCGGGAGCGGAAAATATCTGACCGTCCATAACGGGTTGGATGTTATGGGAACGAATGTATATCAGATGAGTTTAGGAGACTCTGATTCCCAAATTTTTCGACTGCAATACAAAAAAGCTTCCGATGCTTATATGATTTACGCAAGATGCAGTCAAAATGGAATTGGGCGGTATCTGGAAGCTGACGCTTCCGGCAATATTGTCTTATCGGGCAGTACAACGCCGGGCAGATGTCTAATGGATATGGAATATATTGGAAACGGCCAGTACAGAATAGCTTATAGCGCGCAAAATACTCTGGTGCTTAGCGCATGTGGGACCTCCGATGGAACCGCAGAAGGAACGGCAAGCAATTCTCCAGGTAATGTTACTCTATCTGCTTATACAGGTTCTGTTTATCAAAAATGGTATTTAGAGCGCGTCATGGATTATTGGTATTTAGACATCGGATTTTATTTTATAAAAAACGTAGAAACCGGAAAGTATCTGGATGTGTATAATGGCAATACAAGTTGGTTCACCCCTGTAAATCAATATACCTTCAATGGGCAAACAAATCAAAAGTGGCGGGTTGCGCGTGGGCTTGACGGACACTATAGAATCAATAGTGCGCTTGACCAGAACCTTTTCCTGAATGTTTCCAATGGGGGAGATACTGAAGGGCGTAATGCCGAAATTAGCGGAAATTACCCTTCTTCTGACGCGCAGAATTTTGAAATCATTCCAACGGATGCTTACACGAGTTTCCGCATTGTGCCGCAGTGCTCTAATCGTTCTCTCTGCTTAGGCGTTTCCGGAAGCGGGGATAATGCTTCTGTGCAGACAATGGAATTTACAGGCGACGACTCACAAAAATGGGTATTTGAAGAGGCCCTAATTGGGAAAACACCTGCCAAATTTGATGTTTTCCTTCATGAGGGTTGGATTGATTCCATCGATATTAAGCGTACCAGCGATGGTTTCTTCCTGTGCTTCAAATCTCTAGGGGATATTCTTCTGGAGGCTGGCGTTCCAACGCTATATAATGCTTCAGGTGAAAATTATCCGACACCCGCGGTTGATAAATTTTATGATGACTGGTATCCCTTCGCCGTGGAAGATGGAAACGGGCACGTCTACGGTCTTGTCAAAATGCGGGAGCAGGAAACGGACGGATATGATGGCGACAATCCCAGCGTCAGCATCCCTTTTATCAATTTTGAAATTGATAAGCTGTTTTCCTGCGTGGCTGCGCCGAATAACGCCAACAAACAGGCGCTCTATGATGAAATTGATCGGGTTATTCTGGATGACGATATCACATATTCTTCCGCCATGCGCGATTATTTCAGTAACCCGGCGTCAGACGGATCTTACCTGATTGCGGAGCAATATGTGGAATTTTTGGCCAGCACAGCAGTTAACGGATCGCTTCCGGCGCCGGATCTTTATTTCGAGCTTCCTCAGAACGACCGTATCCCAACAGCATTGCTGGAATTGAACCAGAAGGCCGGATATACAGTCTTTTCGTTTGACGACGGCGCCATTCTTCTGCAAAATTCCAATGTATTGACCTCCTACGAAAAAGCAGCGATTCTCATGCTCCATACTAACAACGTCACCTTCAATTCTTTCGCAGCTGAAGTGAAATTTCACAGCGATAAATTGGCGGGTCTCCTGTCAATTCTCTCCCCCTATTACAATCATGCCCTGCGTGCAGATATGGGAATCGGGGAGGAATACGAAAGTGGCTTCTTTGACAAATATTACGGCCTGGAAAGCAGTATGATCCAGGAACAAATCCGTTATCATGGGGAGTTTTGACTTATGCAAGCCGATAACACAAAAAACAGAAAAACGCGCAAAATCCTGTTGGCTGTCGGCATCCCGCTCTTGTGCCTGCTTGCCGCCGTCTCCGTGTTCTTCTATTTTCATCCCACGCACTACCGCTTCAACGACCGCTTCGTGATCGGCAGCACGATGGAGGAGATCCGCGCGCGTTACGGCGACTTTGATAAAATAGGTTATATTTCGGAGGAGGATCCCTCCTCGATTTACTGCGTATCCTACCTTGTCCAACCGCGGCAGCGTGGGTTCCTCGGTACCAGCAAGTCGAAATATTACGCAATTTTCTTGGATGAAAATGGAATTGCGACAAGAGTAGAGGTCGTCGTCGGATCAGAAAATATCTAAGGGGCGCAGCGCGGTACGGTATTGCTCGGAAAGCAAAGGATTTTCGCGATACCCGCCTTCCCTTGCCGGGCGAAGGGTGCGCCCTCTCCTTCAAAAGCAGCGCCGCGGGCGGCCGGAAAATTCCAGTCGCCCGCGGCGCTGCTTTTTTACACAATCTTTTCCCGCTTCTGACTTTTCCCGCTTCTGAGATCCACGGGCAGGTGGGGCCGGCTCAGGCCTCCTCATCGTCCACCACTTCCACGCGGGCCATCACCACCGGGGTCAGCGGCTTGTCGCGGCGGTCGGTGGGCGTCTCGGCGATCTCGTCGACGACCTCCATCCCGCGCACGACACGCCCGAACGCAGCGTACTGCCCGTCGAGATGGGGCGCGTCCTCATGCATGATGAAAAACTGGCTGCCCGCCGAATCGGGATCCATGGCGCGCGCCATGCTGATGACGCCGCGGGTGTGGCGGATGGGGTTGTTCCAGCCGTTGGCGGCGAACTCTCCCTTGATCTGCCAGCCGGGGCCGCCCATGCCGGTGCCCTCCGGGCAGCCGCCCTGGATCATGAAGCCGGGGATCACGCGGTGGAACGTCAGCCCGTCATAGAATCCGTCCTCCACCAGCCCCACGAAATTCTCCACCGTCTGCGGCGCGGCGTCCGCGTCGAGCACGAGGTCGATCTGCTTGCCATTGTCCATCGTGATGCGAATCATGCCTTCCACTGCTCCCTTTCTCCGGTGCCCGGACGGACGCCGGCTGAAAATTTGTTTCATTATACCACACAGCGCGGCGAAAGGAAAGCGCCGGGTGACGATCTCCCGCCATTCAGAGAAAAATTCTTCCCCTCCCCGCCGCGCCCTTGTCCGCGCCCGCCGGGTGTGATAAAATGAACTATCGCCCTGCACAGGCGCGGACGGCACGCCGGCGCGCAATAGCCCGCCTCTCCGTCCCCGCAGGGCGGCGCAACAACAATGCCGGGGCGGCTTCCCGCGGCCCCGAGAAGGAAGTGGAACACAATGCAGCAGGGCGGCAAAACCGACGCGCCGTATTATCTCATGTGTGAGCGGAGCTGGATTTTCCACACGCTGATGGCCATCGCCGGCTTCTTTGGCGCGTATACATATCTGCTTCGCGGCAACGTTTTCTGCAACGCGCAGACGGGCAACGTCGTGCTGATGGGGATGGCGCTCGGCGCGCGGAAATGGGGCGAGGCGCTGTATTACCTCATCCCCATCTCGGCTTATCTGCTGGGTGCGTTCGTCTCCGAGCTGCTGCCCAACCCGGTCAAGCACAAGCTTCCCATGCGCTGGGACACGCTGCTGATCGCCATCGAGATGCTCGTCGTGGCGGCGCTCGGCTTCGTGCCCGACGCGGCGCCGGTGCAGATCGCGCAGGTAGCCATCAATTTCATTGCATCGATGCAGTATAACACCTTCCGGCAGGCCGAGGGCGTCCCCATGGCGACCACCTTCGCCACCAACCACATCCGGCAGATCGGGGTCGGCATCGCGCAGGCGTGCCGGCATCGCCATTCTCCGGACAAACCCTATCGCAGGAAGCTGAAAAAGCACGTCGCGATGCTGCTGTTCTTTGTCGGCGGGTCGGTCGTCGGCACGATTTTCTGCAATCTGCTCGCAGGGAAAGCCATCTGGGTGACGCTGCTGCCGTTCGCGGTGGTGTTCGGCGCGCTGCTGCACGCGGACCTGACGACGGAGAAGGATCTGGTGGAGCGCAAACCCGCCGGGCACTGACGTTCCCCGCGCCGGCGCAAACAAAAACGAACGTCCCCGGGCCGCGCGTATTCTGCCGCAGGCAGCGGCCCGTTTCGCGGGCGGCCGGGGCAGCCGCCGGCCTGTACCGCCTACAGTTGGCGCCTAGGGACAGGCATACGGGATCCTGTCCCGAAGAGCCGCCGGGAAAGCGCCGTCCGGCAGAAATCCAAAGCATCCCGCGAAAAAAGACAGGAGGCAGCTGCCATGGCATCCGCCTGCATAACAAAACGCATCCAGATTTCCGACCGCTGGATCTGCTATACGCTGGAGCGCAAGCGGGTCAAGAACCTCAATCTCCGCGTGCGCCCCGATGGGACCGTCGCGGTCTCGGCGCCGCCGCGCGTGCCGGAGGCCGCCGTCGAGCAGTTCGTGCTGCGCCACGGCGATTTCCTGCTGCGTGCGCTGGCGCGGCAGGCGGCGGCGCAGGAGCGCGCGCCCGGGCCGCGGCAATACCTGCCGGGCGAGCGGCTGCCGTATCTCGGCGGGCAGGTGCGCCTGGCGGTCGTGCAGGGGGAGGACTCCGGCGCGCAGCTCGACGGCGACCGGCTGCGCCTGACCGTGCCCGACCCCGGCGATCTCGCGCAGCGCAGGCGCACGGCGGAGGCTTTCTTCGACGCGGCGTGCCGTCAGCGCATGCAGGCCGTGGTGGATGCGCTGCTGCCCGCATTCACCGGGGAGGCGCTGCCGCCGGTGCGGCTGCGGTTCCGGCGCATGACTTCCCGCTGGGGCAGCTGTCAGCCGCGTACCGGCGTCGTCTGCCTGAACCTGTACCTCATCGCCGTGCCGCCCGCCTGCATGGAATATGTCGCGCTGCATGAGCTGACGCATTTCCTGCAGCCCGATCATTCGCCGCGCTTTCACGCCCTGCTGGCCCGGCGCATGCCCGACTGGCAAGCGCGGCGGCGCGCGCTGGGGCAATACCGGCTGACAAAGGAAGGCATTTTCCTGCGCGGAGCGGCGCCCGCCAGTCGGGCGCCCTGACGCAGCCGGCGTGCGGCGCGGCCGCTCGAGCTTCCCCTTCCCGTAGCGCTTCGCCGCGCAGCGCCCGTGCGCATTGGGGAGGCGGGCGTATAAGGCTGCATCCGGCAGCCGTGGGCTATCCTCCCCGGGCGGGCAGCCCAGTCGAGGGCAAGCGCGAGGCCGTCCTCCAATGCCTTTTGTCGATGCTTCAATAGGCAGCAAGCTCACGCGGCCCACCCCGGATGAAAACCGCGTCCCGGATCGTCCGCCGATCCTGTTAATGAAAACCATACAACTGACCAACACACAGCAAGGGCAACCTTTCCATGAAAACCGTCCCGACCATCGCCGGCGCAGACTGCCGCGGCAGCATGACCTGGATGATGCTCTCGCATCCGCCGCGCAGCGTGTTGAGGCGGCAGGAAAATTTTCCTGCCGCTCTTTTTTATAAATCGACCGAATCAAACGTCCAAATTCGCGACTAACTGGCGAGAGCTTACAAGGGAGGTGAAACATCGATGCAACAGCCAATGGAAGCCTATTTGCCATACCTGTTTTCTCTCGCCTTACAAAAAAGCGGGAACTTCGCAGACGCAGAAGACCTCACGCAGGACGTTTTGCTCGCGGCCTATACGCAGCTTCAAAGCGGCCGGCCAATCGAGCATGCCCCGTCCTGGCTGTCCGGCACGCTGAACCACAAATATTATGACATGCTCCGCAAAAAATATCAGCTGCCGACGATCAGCATAGACGCCGTCCCGGAGCCGCCCGTCTGCGAGAATACGCCGCCCGACAGGCCCTCCGACGAGCAGGTCCGTCAGGGAATCGCGTATCTCTCCAAACGGTACCGGGAGGTCATCGTGCGCCACTACCTGCTGGGCGAGAAGGTCGACGCCATCGCCAAATCGCTGCGGATCCCCAAGGGTACCGTCCTGAGCCGCCTGGCAACCGGCCGGGCGCAACTACGGAAAGGAATGGAGCAAATGGAAGTGCAAGCTTATGAAAAACTGAGCCATACGCCCGAACGGCTGGAGCTTTCCTGTCACGGACGCCCCGGTCTCAAGGAAGAACCCTATTCCCTGGTCGCGAACGATCTGATGAAGCAAAACATCCTGATCCTGGCATACGAAACACCCTTAACCGCCGTGGAGCTGGCGCGCGCCCTGGGGATTCCGGCCCCGTACGTTGAAAGCGCCGTGGACGATCTGGTCGGCGCGGAGCTGATGCGCAGGATCGGCAACAGAGTCTGCACGGATTTCCTCATTACGCAGCCCCAGGACCTGCTGAAAAACCTGGAGCATGAGATTGCGTTCACAGAGCAGCATTATTCGTCCCTTTGGGGCATCCTCTCCCAAGCGATCCACGCCGTCAACACGCTGCCCTGGGTGAAAGCCCTGGAAGACTGTCAGCGGACGATTCTGGAGTATTTTTATATCCTGCATATCCTTTCATCCGGCCTGTACACGGCGACGACCCGCCTGATTCCGTCGCAGGAAACTTATCCCCCCAGGCCGGACGGCGGCGCGTGGATCGCCGTCGGCAGCCGCTATCCGCTGGATTTTGATTTCGCTTCCTATAAGGTGGGAAAATACTGCTACGGCGGGGAACGGCGCGCCTATTACGAAAATTTTCTGGGCGCCCGCTCGATCGAGCTGCACGTCTACGACACGCAGCCCGATCTGAACAAATACGAGCATGCCCCCGTGGAGATCCATGACGACACGCTGTGCAAGCTGCTGTATCTCCTCGACCGGGGGATTCCGTTTGACGCGGCCGTATGCGATCCCCTGTTTCTCCAGGACATTCCGCATCTCGCCGCCTGCGGCGTCCTGCGCCTGGAGAACGGAACGCCGCGGGTGGCCATTCCCGTGATCGCAAAAGCGGAATATGAAGAAATGGATCAATTGCGCCTGCAGGCCATGCGCGAGCTTGCCGATTGGATCGAGGAGCCGCTGCGCCGATTTCTGCCAGGCTGCAAGCTCGAGATTCCGCGGCACCTGACCGGCCGCGTGGCCGCATTCCGACAATATCCCTTTTACGCCATGCCGATGGCGCTGGTGAAGAAGGCCGTCGCAAACGGCGATTTCCTGCAAAATGTGGCGTATCCGACGCCTCCGATGGTGCTGGTCGTGGAGCCGGGCGACGGAGCCGGCCGGTAACGCCTCGTCCGGCCCAACCGCGCTTTGTCAATCCGGCCGGCGCGGGGCAGCCCTCCAAGCGCCGCCTAGCCCGGCGCGCACAGCGCGGCCAGAATTATTTCACGTCCGCAGAATCCCCCGCCGCGGCCGGCATGCAGACGCGGCCCAGCGGGGGGACGAAAGCCGGCAGGGCTGAAGGCGCGGGCCTCCCGCCCCGCCGGCTTCTCTGCGCTCTATAAAATGCATCCGCCGGCGCGCGCCGAAACGAGGCGGCGCAGCTGCCGCAGCCCTTCGGAAAAGATCGGATCCCGGCCGCTACGGTAGTCCGCAAGCGTTGTGCACACCTCCACATCGGGGCGCAAGCCGCATCGGTCATAGTCCTCGCCGTCGTTGGTGAGGCAGCGCTGGGTACAGATGGCGTACCGTCCGCCGCCGGGCAGATCGCCGAACAGCGGCTGTCCGTTCGTCCCCGCGCTGCGCTCCCCCACCACCCGCGCACGGCCCTGATGCCGCATGGCGATCAGGAAGCTCTCCGCCGCGCTGGCCGTCGCGCCGTCCGAGAGCACCACCACCGGCTGCCGCAGCCGGACAGGCGCGGCCGGCCACGCTTTCTCCTCCTGCTCCGTTTCCAGCGCGCGGGCCGGCGGCGCCGCTTTCCCAAACAGGGACACCCGCGCCGCGGCGTGCGCTCGGTATACGGGCGTCTGATACATCCCGTCGGGGACCGGCCCGTCGAAAAACAGCGCCGCCACAGCGTCGCCGTTGTCGCTGCTGCCTCCCTCGTTGCCGCACACATCGATGAGAAAGCCGGCGCAGTCCCGATAGCGCGGCGCCTGGCGGTAAAGCACATCGCGCAGCGCGGCGTCCCCGAAATGCGGGATATGCAGCACACACAAGTTGTCCTGCGTGCGATCGATTTTGAGCGGCGCTTCGTCGCACAGGCGCGTCATGGGCTCCGCGACGCGCGGCCTGGGAATCGACGCCTGCGGGGCGTCGGCCCCCGCTTCCCTGACGTGCAGCGGCCCGGCGTCCGTTTCTATCCACAGCGGAAACGCTTCCGTGCAGCCGATGATATAGCCCAGCAGTCCCCAGGCGAAGGTCAGCCGGTCGCCCCCGCTCCAAACGTAGGGGAACACGTTCTCGGCCAGATATTGCGGCAGCGGCACGCCGTTGACGCCGAGGATGACCGCGCCCAGCAATCCCGCCTGCGCTTGCGGCACGGCGGACAGGACATGCCGCCCATCCACAAACGCCGTGCCGAACGGGACGCGGTACGGCGGCAGCAACGCCTGCGGAAACCGAACATAGGTATGCCCATCGTCGAGCGTGTTAAGAAACCGGCACAGCAGCGCATAATACCGCAGCGGATCCTCCTCCGCCGCGACGCGCAGGAGATACGCCTGGTACAGCGCATCCCAGCCGGCGGCCTGTTCCGCAGAGAATCTGGCGAAATGGTACGGTACGTCGCGCCAGATTTGGCCCAGGCCCCAAACACGTTCCTGCATGGTGATCGTCATAGGTTCTTCTCCTTCATCAAAAACGCCTGCCCAGCCGGATTTCTCCGGCCGAACAGGCGTTTTGCTTCATTTCTCCGGCAGGGTCCATTCGTGCGTCATGACGACCGGCCGGATGGCGTCGCCGTCAAAGTCCATGCGGTCGATGCACAGCATCCGGGCGTTGCCCTCCGTCTCCTCCAGCGGATGGCGGTGATACACCATCAGCCAAAGATCCCGCTCCGGCAGGTAAAAATAGCCGTTATGCCCCGGGCCGTTGGCCACGCTCTCCTGCGAGGACAGGATACGCCCGCCGTATGTGAACGGCCCACAGGGCGTGGGCGCGGTCGCGTATTCGACCGCATAGGAGCCGGTGGTCCAGGCGCCGGTGGAATAGAGGAAATAATAGATCCCGCGGCGCTTGAACATGCAGGGGCCTTCGACGTAGTTCTCCGGCGTGATCTCCCGGAAGGTCTCCCCGTCCGAAAAGGGGACGAAGCCGGTCATTTCGTCGTTCATCACCGCGACGTTGCAGTGTCCCCACCCGCCGTAAAACAGGTAAACCGTGCCGTCGTCATCCCGAAACAGATGCGCATCGATGGGCTGCGCGCCGTGAATGAACCGATCGATGAGCGGACGGCCGAGGTAGCCCCGGAACGGGCCGGCCGGGTTGTCCGCCACGGCGATCTCCAGTCCGCCCTCCATGTCGTCGCTTTGAATGTCGTTGGTGGCGAAAATGAGATAATATTTCCCGCCCTTTTCAATGACGGTGGGCGCCCACACCGCGCGGCGCGCCCAGGGGAAATCCGCCATATCGATGATATCCTCGTGCTTCTCCCAATGGGCCAGATCCGCCGAGGAAAAAACGTCCTGATTGCGCTGCTCGTCATAATTGAGAGAGCGGGTGGCGTAAATCCAGAAGCGCCCTTCGTAAAACCGGGCCTCCGGGTCGGCGTGCCAGCCGGGCACGATGGGGTTATGAATGGTGACGGGCATGGTGGTTCCTGTCCTTTCTTGCGGCGGGAGCCGCCGTTTTTGCTGCAGCGGGCCGGCGCGGGCGAAACCCGCGGCGCGGCATCCGCCCGGCCGGATCCGCACCAGAGCGGCGCGCGGCCGGCGCTTGGGTTATTTGATCTTCATGGAGATGTCGAGCGACTTGACCGAATGGGTCAGCGCGCCCATCGAAAGGATGTCCACGCCCGTCTCGGCGACGGCGCGGATATTCTCCAGCGTGATGTTGCCGGAGGCTTCGGTTTTGGCGCGGCCGGCCACGATGCCGACCGCCTTCTTCATGTCGGCGGGCGACATATTGTCAAGCATGATGATGTCCGCGCCGCTGGCGATGGCTTCCTCCAGCTCGTCGAAATCGCGCACCTCGACCTCGATCTTGACCGTGTGTCCGAGGCTGCTGCGCAGGCGGCGCACCGCCTCGGTCAGCGAGCCGACAGCGTCGATATGGTTATCTTTAATCATGGCGGCGTCCGACAGGCAGAAGCGGTGATTCTTGCCGCCGCCCGTCATGACGGCGTATTTCTCCAGCGCACGCAGCGTCGGGGTGGTCTTGCGGGTGTCGCTGACGGCGACGTTTCCTCCCGCCGCCTGCACCATCGCAGCGGTCATGGTGGCGATGCCGCTCATGCGCTGCAGCAGGTTGAGCGCCGTGCGCTCCGCTTTGAGCAGCGCGGCGGTGCCGGCCTGCACGGTCGCGATCACGTCGCCTTTCTCCACCCGCTCGCCGTCCTTCTTGCGGATGTCGGCGCGCAGCGCGGGGTCGAGCAGCTCGATGGCGCGTACGGCCACGTCAATGCCGCACACCACGCCCGCCTCCTTCGCGAGGAAGGTGGCCGTCGACTGCTGCGCCTCGTCGATGAGCAGATCGGTCGCCACATCGATATACGGAATATCCTCCAATATGGCGCGTTTGATGATGTCGTCTACATAAAAGATGGGAAGTTTCATGTTGCCTGCCTCCTGTTTTCATCGGTCGGCGGACGATCGCCGCCGTTGGAATGCAAATCGGATCCCGGCGCCGGGGCGTCATGCGCCCAGCACTTCGCTGAGAATGGTGTCGGCGACGGTCGCGAGGCTCGTCGCCTCCAGCAGGTCGCGCCCCACGCGGAATTTCCCGGTTTGCAGCGTATGCAGGATGCTGCGCACCTCCGGCAGCCCCTCGCGTAGCGCGTCCCGGTCGGGGAAAACGAAATAGCTTTTCTGCATGATCTCGCGGATACGGGTACGCAGTCCATGCGGCAGCGGCTCGCCGTCGTGGTACCAATCCCCGCTGCCCGGGCGCGGCACCGGCAGGTTCTCGTCGTCGATGCGGGCGGAGATATCCAGCGCCGCGCGGCGGGAGAATACCAGCGCCTCGAGCAGGGAGTTGCTGGCCAGGCGGTTCTGCCCATGCACACCGGTGTGCGAGCATTCGCCCGCGGCGTAAAGCCCTGCCACGTTGGTGCGGCTCCAGGTATCGACGTTGATGCCGCCCATGAGGTAATGCTGGCAGGGGAACACGGGGATCTTGTCCTTGGTGATGTCGATGCCTTCCTCCAGGCAGCGGGTATAAATGCCGGGGAAGCGATCCCGCAGGAAATCCGCGTCGCGGTGGGTGATGTCAAGATAGAAATGCTCCGACCCCGTTTTGCGCGACTCCTCGATGATATGCCGGCTGACCACATCGCGGGGCGCGAGCTCGCCGCGCTCGTCATAGTCGAACATGAAGCGGCGGAAATCGCAGTTGAGCAGCACCGCGCCCTCGCCGCGCACCGCCTCGGAAATGAGGAAACGCTCGCGGCCCTCGTCGGCGGCAAACGCCGTCGGGTGGAACTGCACAAAGCTGAGGTTGCGGATCTCGGCGCCGAGCTTCTTGGCCAGCATGATGCCGTCGCCCGTCGCGATGGCGGAATTGGTGGTGTATTGATACACCCGCCCGATGCCGCCCGTCGCCAGGATGCAGAAGCGCGCCGCGACCGTGACCGGCTCCTCTCCCGGCAGCAATATTCCCGCGGAGAAGCCGCCCGGCACCTGCTCGAGCGAGAACAGCGCCGCGTCCTCGACGATCTCGATATTCGGGCGCGCGCGCACCGCCTCGCTGAGCTTCTTGACGACCTCGAAGCCCGTCTGGTCCTTATGGTGCAGGATGCGGCGGCGGCTGTGGCCGCCCTCGAGCGTCATGGAGAGCTTGCCCTGCCGGTCCTCGTCGAATTCCACGCCGTAGCCCGGCAGCGAGAGCACACAGTCCGGCCCTTCCGTCACCAGCACCTCCAGCGCCTCGAGATTGTTTTTATACCCGCCGGCGATGAGCGTGTCGGCGATGTGCAGGCGGTAGTCGTCGTGGCTCTTATCCACCACGGCGGCTATCCCTCCCTGCGCCAGGGCGGAGTTGGACAGCGACAGCTGCTGCTTGGTCAGCAGCAGCACGCGGACCTTCTCGTCCAGATTGAGCGCGCCGTAAAGGCCGGCGGCGCCCCCGCCCACAATGATGACGTCATAAGTTTCCTGCATATGTATGCGCATCCTTTCCCTTCCCTTGCGGGAGGATGATTTTTGTTTCCTTTTTCCTTCGCCGCGCTGGGCTGCCGGCAGCAGCACGGCGCGTGCGGCGCGGGTGCGTGCGGCGCCCGTCCGGTCACGACGCCTCGGCGCGGATGTCGTCGCCCACGACGCTGCACACCCGCTCCCAGGCGTCCTTGGCCTCCTGCCACTGCGCCGCATCCTTGAACAGCGCCGGCATCTCGTCCGCCAGGGCGTATTCCCCGGCCGGGATCATGTGATATTCCCAGATCCAGGGGGATTTGATCTTGTTGCGGATCATGACCGTGGGAACATAGCAGGCGTCCGCCAGGCGCACCTGCCCGGTCCCTCCGTCCTTCTCCAGCGTGATCGTGACCTTCATGCCTTGCTGCGTCTTGACGTAGGACGGGTCGCGCTTATGCTGCAGCGACGCCTGATCGGCGAAGAAATTGCCCAGCGAATAAAGGATGAGCGTCTCTTTCTGCTGCCCGTTATAGGTGACGGTGCGTTTCTCGATCGGCTGGACGCAGTGCGAATGCCCACCGACGATGAGATCCACGCCCGCGTCGGTCAGCGCGTGCGCCACCTTCTGCTGCGTGCTGCTGGGCTTGTCGACATATTCGCTGCCCCAGTGCAGGCTGACGATGATATATTCCGCGCCCGCGTCGCGCAGCGCCTGCACGTCCGAGAGGATCGCCGGCACGCCGTCCATCGACAGTTCAAACAGGCGCAGCGAATAGGGCTCCAGCCGGCTGGCAGAATATCCGTTGACATGATCGGTATAGGCGAGTATCCCCACCTTGATGCCGTTAATTTCCCGGATGCAGGGCTCGTTATATTCCTCCTCGGAGAGGTAAACGCCCAGCACGTCGAACTTCTCCCGCAGATTCTCCACCGAACGCACAAAGCCCTTATACCCCTGGTCGTAGGAATGATTGTTGACATGCGTCACCGTCTCCACGCCGAGCCGGCGCACCATGTCCATCACCTCATAAGGGGCGTTGAACTGCGGATAAGTCGAGATGCCCTCGTTGTTCCCCTTCGCGTCGATGGGCACTTCGATGTTGAGCATGTTGAAATCGGAATCAAAAAAGCCCTCCATATCCGCCACGAATTCTGTGAAGTCATAGCTGCCGTCCTCCTGCTCCGCCGAGCGGAACAGCTGCGTATGGATGAGCACATCGCCGCCGAAGGACAACGTGGCGCGCCGGGTTTCCGGCACGGCGGAGGACGTCTGCCGGGAGCTTGTCTGCGCGGTCTGCGAAGCGCTTCCCGCGCTCGACGCCGGGCCGGGCCCCGCGGGCGCGGCGGGCGTGCAGCCCGCGAGCAGCGCGAGGCTGAGTCCGAGCGCGGCAGCCGCTTTTTTCCAGGATGCATGCTGCATATGTCATGCCTGCCTTTCTGTTTACAGTGTCGTGCCTTGATTCCCCGCCCGCAGCGCGGAACGGGACGCGCCTTCCCCCCCGGGGAAAACGGGGCGGTAGGGCCGCCCTGCGCGCGAAGCGGGAAACGCAGCGGCTACCCCGGCAGCGCGCCAGGCGAGCGCAGGGCCGCACCGCGCGAGGGGCAGGGGCATGTCGTTCTGTCAGAATTCCTGCGGACATCGGCGTACCGCATCGCGCAGGCGCGTCGCCGCTGCGGGCGAGCGGAAAGCCACGCGGCAAAATCGCCGCCTCCCGGCCGGGGCATCCTCCCCGCTCCCGCAAAGGCCTCACCCGCGCCATGTCCGAAGCAGGCGCGAACCCGTACGTCCGTCGGCAGGCGGCGCGCCCGCCGGTTCAATCCCCGCCGCGCGCCCGCCGGCGGCGAAAAAATTCCTCGAGCAGCGCCGCCGCCTCGTCCTCTCCGACGCCGGCGAATACTTCCGGCGGCGCGTAGCAGTCAAAGGCTGAGAACAGGCGCACCACACTGTCCACCGCGCCGGCGCGCTTGTCGGCCGCGCCGAACCAAACGCGGCGCAGGCGGGCGTTGAGGATCGCCCCCGCGCACATGGGGCAGGGCTCCAGCGTGACATAAAGATCGCAGTCCGTCAGCCGCCAATCGCCCAGCGCTTCCCCGGCGCGGCGGATGGCCTCCAGCTCGGCGTGACCGAGCGCGCTGCGCTCTTCCTCCCGCCGGTTGCGCCCTTCCGCCACGATCTCCCCGCCGCGCACGATCACCGCACCGACCGGTACCTCGCCCGCGTCGAGCGCCTCCCGCGCGAGCGCCAGCGCACGGCGCATATAGGGATTCTCCCACGGCATGCCGCGCCCTCCTTTTCTCCCGGGATCCCGCTCACACGAACAGCTGCGCGCCGCCCATGATGCTCCACATAGTCACCGCCATCAGCGCCAGATAGATCACAATGATCGGCGCGGTGAAAAAGGCTTTATAGGACTCAAACCCCGGCAGCGTTTCTTCTTTGCCGGTCATGGGCAGGCGGAAACTGTCGGGCTTTTTGCGCGTCAGCAGCCAGACGGCCGCGATGCCCGCGGCAAAGAGCACGGTATAAAAGCCAAACGTGAACGTCGGGCTGCCGAGCAGCTCTTCCGGAACGCAGAAGGACAGGATAACCGACAGCGCGTTATTGAACGCGTGCAGCCCCATCGCCCACCAGAGTGTGCCGCGGCGCACGGTGATATAGCCGAACACCAGGCCGCCCAGCACCGCGTGCGGAATCTGCTGAATATTGCCATGCATCAGGCCGAACAGAATGGCCGACACCATCACCGCGAAGCCATCCCCAAACCGGCGCAGCGATTGCAGCACTGCCCCGCGGTAAAACAGCTCCTCGCAGATCGGCGCCGCGACCACGAGCATGAAGATGTAACACACCAGACTCACGGCGTTTCTCGGCGTCTCGCTGAACAGTTCCGGCGTGCCGAGCCCCCATTGATTCCAAAACGACTCCAAGTAAGACGACAGATACAGCGCGACATAGGTGCCCGCAATCACGATCACGCCGCAGCACAGAAATTCCAGCACCTTCCCGCGGCTGGTTTTGCTGGCATATTCGATCTGCCGCTCGCTGTAAGCCCGCAGAGTATCGGCGTCCGCATCGGGCGGCGGGGACTGGGGCCGCCGGTTGCGGAAGGGAAAGAGCGGCTGCGCAGGCTCGTCGGCAAAAAGCGGGAAAAACGCCACCGGCACGAGGAAACCCAAAGCATAGGAAATCAGCGACCAGACAAACGACGCCGTCGACTCCGACACCAGCGCATAGCCGCCGGCAACGGGCACGCCGAACAGCGGCGCCACCACGCCCATTTCAATGAAAGACAGCAGGATCTGCACCGCCTGGAACAGCAGCAGCAGCACGCCGATACGCAGCGCCGCCGTGCGGATATGCCGGCGGGTGCGCATTTCCGGCAGCTCGACATAGACGGGCTGCCCGTTCCAACCGGGCTGCGCGCCCCGCGGCGGCACAGTCTGCTGACCATAGGGCGGGATGGGCGGCGGATTGCCGCCGGCTCGGTAGTCGATGGAAGACTGCCCATTTTGCCGCCCGCTCTGCCGGGCCGCTTCCTGCGGGTCGTAAGGCGGGATCGGCGGCTGCGGCGCGCTCTTGTCCGCGCTGTCCGCCGGCGGCGTCCGGCTCTCTGCGCCGTCCGGCGCCGCCGCTTTCTCGGGTGCGGCGGCCGGCGGCTCGGGCGCGCCGGGTTCGTTGTACCCCGGCCGGTAGGTCCGCTCGGCATAGACGTGCGGCTCCTGCTGCGGCTGCTGCCTGTTCTCCTTCTCGTCCATAAAACACCGTTCCTTTCCCGCCCGGCCCGGGCGTGCGGTTGGGATGCGTATCGGAAAACGCCCTGCGGCCAGGGCGGCTTCCCCTGCATGATTCTATATACAGATTATTATATCAGATCCGATTCGATTTTTCATCCCTTATTTTCCTGTTTGCGCAAGTTTCTTTCGCCCCCATTTTCGCAAAAATGCCGGGCGCGGAATAATCGCCCGCTGCGGGCAGATACTAAAGACGAATTTCGCTGCCGCGCGGGCAGCGCCAAAAATGAGGTGCAATGCAAATGGATATGGTTTGGGACGTTTTGTGGCAGCTGATCAAAGCCTTCTTCGTCGGCGGCGCGATCTGCGCCGTTTGCCAGATCTTCATCGACAAGACCAAAGTGACCCCGGCGCGGATCCTCGTCTCGCTTGTGGTGCTGGGTGTCGCGCTCACGGCGATCGGCGTTTACCGACCGCTCGTGGAATTCGCCGGGGCGGGCGCGACGGTGCCGCTGCTGGGCTTCGGCTATCTGCTGGCGGGCGGCGTGCAGGAAGCCGTGGCTGAGCAGGGACTGCTCGGCGCGCTCTCCGGCGGGCTGACGGCGGCGGCTGTCGGCGTGACGGCGACGATCGTATTTTCTTATATCGTCTCCCTGATCGCCAAATCAAAGGACAAATCCTGAATTTCGCCTCCGGTGCATAAAAAGAAAAAGAAGCTGTTTTCACAGCTTCTTTCCTTGCGAGATTCGGTCAATTGGTCAGGCCTGCGCTTTGGCAGCCGCCTTGGTCAGGCGGGATTTCTTGTGCGCGGCGTTGTTCTTATGAATGATCCCCTTCGCCGCCGCCTGATCGATCTTGCGGCAAGCGGCCTTGAGCAGGACCTCCCGATCCTCAGCCTGGCTGGCGATGGCGAGATCCGCCTTCTTGATCGCGGTTCGAAGGGCGCTCTTCGCCGCCTTGTTTCTCAAAGTCCGCACCTGCGCGACTTCCACACGTTTCTTGGCAGATTTGATATTGGGCAAAGCTAACACCTCCTTATTCAGTAAGAGTGGGGCGACAATTCAAGCCCATGGGCTGAGACACGCACCCACTTGCCTGAAACCGCTGGTAGTTTGTATTATAGCATTCCAAAAAAAGAAAAGCAACTGTTTTTTGCATTTTTTCAAAATTTATGGGCACTGTAAAGTAAATATGAAAAATTAAGACCCGAAATCAGCCAATATCGTTAGGCAACGAGCAGAAACTCTCGTTTGCGCTTTT
>CAJFTT010000016.1 GCA_904420005.1 Candidatus Tabaqchalia intestinavium | reverse complement strand
CGCCTGCACTCCACAGACAACAAGCCCTTTCGGTTGCTTGAACTTTTTCTACTGCAAAATATTGTCTAACTTTTTGGGGTCACTTCACAACGGGGCGGTGTTGATTTATTGGCTTCGATGCGCCGGAAGAATGCGCTTGCTGGCGGCCGGAACCGCTCGGGGCAGGTTGCTGCGCCCGGCAGGCAGCGGCGCGGGTGAGGCGGTTTGGTGCCGAAAAGAGAGCGATTGTGGGATGGACAAAACAGGGATATACAAAAAATTGCTGTTCCCTTTGTGCAAGCTGTATTCCATTCCACCTTACTCTCATCGGACAAAGGAAAAAACGGTTTTTCGGGGCAAACGGGCGGTCGGTCGCCTCGTCAGCAGGGTCTGCGTCCGTTTTCCTCCCGAAAAACGTTGTAGATCCAGTGGCAGAAAGGGTACGGACAAGGCCGCAGCAGGACAGCGGGCCGACGCCCGCGCCTGTTCCAGCCGCTGCTGGACACGTTGTCCCTTGTCCACCTTAGCACGGTCGGCGGGGCGCCCGGCGCGGCTCGCTGCGTGGATACCGTTTTCGCCGGATTGTGTCGCAATGGGCACATTGCCATCATAGTACATGGCTTGCAGGGCTGCGCCGAATCTGGTAAAATAAATAGGATCCAACTTATTTGCAGGGAACGGAGACAGCGCCCGCGGGGCGCGCTGGCGCGAAGGAGGCGCGATATGGAGCAGGAAAACAAGCGGCCAGAGGGCCAGACGTTTGGGGAGAAAGCTGCGAATTTCTGGTATTATTATAAGTGGTATGTCGTTGTGGGCGTGCTGCTGCTCCTTACGGTGATCGTGGGACTGACGCAGTGCATCCAGCGCGTGGAGCCGGACATGCGGGTGCTGCTGATCACCAGCTCGTCGGATGCCGCCACGCAGCCTTACGCGGAGGAGATCCAGTATAAAATTCAGCAGGACTACCTCGAGGATTATAACGGCGACGGAAAAGTCAGCTGCTATGTGTCTGCGCTCAACACCAACGCCGCGATCACGGGGACGACATCGGCGGATGTGCAGATCGGCGACGCCAATAATTACACCACCACTATGCAGCAGAGCCTTGTGCTGCAGCTCGGGGACGGACAATCGTTTCTGATTCTCTGTGACGACGCGTCTTATCAGACGCTGCGGCAGATGGGCGCGGGGGAGGGCGGCCTGCCGGGCGGCGTGCTGCAGCCTTTGGAGGAAGTGCTCGACCTGCCGGAGGGCGCCGACCCGTACCGCGTCTCCTGGGATGGCACGGCGCTCGGCTCTCTGCCGACGCTGCAGGAGATGAGCGACCGGGAGCTGTATCTGTGCCTGCGCGTGTTTGACGGCAGCGGGCAGCAGGACGACGAGGCGGCGCGCGCCCGGTACACACAGGCGGTGGCGGTGCTCGAAAAGATTCTCGCGGATCAGCAGGCCGGCTGAACGGCGGGAGGCTGCTTCGAACGGTCAGATAGGGCCATTGTTTCTCTCCAAACGCAGCAAAAACGCTGCTTTTGGGCAATCCCTCTCAATTTTTTCCGCTGGACGGGAAGAAGTTGGGAGGGCTTTTTGCAAAATGGCTATTGTTTTGCAGGGAAAAATATTGTATGATAAACATAATGGGGGGATTTGGGGCTTTTGTTCTGATGGTGTCGAATTTTGCCGCTTTTCCCCTTGCATGAGCGGAGAAAATGCAAAATCTGCCGGAAGGACGGGAAGGAGTTTCCGTATGATTTATATTATTGAAGACGACGCGGACATCCGCGAAATGGAGCGGTACGCGCTGAAAAACAGCGGCTACGAGACGCAGGGATTCACTGACGCGGACAGCTTTTTCCGCGCGGTGGAGAAAGCGCTGCCCGATCTCGTGCTGCTCGACATCATGCTGCCCGGGCGGGACGGACTGTCGGTGCTCCGTTCCCTTCGCCAGAGCGACCGCACGCGGGATGTGCCGGTCATTATGGTGACGGCCAAAGGCAGCGAGCTGGACAAGGTCAAGGGCCTGGACCTCGGGGCGGACGATTATCTCACCAAGCCTTTCGGCGTGCTGGAGCTGGTATCCCGGGTCAAAGCGCTGCTGCGGCGCACGGCCTCGCGCGAGCCGGGAGATGTGCTGCGCTGCGGGGAGATTGTGCTGGAGGATGAGCGGCGCAGCGTTTCGGTGGGCGGCGCTCCCGTCACCTTGACGTTTAAGGAATATGAGCTGCTCAAGCTGCTCATGCGCAACCAGGGCATTGTGCTGACACGCGAGAAAATTATGGACAACGTGTGGGGCTTTGACTTTGAGGGAGAGAGCCGCACGGTGGATATGCATATCAAGACCCTGCGCCGCAAGCTGGGGGATGCGGGCGCCGCGATCCAGACGGTGCGCAACGTGGGCTATAAGCTCAGCGAGTAAGCGCGGGGAGAGAATCATGGGGAAAAAGATCAGGCTGCATCTGTTCGGCGTCGCGCTGCTGTCGGTGTTGTTGACGGCCATTGTCACAGGGCTGCTGTTCTCCGTCGCGCTTGATCGGCAGGCGAGAGAGAATCTGCGGCAGGCGGCGCATATGGCGGCGGAGAACGCCGACTGGCAGGCCGATCCTGCGGCGCTTGCGGGCTTCGCGTCCGACGGGCTGCGGCTGACGCTCATCGACGCCGACGGAACGGTGCTGTATGACAGCAAGGTCGATGCCGCAACCATGGAGAACCACGCGGAACGCGACGAGGTCCGCGAAGCGCTGTCCGCTGGCAGCGGGGAAGCTATGCGGCATTCGGCCTCCCTGGGCCAGGACGTTTATTATTACGCGCTGCGTCTGCCCAACGGACAGGTGCTGCGCGCCAGCACGCAGACGGACGGTACCCAGCGCGCGATCCTGCATACGGCGCTGCTGACGGGCGGACTGCTGGTGCTGCTGCTGGCGCTGTGTTTGCTGCTGAGCGCGCTGCTGACCAAGAAGCTGCTGCGCCCGGTGCGCGATTTGGCTGGACAGCTGGCCGACTCGGAAGCGACGCCGGAAGCGGTGTATCCCGAGCTGGAGCCGTTTGTGCAGCAGATCGTGCAGCAGCGGCAGAGGATCAGCAAGCAAATGCGCACCATCGCGGCCGAGCGGGATCGGCTGTCGGCCGTGATTGAGAACATGGCGGAAGGGTTGCTGGTGCTGGACCGGCGGCAGCGTGTGCTCATCGCCAATCGCAGCGCGCAGGCGCTTTTGCAGTGCCCCGCCATCCCGGAGGGGGAGAATATATTTGCCTGCGGGATCCCGCAGGACGCGGCGCAGGCCGTTTGCCGGGCCTATGCCGGGGAAAACGCCGTCACGTCGCTGGCGCTCGGCGGCCGGCAGCTGCAGCTGCTGTCCAATCCGGTCGTGTCAGGCGACGCACGCATCGGGGTGATCTGTTCCATCTTGGACGTGACGGACAAGCTGCAAATGGAAAAAATGCGGCGGGAATTCACCGCCAATGTCTCGCATGAGCTCAAAACGCCCCTCACCTCTATTTCCGGCTATGCGGAGATGATCGAAACGGGGCTGGCGCAGCCGGAGGACGTCGCGCAGTTTGCCAGCCGGATCCGGAAGGAAGCGGCGCGGCTGCTGGTGCTCATTGGCGACATCCTGCGCCTGTCGGAGCTGGACGAGACGGACCGCATCTTCACGATGGAGCCGGTCGAGCTGCGCGCGCTGGCGGACGAATGCATCGGGCGGCTGGCGCTGACGGCGGAGAAACGCGGCGTCACGCTGCATGTCGAGGGCGGCCCGCACGTTGTGCAGGGCAATCGCGCGATGCTGTCGGAGCTGCTGTATAATCTGTGCGACAATGCCATCCGCTATAATCGCGAGGGGGGCGAGGTGTTCGTCACCGTCTCGGATCGGCGGCTGTGTGTACGGGATACGGGCCTGGGAATTCCCCAAAAGCACCAGACGCGCGTCTTTGAGCGGTTCTACCGCGTGGACAAAAGCCGGTCGAAGGAGACCGGCGGGACGGGGCTGGGCCTCGCCATCGTCAAACATATCGCCGAGCGGCATAACGCCGCGATCACATTACGCAGTGAGGAGGGGATCGGTACCGAGATCACCGTGCAATTTGCATCCTGAGAGGATTCATTTCCGCTTTTACACCGTTTGGGTGTTTGTTAAAAAGAGAAATTCAATCAAAAGAAAAATCAGGGTTCAGTTATGATTCAGGGGGAACAAACAAATGGATATTTTTTCTGTTTTCACGCTGCTGGGCGGCTTGGCGTTGTTCCTATACGGAATGAACGTGCTCAGCGAGGGCCTGGAAAAAATTTCGGGCGGGCGGCTGGAGCGCATGCTCGAGAAGCTGACGAATAACCCCATTAAAGGCGTGCTGCTGGGCGCGGCCGTCACGGCGGTGATTCAGTCTTCCTCCGCGACGACCGTCATGGTGGTCGGCTTTGTCAATTCCGGCATCATGAAGCTGTCGCAAGCCATCGGCATCATCATGGGCGCCAATATCGGCACGACGGTCACGGCCTGGATCCTCAGCCTGTCGGGACTGGAGGGCGAGAGCGTCTGGGTTCAGATGCTCAAGCCGGATACATTTTCCCCGATCCTTGCCGTGATCGGCATTGTGTTGATCATGTTCTGCAAGTCCGGACGGAAACGCGATGTCGGCTCCATCCTGGTGGGCTTTGCGATCTTGATGTTCGGTATGTCCACCATGAGCAACGCCGTCGAGCCGCTGGCCGACGTGCCGGAATTTGCCGAGATCCTCACCCTGTTCACCAATCCCCTGTTCGGCGTTCTGGCCGGCGCGATCCTGACGGGGATCATCCAGTCTTCTTCCGCCTCTGTCGGCATTTTGCAGGCGCTGTCGCAGACGGGTCAAATCACGTTCGGCGCCGCCATCCCGATCATTCTCGGGCAGAATATCGGCACCTGTGTCACGGCGCTGATCTCCTGCATCGGCGCCAAGCGCAACGCGAAACGCGCCGCGATGGTGCATCTGTATTTCAACATCATCGGTACGATCGTATTCCTGTCGCTGTTTTATATCGGCAACGCCATTTTCCATTTCACATTCCTTGACACGGCTGTGACGGAAACCAGCATCGCCATTGTGCATACGACGTTCAATGTAGTGACGACGCTGCTGCTGTTGCCCTTCTCCAAGCAGCTCGGCAAGCTCGCGGAGCTGACGATCCGCGAGAAAAGCGGCAAAGAGGACTCGCTGGGCCTTGACGATCGATTCCTCAATTCCCCCTCGTTCGCCATTGAGCAGTGCCGCGGCGCCGCGGGCCGTATGGCGGAGCTGTCCCGCGACACGCTGCTGACGGCTATCCACGAGGTGGGTCACTATGACAGGAAGCGGGCGGAGACCATCACGCAGAACGAAAACATGGTCGATGCCTATGAGGACAAGCTGGGAACCTATCTTGTCAAGATCAGCAGCCGCCCTCTGTCCGAGGAGGACAGCAAGGAGACGTCCCGTTTGCTGCACTGTATTGGGGATTTTGAGCGGATCAGCGACCATGCGGTGAATATTCTTGACGCTGCGCGGGAAATGCATGAAAAGAACATCCAATTCTCGCAGGAGGCCAAGGAGGAACTGGGGGTCATGAGCGCCGCTGTGGAGGAGATCTTGCAGCTGACAATCCAGGCTTTCCAGCAAAATGACCTGACGCTCGCGCGGCAGGTGGAGCCGCTGGAGCAGGTGATCGACGAGCTCAAGGCGGAGCTGCGGCTGCGGCACATTACCCGGCTCAAGGATGGAAAATGCACGATTGAGCTGGGGTTTGTGTTCTCCGACCTGCTGACCAATTATGAGCGTGTTTCCGACCACTGCTCCAATATTGCCGTCTGCCTGATTGAGATCAGCAACGCCGCGTTTGACACGCACGGCTATCTCAACCGGCTCAAAAGTTCCGGAGAGCCGGAATTCACTTCGGATTTCGAGCGATATCATGAGAAATATGTTTTGCCGGGCGCTTCGTCCTGAGGCGGTCCGCGGTCCGGCGCCGACGTCCCCCGGCGCCGGCTGCCTGCAGGAAAGGGGAGGAAACGTTGAATTTCGCGTTTGATCTGTTGATGGCCTGCGTGTTTTTTCGCTTCATAGGCGTGCGGGTCGGCGGCATCGACGTGCTGCCGGACTGTCTGGGCGTGCTGCTTGCGATCCTTGCCATTGTGTTGCTGCGCCGGCGGGAGGAAGATTTCCGCTTTGCGCTCACGCCGGCGGCGTTGCTGTTTTTCGTGTCTCTGGCGGGCCTGTATAATTTCATGCCGGATGAACAAAATTTGGTGTACGCAGCGCTGTATATTCTCAGTGAGCTGGCGTATCTGGCGCTGGAGCTGTGGCTGTACCGTCGCCTGTTCGCAGCGTCGGCGCAGATGTACCGTGCCGGTGTGACGCGAGCGCAGACGCGCGCCGTCTGGATCTACGGCGCGGTGCGCGCGGTTGGCATAGTCTGCAATCTCGCGGTGTGGTGGGGCTCGTCGAGCGTGGAAGCGGCGGCCTTTACGCCGGCCATGGTGGTGTTTTGGGTCTACTATGTGTTGTATTTCTTTGTTGCCGCGCTGCTGATCTATCAACTGTATCTGCAAAAGCCGAAATTTCACGACGAGGCGTAATCGCGCCATCTGCAAATCCCCCGGTGCCCGCTGTATTCCGCGGCGGCGCCGGGGGATTTGCCGTGCCGGGTGCAGGCGTGCGGCGGCTGCGTGTGCAATTGCCGATTGCGCTGGTGGTGCATTGGAAGGAGCGTGGAAACGGCCGCAGGGTTTTGGGGAACAGAGAATTTTCCGCGGCTTTGCGGCAACCGGCGTAGGCAGGTTTTCTGCATACGTTCCTGGAGATTTTGCAGGAACCGGCTATGTAGGCACAAGTGCGCAAAAAGCCGGCCTGCGGTTTGGGGCATTGGGGAGGCAGGATTCTTCGAACAGTTAAGATGCGAAATTTAGGAGGCGGACCCTCTATCCCGGTGAGGTACGGGGCATATGCAGAAATGATTCAATTTTACAAGGCTCCGGGATTCGAACAGTTCGATTGTTAAGAGGCAAACGCGCTATGTTACAGAGAATGTTTCCTTTTGCTCGAGATATCGATGGAAACGAGTTGACAACTGTAACGCCGCCTTCCTGCGCGGAGGTTTGCCGCGTTTGTCGCTTTTTTGTCGGTTTTGTCTCTTGACAAAGCATGCGGAGTATATTATAGTATACAGGTGCTTCAGCATTTTAGCAGATTAAAATCAATTTGGGGGATAGGTTTATGAAGAAATTTTTTGCAGCGCTGTTGGCGCTTTCCATGACGGCGACGTTCCTGTTCGGCTGCGCCGGCCAGGATGCGGAGGACGGCAAAACCGGCTGGGCTAAGGTCGAGAGCGCGGGGAAGCTGGTTGTGGGGCTGGACGATACGTTCGCGCCGATGGGCTTCCGCGATGCGGACGGCAACCTGGTGGGGTTTGACGTGGATATGGCCAAGGCGATGGGCGAGGTGCTCGGCGTGGAGATTGAGCTGCAGCCCATCAACTGGAAGGCCAAGGAGCAGCAGCTGGCGTCCGGCCGTGTCGACTGCCTGTGGAACGGCCTGTCGGTGACGCCGGAGCGCCTGGAGCAGCTGTCCATGACGAAGAAATATCTCAACAATCGCCTGATCGTCATGACGCTGCGCGACGATGTGCAGGTCACGTCGGCGGAGGATCTTGCCAATTATAACGTCGGTATCCAGGCGGGCAGTTCGGCGCTGGAGATCGTGGAGCAGCACGAGGCGTATCCGACGTTCCAGTCGAAGCTCAAGCAATATGATACGTATGATCAGGTCATCCTCGACCTGCAGACCGGGCGGCTGGACTGCATGGTGGTGGACGAGGTGCTCGGCGAATACAAGAGCTCGCAGATGGAGCAGAAGCTGATCACCTGCGAATTCAATTTCGGCGACGATTTCTACGCTGTGGGCTGCCGCAAGGAGGACACCGATCTGGCGGAAAAGCTCAACGAGGGCTTTGCCAAGCTGATCGAGAACGGCAAGGCGGAGGAGATCAGCATGAAGTGGTTCGGGCGCAACGCCGTCATTCTGGAGGACTGATGAGCGGCGTTTCCTGACGATCATGGGCGGTTTGGGCGGCGCGGACCAAAAGGGTCCGGGCCGCCTTTGCGAGGTGTTTGTACATTGCCGCGGCCGGCGGGACGCAGAAAGGATGTTGGAGAAGAATGTCGGAGTTCATGGAATATGTGTGGATGATCCTGCCGTCGCTGCTGCGCGGCGTGGTGGTTACGGTGGAGTTGTTTGTCCTCACGCTTGTGCTGGCGCTGCCGCTGGGGCTGCCGCTCGCGCTCGGCAGCCGCTGCCGGATCGCGCCGGTGCGCTGGATCTGCCAGGCGTATATCTGGGTGTTCCGCGGCACGCCGCTGATCCTGCAGCTGTTTGCCTTTTATTTCTTCCTGCCGATCTTTTTCAAAGGGTTGGGGATTAACCTTATGCTCGACAGCTTCCCCACCGCCGTGATCACGTTCGTGCTCAATTACGCGGCGTATTTCGCGGAAATTTACCGTGGCGGCATCGCGAGCGTCGGCCGCGGCCAGTTCGAGGCTGCGCAGTCTCTGGGCCTGTCGCCCGCCCGCACCATGATGGGGATCATCCTGCCGCAGACCTTCAAGACGGTGCTGCCGCCGATCTCCAACGAGACGATCACGCTGGTCAAGGACACCGCGCTCGTTTCCGTTATCAGCGTGGGCGAGCTGCTCAAGGCCGCCAACGACGCAGTCAACCGCGACGTCAACGCCACGGCCTATGCCATCGCCGCGATCATTTATCTGCTGTTCACGTTCCTGCTGACGCTGCTTTCCCGCAAGTTGGAGAAGCGGTATTCCCGGCATGAAGCGAAGGAGGGCTGAGTCATGGGTATGGTTCTGGAAATGACCGATATCGTCAAGCAGTTCAAGAATTGCCGCGCGCTCGACGGCATCAGCCTGTCGGTGCGCAAGGGCGAAACCGTCGCTATTATTGGCCCGTCCGGCTCGGGGAAAAGCACACTGCTGCGCTGCGCCAACCGGCTGGAGGAGATCACGAGCGGCAGCATCATCATCAACGGCGAGACGCTCGTGACCACCAATGAGCACGGGAAAGCCATCTATCCGCCGGAAAAGACCGTGCGGCGCATCTGCATGGAGACGGGCATGATTTTCCAGCAGTTTCATCTGTTTCCGCACATGACCTGCCTGCGGAACATCTGCTATGCGCCCATTCACGTCAAGAAGGAGCCGCGCGAGCGCGCCGAGGCGCGTGCACGGGAGCTGCTGGCCATGGTCGGTTTGGAAAACAAGGCGGACGCTTATCCTGCGCAGCTCTCCGGCGGGCAGCAGCAGCGCGTCGCGATTGCGAGAGGGCTTGCCATGGACCCGGCGCTGCTGCTGTTTGATGAACCGACGAGCGCGCTTGACCCGGAGATCACGGGCGAGGTGCTCAGCGTGATGCGGCAGCTGCACGACCGGCACGTCACGATGCTCGTGGTGACGCACGAGATGGGCTTCGCGCGCGAGGTGGCGGACCGTGTGATCTTTATGGATCAGGGGACAATCGCGGAGGAAGGCGACCCGGAGGAGCTTTTTACCAATCCGAAAAGCGAACGCCTGCAGGCGTTTTTGCACTCGATGCTGCGCATCTGAAACTGTACAGTGAAAGGAAAGAAGGGCCGAACGGCGGCTGCAAACGCCGTTCGGCCCTTCTTTCCTTTGACAGAACCACGGGACGCCGTGGCCCCTGCGGGTTATTGTTTTTCCCCGAAGCCCTCTGTATATTGCACCGGGACGGAGAACATCACGCCGGAATTGGGCTGATCGAGCCCGCCGGTGACTTCGCCCAGCACTTTGGACACAACCGGAATCTGTTCGTCCGGTACTACGGTGAGAATGGTTTTGTTATTTTTATGCTGCGGGTCGAGCAGCATCTGCAGAGAAGCGATGAATTTCTGCTCCTCGCTTTCGCACAGGCTCTGCGCCATGCCGCGGCTTTCCAGGATCGTCGCGCCGCGCACGCCGCTCTCGCACAGCCGCTCCAGCAGCTTTTCCAGCACGTCCACTTTGTTGAGTACGATGATCAGCAGTTGCATAATTCCTCTGTCCTTTCTTTGTGTTCTTGTCGGCAATGGAAAAACCGGCGTTCTGCAAACGTCCCGACTGGACGAAATACGCCGGAAGAAAGCCGCGTTTCACGGTTTCCCTTTCATTGATTTCTTTTATTATAGCATACTGGGCGGGATTTTGCAAACAACCGGGTCGGGCGGGGGGAAGCGACGCAAACCGGCGCGAAAAAAGTCGTAAATTTTCTTGATGGCTTGTGTCGGTTTGTGCTATAATAACAATATTGCTCGAAAAAGAAATCCCTGTATAGGACGCGGGCCTGCGGAAAAAACCTGTCGGGCGCGTTAGGTAGCGGTTTTGCGCTGCCTGCGGTTGCGCGTTTCCTGCGGCGGGGGTTGTGCAATGTCTCAGCGGAAAGGCGGCGGATTCATGGCGGACAAGGCTTCTTTCCGGCAGATCTGCCGGATGATTCATCAGAGGACGTTGGGGCGGTATGCCATCACAGGGATTCTTTCCTTCGTCATTGACTGCGGCCTGTTTCAGCTGCTGTATATTTTGTTTGGCAATCATCCGGTGGGGTTTCTGTCCCTCACCACGGTTAAGATTTTCAACGCCATCGGGATGGTGTCCGGTTTTCTGTTCAGTTTCATCATGAACCGGAAATGGAGCTTCCGTTCCGCGGGCAATATTCCCCGGCAGTTTGTGCTGTGCATTCTGCTACTGTGTTTCAATACCTGGGTCGTCAGCGCGGCGCTCAATTTCGTCGAGATGCTGCATCCGCTGGATTGGGTGATGCTGCTGGCGAAGATGGGATTTGCGCTGCTCGTCGGCATCTGGAATTATTTTCTCTATAAGCATGTGATCTATCGGTGAGCGGGTCCTCCCCGCCGCCGGGCGCGCACGGCCGGTTATGATAAAAGCGGGACCCGATGAACAGTCGGATCCCGCTTTGCGTCAGTGCAGCAGGAGCGCGCGGTGTCAGCATTTGGTGATCTGGTAACGCGGCTCGCAGGTGATGTTGACGCCCAGCCGGCGGAACACTTTCTCGTCCACCGGGGAGAGGATAACGGAAGAATGCACCTCGCAGCCGCGCAGATTGGACAGCTGCTCCATGGCGCGCTCCGCAGTGGGATCGGTCGCGGCGCAGATGGACAGGGCGATGAGCACTTCGTCGGTGTGCAGGCGGGGATTGCGGTTGCCCAGATGGCCCACTTTGAGGTGCTGGATGGGTTCGATGATGGCGGGCGCGATCAGATGCGTCTCGTCCGGGATGCCGCCGAGGTGCTTGAGCGCATTGAGCAGCAGCGCCGCCGAGGCGCCGAGCAGGTCGGACGTTTTGCCCGTGACGATGGAGCCGTCGGTGAGCTGCATGGCGGCGGCCGGCGTACCGGTCAGTGCGGCCTTCTGCAATGCGGGCGCGATGACAGCACGGTCGTGCACGGTGATCGCCGCTTTTTTCATCAGCAGCTCGAGCTTGAAGACCACATCCTCGCTGACCAGACCTTTCCGATGATCGCACAGGGCGGTATAGTACCGCCGCACGATCTCCTGGCAGGAGGCGGCGCGCACGACTTCGTCGTCGATGATGCAGTTGCCCGCCATGTTGACGCCCATGTCCGTGGGGGATTTGTACGGGCACTCGCCCACGATCTTCTCGAACATGGCCTGCAGTACCGGGAAAATCTCCACGTCACGGTTATAATTGACGGTGGTTTCGCCATAGGCTTCCAGGTGGAACGGGTCGATCATATTGACGTCGTTGAGATCGGCGGTCGCCGCCTCGTAGGCCAGATTGACCGGATGGCTCAGCGGGAGGTTCCAGATGGGGAAGGTCTCGAATTTCGCGTAGCCCGCGCGCACGCCCCGCCGGTAATCGTGATACAGCTGCGACAGACAGGTGGCCATTTTGCCGCTGCCCGGTCCCGGCGCCGTGATGACGACGAGATCGCGGCTCGTTTCGATGTATTCGTTGCGGCCGTACCCTTCGTCGCTGACGATTTTGGCGATGTCGGAAGGGTAACCCTCGATGGGGTAATGCCGGTAAACCCGAACGCCCAGCGCTTCCAGCCGCTTCTGGAAGGCCTCCGCCACCGGCTGCCCCTGGAACTGCGTCAGCACGACGCTGCCGACGTAAAGGCCAATGCTGCGGAATTCATCGATCAGGCGCAGCACATCCAGATCATAGGTGATGCCGAGGTCGCCGCGGCGCTTGTTTTTCTCAATGTCCGCCGCGTTGATGGCGATGACGATCTCCACCCGCTCCTTGAGCTGGAGCAGCATGCGCAGCTTGCTGTCCGGCTGGAAGCCCGGCAGGACGCGCGAAGCGTGAAAGTCGTCGAACAGCTTGCCCCCGAATTCCAGATAGAGCTTGCCGCCGAACTGCGCGATGCGTTCGCGGATATGGGCCGATTGCGTGCGGAGATATTGCTCGTTGTCAAAACCGACTTGTTTCATCTTCTTCGTCCCTTTTGTTGCATTTTTCACGTTTTATTATACCGTGCGCGTCCCCGCATTGCAAGACAAAGCCCGAAGATTCCGTCGCGAATTTTGCCGCCGCCGGTGCGTGTGCCGGCCGTCCGGGGGAAGGAAACTTTGCGCAAAAAAGCCGGCGGTTGATTAAACTGCCGGCGAGCGGCCGAAGATAAAAGCAGGGCCGGCGGACTTGTTGACAAATATGGCAAAATGCAATATAATTGGTACAAAGTTTTTGCAAGCGGCCTTTCGCTTTCTTCCTTGGGGAAGGGAGTGTTCCGGACCGGGGTTCGGGGACCGGCATGGCGGCTGTGGAGCGCGTGCGGGCCGCTTGCGGAAACAGATGTTTGTGTTCGGAAATAATATGGTTCGCCATGCTGTGTGAATTCCATAGCGGCTCCGGTTCCCGTGCGGCGCGGACAGCCCCATGACCGGAGAACAGCGATGCCTCATGCCGGTTTTTGCATGAGGGCTTGTTATTTATTGAATGGAAGCAGAAATGATCGCTCCGGCAAGAGGAGCGCAAAATTGGAGGAATTTCTTTGGCAAACAGCAACAATTTTTTTCGCAGCGGCTCCAAAGGGGGCCGCGGTTCTTCGTCGAAGCTGAGGCTCGCGCCCGCGCGGCAGAAGCCGGCCGATGGGGAAGCGCTCGTGCTGGGAGAGAAGATCCCGGCCTCTGAAGTCGCGAAGCAACAGGAGAAACGCGCGGGTAAGCCGCGCGCCCCCAAAGCCGCGGCGGAAGCCGGCCAGAAGGGCGCGGCGCAAAAGGAGACCGCGCGCCCGGCGGCGGAGAAGCGACCCGCCGCATCCCGCAAGCCGCGCAGCAAGGCGCAGACCGGCCAGCCTGCGGCCAAGCAGGGAAAAGCGCCGGCGGCCCAGTCCGCTTCCCGGACGCGCGCCGCGAAGGACAACGCCCCGGCCTCGCGCCGGCAGAGCACGCGGGGCCGGTCGGGCTCCAAAGCCCCGACGATCAAGGTGATCCCGCTCGGCGGCCTCAATGAGATCGGCAAGAACCTGACGGTGTTCGAATATCGGGACGACATCATCATCGTCGACTGCGGCCTTGCCTTTCCGGATGACGAGATGCTCGGCATCGACCTGGTCATCCCGGACGTCACCTATTTGGAGAAAAACGCAGACAAGATCCGCGGCATTTTCCTCACGCACGGGCACGAGGACCACATCGGCTCGCTGCCCTATGTGCTGCGCAAAATCAACGTTCCCGTTTACGGCACGCGTCTGACGCTCGGCCTGGTGGAGGGCAAGCTGCGCGAGCACAACATGCTCAACAAGACCACCCGCATCGTCGTCAAGCCGGGCGACAAGATCAAGCTCGGCGAGTTCGAGGTGGAGATCATCCACTCGACCCACAGCATCGCGGACGCGGTCATGCTGGCGATCAAATCCCCGGCGGGCGTCATCGTCCACACGGGCGACTTCAAGATTGACTGCACGCCTATCGGCGGGCAGATGATCGACTTGGCGCGTTTGGGCCAGCTGGGCAAGGAGGGCGTGCTCCTGCTCATGTCCGACTCCACGAATGCCGAGCGCCCGGGCTATACCATGAGCGAGCGTAAGGTGGGCGCGTCGTTTAACAACCTCTTCCAGCAGGCGGAGGGCAAGCGTATCGTCATCGCCACCTTCTCGTCGAACATTCACCGCGTGCAGCAGATTTTTGACTGCGCCGCGAAATATAACCGGAAGGTCGCCGTGTCGGGGCGCAGCATGGTCAACGTCATCGGCGTGGCGATGGAGCTGGGATACCTCAATGTGCCGGACGGCCTTGTGATCGATATCGACGCCATCAACCGCTATCCCAAGGACGAGCTGGTCATCATCACGACCGGCAGCCAGGGCGAGCCGATGAGCGCGCTGTACCGTATGGCGTTTTCCGATCATCGCAAGGTGGAGATCGGTCCGGACGACTGCATCATCATTTCCGCCAATCCCATCCCCGGCAATGAGAAGCTGGTGGGCCGCGTCATCAACGAGCTGCTCAAGCTCGGCGCGAAGGTACTGTATGAGTCCATCTACGAAGTGCATGTTTCCGGCCACGCCTGCCAGGAGGAGCAGAAAATCATCCTGGGCCTGACGCAGCCGAAATATTTCATGCCGGTGCACGGCGAATATAAGCACCTGGTGCATCATGCGGCCACCGCCCGCAGCATGGGCTATGACGACGACCATATCATGATCGCCGACATCGGCAAGGTGGTGGAGGTCAGTCAGGACAGCTGCAAGATCACCGGCACGGTCCCGGCCGGTCGCCTGCTCATCGATGGGCTGGGTGTGGGCGACGTGGGCAGCATCGTGCTGCGCGACCGCAAGCATCTCGCGGAGGATGGCCTGATCGTCGTGGTGGCCGCGGTGCATACGCAGGGCGAGCGCCGGATCGTGTCCGGACCCGATATTGTGTCCAGAGGCTTTGTCTATGTCCGGGAGGCGGAGGAGCTGATGGAGCAGGCCAAGCGCGTGGCGGAGAAGGCGCTGGAAGGCGGGCTGGCCAACGGCAATGCCGACTGGACTTCCCTGAAAAACACCGTGCGCGACGCGATGAGCGAATTCATTTTCTCCAAAACCAAGCGCCGTCCCATGGTGCTGCCCATTCTGATGGACGCCTGAGTCCGGCGGTTTTGAAGGAACGCAACGGCTTGTTTCTGACGGAGGGGTTGTTATGAAAAGGACAACATTGTATCTGCATGAAAAGCTCCTCATCGTGGTGCTGGTGCTTTGGCTGCTCTCGGCGATCCCGGCGTTTTTCCTCACGGGGGCGTCGGTGGCGGCGATCAGCCTGATTATTGCGTCGGCCTCGGGCATTTTCTGCTGTGTGGTGTTCATCCTGCAGCGCCGGCATCGGAACAAAACGCTGCGCTATGTCAGCACGCGCCTGTCGCCGGCCGACCGGGCCAGCCTGGAGCGGTTTCCTCTGCCGGCGGTGGTCGTCGACGAGGCGATGGAGCTGCAATGGGGCAATCGCGCAGCGGAGGAGATGCTGCGGCGCGAGGACGGGACCGTCCCGTACATAAGCGAAGCGGTGCGTGGCCTCAGCCTGCGCTGGCAGGGGGAGACGACGCGGCAGAACGTCAGCGTCAACGGCTGCGGCTATACGGTCTACGGCAATTCTTTCACGCTCGACGGGCAGAAGCTCTTCGCGCTGTATTTCCATGACGACGACGAGCTCAAAGGCATCAGCCGGGAATATTTCCGTTCCCGGCCGGTGGTGATGATCCTCGTTATTGATAACTTCGACGAAATGATCAAAGAGGCGCGTGACCTGGAGCGCGCGCAGTTCGTCGCCGCCGTGGAGGAGGCGCTGCTGCACTGGACCAAGAGCTCGACGGGTATTCTCAACCGCTATGAGCGCGAAAAATATTTCTTCGTATTTGAGCAGCGGGACCTGGATCATTTCATCAAGACCAAGTTTGAGATTCTCGAGACGGTGCGCAAAATGACGCGCCCCGACGGCACGGCGCCGACGCTGTCCATCGGCGTTGGGCAGGGATACCAGACGCTGGCCGAGGGGGAAACCGCGGCCAAGCAGGCGCTGGACATGGCGCTGGGCCGTGGCGGCGACCAGGTGGTCATCAAGAACGCGGACGGCTATCAATTTTTCGGCGGCAAATCCAAGGGCATCGAGCGCAGCAGCCGGGTCAAGAGCCGCATGGTGGCCTCGACTTTTGAGAATCTCATCCGCCAGAGCGGCAACGTGCTCATTATGGGGCACCGCCTGTCGGATCTCGACTGCATCGGCGCGGCGGCCGGTATGCAGTTTGCGGCCTACAGCCTCGGGCGCGACGCCAAATGCGTCGTCAACCGCGAAGCGACGATGGCCGGCGCGCTCATCGACAGCCTGTGCGACGCGGGACTGGATTTCTTCGTTTCCCCGGCGCAGGCGCGGCGGCTGATCACCGATAAGACGTTGCTGATCATTGTCGACACGCATCGGACCGAAATCATGGAAGCGCCGGAACTGTGCCAGGAGGTCAAGACGGTCGCCGTCATCGACCATCACCGCCGAACCGCCGATTCGATTCAGGACACGACGCTGTTTTATCATGAGCCCAACGCCTCCTCCGCCTGTGAGATGGTCACAGAGCTGCTGCAGTATATGAACTGCGGCAAACCCAACAAGGCGCAGAGCGAGGCGCTGCTTGCCGGCATTATGCTGGACACGAAGAATTTTTCTCAGCAGACGGGCGTGCGCACTTTCGAGGCGGCGGCGTATCTGCGCCGGCGCGGGGCGGATACCCTGCAGGTACGGCGCCTGTTCTCCAGCACGTTTGAGGACTGCCGGGTCAAGGCGCAGCTCATGGCTGGCACGACGCTCTACCGCAGCGCGGCGCTCGCGGTCTGGCGTGATAAATTTGAAGAATCGCTGCGCATCGTCGCGCCGCAGACAGCGGACGAACTGCTCAACGTGCGTGGCGTGGATGCGTCTTTTGCGCTGTATGCGGCGCCGGAATTCATCTCTGTCTCGGCCCGCTCGCAGGGCAAGCTCAATGTGCAGCTCGTGATGGAGCGGCTGGGCGGCGGCGGGCATCATATGATGGCGGGCGCGCAGCTGCGCGACATCGACATCGACGAAGCGGTCCGGCGGCTCAAGGAAGCCATCGACGCGGTGCAGGAGCAGCTGGGGATGCAGGCGGGCGCGTGACGCGGCTTTGCGCATACTCCGTCCCGGTATAATTCCGATGCAGAGGCGGCACGCCTCGCAAATGGGCGGGGCGAAAAGCCTGCCTGGATAGCAGTTTGCGGACGCGCGGATCACGGTAAAACCGTGGACGGGCTTGGAGAAGCGTCTCGGCTCGCATCCCGCAGGCGCGCGGCCCACAGGGGCGTTTTTGGCAATACGACATGTTTCCGGTCAGACCGGAACATGCATATCGAACGAATGGAGGCAATCAGCATGAAAGTGATTCTCAAAGCGGACGTCAAAGGCCAGGGCAAAGCGGGGGAAATGGTCAACGTTTCCGACGGCTACGCCCGCAATTATCTTTTTCCGCGCAATCTTGCCATCCCGGCGGACAATCAGGCGGTCGGCGAAATGAAGAGCAAACAGGCCGCCGCGCAGCATAAGATCGACATGGAGAAGCAGGCGGCGCAGGAAGCCAAGGGGAAGCTCGACGGCAAGAAAGTGACCCTGCGCGCTAAAGGGGGTACCGGCGGCCGGTTGTTCGGCTCCATCACGGCGAAGGAGATCGCTGAAGCGGTGGAGGCGTCGCTCGGCGTCGTCGTGGATAAGAAAAAGATCAACGCTGGGGAGATCAAGAATTTCGGCTCCTACAGCGCGGAAGTGAAGCTCTATCAGGGCATCGTCGCCAAGGTGACGGTGGAAGTCGTCGAAGAATAAGCGGGCGCGCCGCCGAGGCGGCGCCTGACCGCGAAGGGGTTTGCCTTTTCCGGACCTGGCAGCTTTTTTCAAAAGAAGCGCCCGGGCATTGACGCAAGACGGAGAGAGGCAAAGGCCAGGCGGGCGCCTCGCGTGGGGGCGGGCTTTGCGCCGGGGAAGAGCAGACGAGAAGGGAGGAAGCGACCATGGCCATGGACTTTGAAGGCATCAAGCAGCCCTATAGCCTGGAGGCGGAGCAGTCCGTCCTGGGCGCGGTCATCATCGATCCGCCCGCCATTGAGAGCATCGTCGGCATTGTGCAGCCGCAGCATTTTTACCTGCCGCAGCATCAGACGATCTTTTCCAAAATGCTGCTCATGTTTGAATTGGGCAAGCCCATTGACGCAGTGACACTGCTGGAGGAGATCAAAAAGTCCGGCGAATATGACGACGCGAGCGGCAAGCAGTATATTCTGCAGCTGGCGAGCATCGTGCCGACTTCCCGGCATATCGAGTCCTATGCCAAGATCGTCCGGGACAAATTCTATCTGCGCAGCATCATCGAGGCCAGCCGCACCACCATCGAGGACGCGAGCGAGGCCACGACAGAAGCGGAAACGATCATCGACGCCGCAGAGCAGCGGATTCTGGACATCCGCTCGGGCAAAAGCACCGAGCTGCGTCCCGTCAAGGATGTCATTACCGAGACGATGGACCGCATCAGCAAGCTGGCCAGCGCCGACAGCGCGCAATATGCCGGCCTGTCGACCGGCTTCGCCACGCTCGACCGCGTCATCACGGGGCTCAACCGCTCGGACCTGATCATCCTTGCGGCGCGCCCCGGCGTGGGAAAAACCAGCTTTGCGCTCAACATCGCGCAGAATGTGGCGCTGGGTTCGGGAAAAAATGTCGTCATGTTCTCGCTGGAAATGTCCTCCGACCAGCTTGTCTCACGTATGCTCTCGACCGAGTCGCTCGTCGACAGCCAGAAGATGCGCACCGGAGACATTTCGCCTGACGAGTGGACGCGTCTGGCGAGCGCGGTGTCGAATTTGTATAATATCCCCATGTATGTCGATGACAGCGCGGGCATCACGGTCACGGAGATGAAGGCCAAGCTGCGCCGCATCAAGGATGTGGGGCTGGTGGTGGTCGATTACCTGCAGCTGCTCACCAGCAGCCGACGCAGCGAGAGCCGCGTCAATGAGGTGTCGGAGATCACGCGAAACCTCAAGGTTATGGCCAAGGAGCTGGATGTGCCGTTGCTGGTGCTCTCGCAGCTGTCGCGCGACGTCGAGAAGCGCAAGGGGGAGAACACGACGCCCATGCTCTCCGACCTGCGCGAGTCGGGCTCCATTGAGCAGGACGCCGACATTGTCATTTTCCTGCACCGTGACAGCGCGGGGGATAACCCGGAAGACCGGCCGGATATCCTTGACATCAAGGTCATTGTTGCGAA
This sequence comes from Candidatus Tabaqchalia intestinavium, assembly GCA_904420005.1. Classification (GTDB taxonomy): domain Bacteria; phylum Bacillota; class Clostridia; order Oscillospirales; family CAJFTT01; genus Tabaqchalia; species Tabaqchalia intestinavium. The sequence goes on along the minus strand of CAJFTT010000016.1, from coordinate 29,313 downwards.
AAACCGGCATGGCGGCACGACGGCGCTACCTTTCAAGTTTACCGGCCGGTTCACGAAGTTTTCTTCTGTGGATTTTACGCATGTCGAATAATTCTTCGTCCGGGAGGAGCTGCCTGCGGGGCCGGCTCCTCCCGGTTTTGCCGCAAGCGGAAGGGGGTCGGCCCCGCGGGCAGAGCGGCGCATAGGGAACGCCTTCCCCAGGGCAAGGCTCACCGTGATTATGCGAGGTGGATGGCGTGGAGGTGTGACGGCGCGGAGTTTTGGCGGCCGTGCCATGCGCCGGGCGAGCGGGACTTTGCTGTCCGATGCGAGACGCAGGGCGGGGCCAATGCGGACGCAGACACGAAAAAAGTCGGCATATGCGATTGCATATGCCGACTTTTCTTGTTGCAAGAACTCAGTCGCTCGTATAGGGCAGCAGCGCCAGATGACGCGCACGCTTGATCGCGACTGTCAGCTTGCGCTGATGATACGCGCAGGTTCCCGTCACTCTGCGGGGCAGGATCTTGGAACGCTCGGACATGTATCTGCGCAGCTTGGCAATGTCCTTATAATCGATCGGGTTGTCGCTCCGGTCCACACAGAACGCGCAGACCTTTTTGCGGCCCTTCTTGAAGCCCCGGCGCTCCGGGAACTCCCTCTCAGCTCTCTCAGCCATTTCAAATGCCTCCTTCAGACGAAAAATGCAGGATCAGAACGGCATATCGTCGTCATTTCCCAGAATCTCGAAGTCGTCGTTGCCTGCGGCGAACGACGGCGCGGGCGGCGCATCATGGCGCACCGGCACCGCAGAAGAATCACGCCGGCTTCCCGTGAAATGCACGGAATCGGCGACGACCTCGTAGGCAGTACGCTTGTTTCCCTGGCTGTCCTCATATTTGCGCGACTGCAGCCGACCGTTGACGGCGATCATGTCGCCTTTCTTGAAATATTTGCACACCAGTTCCGCCGACTGCCGCCAGCAGACGACCGGAATGAAATCCGTCTGGCGCTCCTCGCCCTGCCGCACATAGCCGCGATCCACCGCGATCGTGATGGTCGTGACCGCAATGTCAGAGGGCGTCCGGCGCAGCTCCGGGTCCGCTGTCAGGCGTCCCATGAGCGCAATGACATTCAGCATCCACAACACCGCCTTTCTTCATGCGTGAAACCAATGGTCTATTATTCCTTCGCGGTAATCAGCGACCGCATGATTCCCTCGGTGATCTTGAACACACGGTCCAGCTCCGCCGGGAAATCGACATTGCAGGTGAAGTTGACAAGCACATAGTACCCTTCGTTGACATGATTGATGGGGTAAGCAAGTCTTCTCTTGCCCCACTCGTCAATGCCCTCGATGGAACCATTCTGCTCGATGAGCGTCTTGAACTTCTCCACCATGGCGGCAATGCCCTCGTCTCCGAGCGCGGGATTGATAATGAACACCGCCTCGTAACGATTCGTATCAGCCATCTTTGACACCTCCTTATGGACATATGCCCTCCGCCGGCCGGCAGAGGGAAGGGGTTTCATGTGAGCTCTCCCACATAAAATGGAAGAAAATCACATAAAAGTACCAAAATAGTATATCGGATTTGCCGCGGCTTGTCAAGCGAAAAATTCCCAGGCCGGCAAGTGTTCCGGCATGTGGGCAGGAGAATATTTCCTTCTGTCGAAACGGGCAGGAATCCTGCCGGCCTCCCTTGAATTTTTTCCGATACTGCGCTATAATCCTTAGTATTGAGAAGAGAGAAGGAGGCGCCTTGGATTTCGGGGCGCGGGAATGTTGCTGAAGGAAGACAGCATGGAGGTTAAGCATGAAGAAACGACCCCTAGGAACCCGAACCATCGCCCTGATCCTGGCGCTGATTTTCATTTTGGGCGCGGCCGCGACCGCCGCGGTCGCCCTGTGGATGCAGCGTGAGGAGGACACGCCGGACGCTTCTTCTGCAGAGAGCGCCGGCGACGTTTCCAGCGGCGTCACCTCCGAGCAGCCGGAGCCGAGCGAGCTGCAGCCGGCCGAGATCCACGGCGTGTGGATCGAGACGGGCGCGGACGGAGATCTGCCGTTTACGGACGACGCGACGGCTGATTCTGTCGCCGCCGCGCTCAGCGCGCTGCTGGCCGACGCCAAAGAGATGGGCTTCAACACGCTCTTTGTGGAAACGCCACTGTACAGCGAGCAGCTGCCGCTGCTGGAGACTGTGTGCGAGACGGCGCACGCCCAGGGTTTTTATATCCAGGCGTGGGTCGATCCGTGGTACATCGGCGCCGCGGTGGATGATCTGCCGCAGACGCATCCCGCCGCCGCGCATCCGGAATGGGTGGTGGTGACGCAGACGGGCGCATATTTTGATCCTGGCGTCCCCGAGGCTGCGCAGGCGCTGCTGACGGCGATCGCTTCTCTGGCGCAGGACTATGCCGTTGACGGCGTCTGCCTTGCCGGCTTTTATCCGGGCAAGGATTTTGCCGACGATGCAACTTTCGCGCAATACGGCGCGGGTGCTTCCCTGGACGATTTCCGCCGGGCCAATCTCTCCGGCTTCGTCAAGTCGCTGTCCCAGCAGCTGCGCGCCCTGCCGCGCGATGTTGTGCTGGGGGCGAGCCCCTGCGCGGTGTGGGCCAACGCCTCTGCCCAGGAATCCGGTTCTGCTACCGCCGCTGAAATGCAGGCTTATTCCGATCAGTATGTCGACGCGCCGCAGTGGGTGCGAGAGGACTGGATCGATTACCTGTGCCCGCAGTTATTCACCAGCACGCAGTCGGAGAATGTCCCGTTTGAAACAGTCTGCAGCTGGTGGTCCTCCCTGGTCGCCAATACGCGGGTAGCGCTGCTCATCGGGCACGACGCCACGCGGCTCGGCTCGAAGGAGGCCGGCTTTGCCTCCCCCGAGGAGCTGGTCAAACAGGCGCAGCTTGCCAAGCAGCAGGTCAATTACCGCGGCAGCGTGCTGTGGGGGTTCCGCCCCCTGCGCGAGGATCAGTCCGGCGCGGCGAATGCGCTCCGCCTCTTCTTTGAAGGCAAGGATGTCGACACTTCCGCGACCAAGCTGGAGATTTCCGAGCCGACCGAAACTACTTACAAAACCACCAATCAAATTTTCACCGTGCGCGGCACGAGCAATCCGCTGTATGAGGTGCTCGTCAACGGCGAACCGGTCGAGCGGCTCGACTCCGGGTATTTTGCCTATTCCTGTGATCTCAAGGTGGGGAAAAATACCATCGTTGTTTCCCATGCGGGGCAGGAGGTCACGTTCACGGTGACCCGTACCGTCGATGTGATCCGCAGCGTTTCTCCCTCCAAGAACCTCTCTGCTGACGGGGGCGTGATGCTTACGCTTTCGGCCGTCGCCATGCAGGGCGCTACCGTCACCGCCACCATCGACGGCACGCGCGTGACGCTCAAGGAGGAGGAGATCACCTCCGACGGGGAGAATGACAACGCCGTCGACGACGGATATGCCAACTTTACCGGCAGTTATACGCTGCCGCTCGGCACGATGAAGGAGCAAAAGCTCGGCAAGGTCGTTTTCAAGGGGACGGCGGAAGGATACACCGAGACGGTCAACGGCGGCTCCGTGACCGTCAAGGCGCTGCCGGAGGATACGGGTTCGCTCGACTATTCTTTGATGGCGACGGTCTGCGTCACGCGCGACGCGGAGAACTATAACAAAGGCGAGACCTATAATCCGAAATATCTCGATGACAAATCCGCCCCCACGCAGTATTTCCTGCCCAAGGGTGCAGTCGATTACATCGTCGGCACGGCGGAGTCGCAGCCCGGCCTGACTGACAGCGACGGCAATCCCAAGCATGTGGAATATTATATTCTCTCCAGCGGCGTCATGATTTACCAGAGCCATGTCACCGTGACGAAGGTGGAGAATCCCACGCCCAATAAAGTTTATTCAGCCAAGATGACCGATGGCGGGCAGTATTCGTATCTGACGCTCGACATGGATATGCCGGTCGCAGTGATTCCGTCGCTGCAGCCGCTGACCTTCTCGGGCGGCCACGCCACCAACGGTTACCAGGTCAAGGAATTCAAGTCCGACCGCATTGAGCTGCTGTTTTCCAATACCACGCAGACCTGCGAGATTGAAGGGCTGACGGATAACCCGCTCTTCTCCTCCTATGGCTGGACGAAGGTGAGCGACACGCAGCAGAAGCTGACGCTCAAGTTCCGCAAGACGGGCGCGTTTTACGGCATCGGCATGGAGGTCAATGCGGACAACCAGCTGGTCATTCGTTTCAAAAACCCCGTCAAAATCGAGAAGGCGGACAACGAATATGGATATTCCCTCAAAGGCGTGACCATCACGCTCGATCCTGGCCACAACGGCCGCTACCCCTACCAGCCCGGCTCCGGCGGCCCTGATGGCGGATATTGCGAGGCCGAACTCAATCTCATCATGGCGGATCTGATCAAAGAGGAGCTGGAATCGCTGGGGGCCGAGGTCTATATGACCCGCACCAATAATCAGTCTGATATGGACCGTTATGAACGGGTGGACAAAATCCGGCACTCCGGCGGCGATCTGTCCATCGCGATCCATTATAACGGCGCGACAAATAAAAAGCTTTATGGCACCAGCGCCTATTATTACTACCCCTTCGCCAAACGCCTGTCCGAATGCCTCCATGACGCGTTGCTGGAGGTGTACGGCGAGTCGATCTATCCCCCCGGCGACGACCGGCACGATGGGTTCGATAACGGCCTGCGGCATTATCCATATTATATGACGCGCATTCAGGAGCTGCCTTGTGTGCTGGTGGAGACGGGGTACATCACCAATACCGAAGAATACAAACACATGGCCGATCCGGAGATCCAGAAAGAGCTGGCCCGCGGCTATGTCAAAGGCATCGTGCAATATCTCGCCGAGCAATATCAGGGGCTGTGAGACGCGCGCGGGCCGGGAATCTGAAAAGAAAGAAGTGAAGCGCCATGCCGATCAAAATCGCGGACTCGCTGCCTGCCAAAGCCATTCTCGAACAGGAGAATATCTTCATCATGCCCGAGGGAATGGCGCTCAAACAGGACATCCGCCCGCTGAAGATCGCTATCCTCAATCTCATGCCCACCAAGGTGGAGACCGAGACGCAGCTGCTGCGCCTGATCAGCAACACCCCGCTGCAGATCGACATCGACCTGCTGCAGACCGCGACCTATACATCCCGGCACACAGCCGAGGAGCATCTGATCAAATATTATCAGACCTTCGACGATGTGCGCGAGCAGAAATACGACGGGCTGATCATCACCGGCGCGCCGGTGGAGAAGATGGCGTTTGAGGATGTGGCGTATTGGCCCGAACTTTGCGAAATCATGGAATGGAGCAAGACCAACGTCCACTGCACGCTGCATATCTGCTGGGGCGCGCAGGCGGGGTTGTATTATCATTTCGGTGTGGAGAAATTCCTGCTGGAGCACAAGTTGTCCGGCGTGTTTGCGCACTATCCCACCAATCCGGCGCACCCGCTGACGCGCGGGTTTGACGAGGTGTTCTGGGTGCCTCAGTCGCGCTATACTTCCATTCGCTATGACCTCATCGAGAATATCCCCGAGCTGGAAGTGCTGGCCTATTCGCTGGACACAGGACCGCACATCATCGCAACGAAATCCGGACGGCAGATTTTCGTCACCGGCCACAGCGAATATGACCGGGACACGCTGGCCCGTGAATATTTCCGCGACGTAGAAAAGGGACTGAACCCAGCGGTGCCGCAGAATTATTTCATCGACGACGATCCGCGCAAGCCCCCGCGCATGACCTGGCGCAGCCATGCGAACCTGTTTTTCTCCAACTGGCTGAATTATTTCGTGTACCAGGCCACGCCGTACGACCTGCGCGACATCGGTCCCGGCGTTTGATGCGCCGCCGCGCCGCAGGAGCTTTTAAGCCCGGTGCGCGCGCTGCGGCGCCGGGCAGTTCCCTCGAGGAAAGCAATTCCCGCGCCCTTATGCGCAGAAAGGAATCGGTATGGATCGCAACAATCCCGTCACCAACCCTTATCTCAAAGAGTGCATGCAGGCGCTCAAACAGGATAATTCCGAGGAGAATCAGAACCGTGTGCTGCAGGAGATCGCCATGCAGGCGCATTTTCTGTCGCTGGTCGTGTTTTCCCAGCCGCCGAAAGATAACGGCGACGGCACCGCTACATTTGAGAAGGAGTCCACCATGCAGTTCCCGCTGCTGACGACCGCCGACGGCAGCATCCTTTGCCCCGCTTTCACCGACTGGGAGGAGCTGAACAAATGGCGGCGCGAGGAGACGCCGCGCACGCTGGTGCTGACGTTTGACGACTATGCCTCGATGGTGCTGCGGGACACGCATTTGACGGGCCTCGTGATCAACCCGTTTGGGGAAAATCTCGTGCTCGACCGCGCGCTGCTCACGCACATGCAGGCGCACAAAGCGCAGATCCTCGCAGGCGTGCAGGAGCAGAAGATCGATAAGGAAACCCAGGTGTTGCTGGGCGAGCCGGCCGAGCGCCCGGAAGCGGCGCTCGCCGCCATGGCTGCCATTTTTCGGGAGAATCTCGACGTGTGCGCCGCGTGGCTGCGGCTGCTCCGGCGGGATGATACGGAAAGCTATCTGATTGTTGTGGATTGCGACGGGGACGCGCGCGCCGTTTTCGTCCAGGCGGCGGCTGCCGCTCGGCCGCATTTGCAGGGAATGCCGCTGGATTTTGTTCCGTATTCAGCAGACTTCGGACGGCATGCCGCGCAGGGTGTCGAGCCGTTCTTCTCCCGGGATTGATGGTACCGAGACGAGGGCGGTTTCGAGACTGGCAGGAATCAGAAGAAATTCGAATATCGAAAGGCTCCGGCTTACGCCGGGGCTTTTTTATTGGAAATAAGCATGAAAGAAACAACAAGCGGAGGATCCTACAAAAACCGACCGCCAGGAGGGTGAAATAAAAATCTCAAGCAAGAGCAATCCCTTTCCTGATATAATCCGGTACCGGGGAATGCGCCGGGAACGGGACAATGTGCGTTCGCCGCGCTGGGATTCATTACCGCGCGTCGGCACTCCCCGTACACAGACGGGCGCTTGCCGTCCCCCCATGAACATTTTGGCCGTGCCATCACGCCTGCCCGGGAACGGGCGGACGTTTAACAGACGCAGAAAAGAGCGCAAGGCCGGGTCGATCGACCCGGCCTTGCGCCTGGCATCACTCTGCCTTGGTGGGGGAGAGAGAATCAGTGAATTTCCGGCGCCGCCTGCGGCTCGCTCGGCGTGTCTGCCGTCGAAGTGGCCGCGGTGGCGACTGCAACTTCGGGGGACGCCTTCGTGTCGCTCGAAGCATTGTCCGCCGCCTTGCCCAGGAACTCGGGGAGCGTCATGCCCGCCATGTTGAACAGCTCGTTCATCGGCGGGATGGATTTGAGCATACCGGCAAGGAAATTGGCCGTCGCCGGCGTCCCGTCCTTGCCGCCCATGCTGTCCCAAACGGTGACTTTGTCGATCTTGAGGTTCTTGACCGCCTCGACCTGCGTCTTGACCAGCTCTTCGAGCTTGTCGGCGATCATGAGCTTCATGGCGTCGTTGGCGTCGCCGCCGGCGGCCGAAACGATCTGCGCGAGACCGGCCGCCTGCTTGGTCAGCATTTCCTGCATACCGCGGGCCTCGGCCTCCATTTTCGCGAAAATTGCGTCGGCTTCACCTTTTGCCTTGCGGCGGATCTGCTCGGCGGCCGCTTCCGCTTCCAGCTCGAGCTTGCGCTTTTCGATTTCCGTCTTGACGATGACGTCGGCTTCCAGCGTCGCCTTCTCGCGGGCCGAACGCGCCTGCTCGGCTTCCTGCTCGGCGGCGTAGGCTTCCTGCAGCGCGCGGGCCGCCTGGATTTTCTCCGCGGCGGTGGCGCGGCGCATGGCCTCGGCGCGTTTTTCCGTCAGGGTAGCGTTGGACTCGGCAACCTGCGCTTTGGCTTCGTTCTCGCCCTTGATGGCTTCCGAATCGGCCATGGAAACCTGCACGCGCTGCTCGCGCTTGGCGTTGGCTTCGCCGATGGCGCCCGAACGGTCGGCCTCCGCCACGGAGATACGGGCGTCGTTGATGGCCTTCGCGGCCGCTTCCTTACCCAGCGCGGAGATGTAGCCCGACTCATCCGTGATGTCGGTGACGTTGACGTTGATCAGCCGCAGACCGATCTTTTTCAGCTCGCTTTCGACGTTGTTGGAAACGGCGGCGAGGAATTTATCGCGGTCAGAGTTGATTTCCTCGATCTCCATGGTCGCGATGACCAGGCGCAGCTGGCCCAGAATGATGTCCTTGGCAAGTTCCTGGATTTCCGGGAGCTTGAGCCCCAGCAGGCGCTCGGCGGCGTTCTGCATCACGCCGGGCTCCACGGAGATGCCGACGGTGAAGCGGGAAGGCACATCGATGCGGATGTTCTGCTTGGACAGCGCGTTTTTCAGATCCACGGAGATGGAGATCGGCGTCAGGTCCATGTATTCATACGCCTGGAATACCGGGACGATGAAGGCCGCGCCGCCGTGGATACACTTGGCGCTGCGATAACTGCCGTCCTTGTTGGAGCCGATTTTACCGTACACCACGAGGATTTTGTCCGAAGGGCACTTGCGGTACCGGGACAGAATCACCAGTACGGTCGTCAGCGCCAGCACGGCGATGACGCATACGGCAACGACTACGATTGGATCCATTGTGAAATACCCCCTTGATTCTGTTTCTTGGTTTCATTGGGCTGCACCGGCTCGACCAGCACCGTCTGCGGATCGACAACCGCCGCAACGGTGACCATCTCCCCGGTGGAGAGCGTGCGCGCCGCCTTGGTGACGGCGTCAAGCTCCGTCAGGCGCTCCTGCACCAGGATCGTGATTTTTCCCTGCCCTCCTTCCTGCGCGGGAATCGGAATATACACCTTTCCCGTTTTTCCCAGGGCGTTTTGTATGTCCAGATTGCCCTGCGATTGCAAGCGTAAAGCGTATTTGAACAGCAGTCCTACGCCGAGAAGCGCGGCCGTGCCCGCGAGAAAGGCCAGCACGATGGCGGCTGCGGGCGGCAGATACTGCAGCAGCGCAAGCCCGACCCAGCCGCCGACCGTGAAGAAAGCGACCAGGCCGCGCACGGTGAACAGGGAAAGCCCGCCGTCCTGGACATCTGCGTTCCCGTCGAGCCCCGCGTCCGCCCCGTCGGCGTCCGCGCCGCCGTCCAGATCGGCGTCGCCGCCCATGCCGACGCCGATCAAAAGCAGCACCGACTGGATGATGAGCACCACGGTTGCAGCGATGGCGATGCAGGCGAATACCTGTTCGAGAATGGTCATGCTGTTCCACCAGTTCAGCATAGAGAAAGCCCCTTCCTAAAAATTTCTGCGTAAAAGAAAATTGGAAATCACCAGTCAAGCGCCGCGCGCGGCCTCTCCCTCGAGCGTCGCGCCATACAGCGCGTCCGCCCGGCGCTTGACGATCGACGCCGCGTAGTAGGCCAGGATGATCATCAACCCCTCCACCAGCCGCTTCCGCGCGCCGGGAAACGGCTCGCGATAATCCCGGGTCGTTTCCTCCACCGTCTGGCGGAACTGCGCTTCGGACAGGAGCGTTTCGTAATCCATACAGTCGAGGATCTGACAAATGTATTGATATAGCCGGGATTCGGAAATGATGTCATCGTCGGGGTTGCTCGTTTCGCCGTTGATATAAGTCAACAGCGCGGCGATGTGCTCGAGCTTCATCACGTCGCGAAGCATATTGATGATGATGATGCGCGCAAGATGATCGACGGTGTATCGCTTCTCCACCGGTTTCTGCACCCAGCCCCGGTTGATCCAGTTCTGGATGGCGGAGGTGTCCAGCCCCGTGATTTCCCGCACCTGCGCGAGCATCAGCCCTTTCGTCACGGCGAAGATCCCAAACAGGAACTCCTCCGCACTTTTTCCCTGCCGTTCGACCACGGTTCCCGGGAAATATGTCTTCATAGCGCCATCCTCCTTGTTATGCATCGGGCGAACAGGGCCTGCGCCCTGCCGCCAGAGGCGGCGCGCTTTCCCCGGATTGACCGATCTTTCTGGATTGGCTATAGCATATCATACATTCAAATGAATGTCAATAGCATTCTTAAAAATATTTTTAAGATTCAAGAGAAAATAAAATGGCGTCGGCAGAACGATTGTCTACCGGCGCCGTGTTTATGAGCCGCTGAGCAGATGCTCGATGAGGATTTTCAGCCCAATGAGGATCAGAATGATACCGCCCGCGATTTCCGCCCATTTGCCCAGAAGATTGCCAAGCTTGCGGCCCAGCAGAACGCCCAGCGCGCAAAGCAGGAATGTGACGCAGCCAATGAGCAGGGAGGAAGTCCAGATATTCACTTCGATCAGCGCAAAGGAAACGCCGACCGCCAGCGCATCGATGCTGGTCGCGATCGCAAGCATCAGTAGGGAACGAAGGGTAAGCTTGCGCGGCGGACATTCCTCGCCCCCGCCGCGCAGCGATTCGAAAAGCATTTTGCCCCCAATGAAGGCCAGCAGCAAAAACGCGATCCAATGATCGAAGCTGCGGATATACTGGGAGAAGCTCGACGCAGCCAGCCACCCGAGCACCGGCATCAGGAACTGAAAGAAGCCAAAGGCCAGCGCGGCGGAGAACATGGCCTTCAGGTCGATCACGTTGCGGGAGATGCCGATAGACAACGAAATAGCGAAGGCATCCATGGAGAGCGCCACCGCGGTGAGAAGCAGCGTCGGCAGATTCAAGATAAACCCTTCCTTTTGTGTTTGGAATACTCCGTCGAAACGGAGGCAGGGCGAAAGCAAAAATAGTTCAGGCACTGAACAATATTTTATCATAGCGCATGCCGATTGACCAGCCCTTTTTCGGAGAATTTTCTCCCGGGCGTTGCCAGCCAGGCGAAATGCCGGGCGCAGAGCAGGAAGGCGGCGCACGATCCTCTTTGTTATAGTACAGTCGCGCGCGGGCAAAATAGAACCGAAAAAGCAAATCCAGGTCTGCGCGCCCGACGCTGGTCGCGGCGCTTCGGGAACGCGATGATTCCCGGACTTCACGCGCGGTGCGTTTTTGGCCGCGGTGCAGGTGGGCGTTTGGTTTTCATCCATGCGCTTCCTGCATAGAGCGAAAAAGGGGCATTGAGAGCCGGTGTCAAGAAAGACGCCGACTCTCGATGCCTTTTGTGTGCAAAATATAGCGATTTCAAAAGCGACCGTTGCGACAGGGACTGCCAAAGTCGGGGGCGGGGCGGCGATTGCCCTGCCCCGAAAAGCCTGTGGGAACGATTAGACATACAAGGGGAGGCGGACAGCTGTTCAGCTGTCCGCCTCCCCTTGTATGAAACGCATCGCGTCGTGCGCATTTAGCTTTCGGGGGTCAGCGTGATGGAGACGACCTCGGGGCGGTCGTTGATGCGGATGGGAAAAATGCTGTTGCCCAATCCGCGGGACAGCACCATCTGTACGCCGTTGGCTTCGTAGAGCCCGCCTGTATATTGGGGGAAAAAGCCGGTGCTGGGGGAGAATAGGCCCTGGTTGGTGAAAGGGATGCGGATCTGGCCCCCATGCATGTGTCCCGAGAGCACCAGATCGATGTCGTAGTCGCAGTAACGGTACTTCGACTGGCTGTTGCCCGTCAGGCGATCGGGAAAGTGCGCCAGAAGCAAATGGTAATTCTCCGCCGGGGCGTCTGAGAGCGCGGCGAGATTTTCCTGGATGGTTTCGATATAGGAATTCATTTCCTCCGTGCCGCCGATGGTGAAAGCCTGCCCATTGAGCGTTAGCTCCACACATTCGTTTTCCAGCACGTGAACGCCCGCGTCGAGCATCGCCTGCCGCAGCGCGGGATAAAGCGCGCTGTGCGCCTCGTGGTTGCCCTGCACGTAGCAGACCGGCGCGATGGCGGTCAGGTCCCGCATGAGCGACTCGGCAACGGAGGCGTCCGTGGCGCGCCGGTCGACCAGATCTCCGGTGAAAACAATCAGGTCCGGCGACTCCCCGCGCACCATTTCCAGCAGCCGTGCGTTGCCTTCGCCGAATTCAGACTTATGCAGGTCAGACAGATGCACGATTTTAACTTCCTGCGTCAGCTTGGGGGAGGAAAGAGTGTAGCGCGACAGCTCCAGCGTGAGATTTTCATGCACGCAGTAGAGCACAAACAGCGCCAGCAGCGCCGCCAGCACACCCAGCAGAATCCAGCGCCGGCGCCCCCGCGGCCGCGCCGCTTGAGGCGTCTCAGCCGGCGGCGCCTCAAGCGCGATGGGGGCGCGCTGCTGTCCCGTCATTGCACGAAGAAGGGACGCAGCTCGGCGGGGACGTCCGCGTCCTTGTCCGTATCCACCCGCAGCGTCAAATTCTTGGAAAGATCCAGGCAAAGAATATCCAAAAGGCTCTTGGCGTTGGCGCAGAATTCTTCGGAGATGAATTCCATATGCACCGGGCACTTCTGCGCGGCGGAAACAAACTGCTGCACCGCGTTGATGGAGCCGTTGAAGAACACCTGTGTCGTCATGATGCCTACCTCCTGTCCTTTGATAACCCGTATTATACTATGAACAATTTCAAAAGCCAACCCTCAATTGCGAACGGTTTGAAAACACTGTGGCGCAGGCAGGACGCTTGTATTTTGCGGCAGAATCTTTTATAATGAAGCGAAACCTTAAAGCAAGCGGCGGGCGGCGCGCCGGCCGGCGGTACGGCCCGGGCGGGAAGGAAATCCTGCGGAAGGGGCGATGCTTGCTGCTTGCAGGACGATATTGGGCAAAGCGGGGGGACAGGATGAAAGCGGCGTTTTACACCCTGGGCTGCAAGGTCAATCAATATGAAACGCAGGCGATGCAGACGCAGTTCGCGCAGGACGGCTACGAGATCGTGCCGTTCAGCGAGACGGCGGACGTCTATGTCGTCAATTCCTGCGCCGTCACGGCGGAAGGGGAGCGCAAATCGCGGCAGGTGCTGCACCGCGCGCGCAGGCAGAATCCGGCTGCGGTCATCGTGCTGTGCGGCTGCGCGGCGCAGTCCTTCCCCGAGCGGGCGCTCGCGCTGGACGAGCCGGACGTCGTGTGCGGCACGACGGATCGGCTGGCGGTGCCGGCCCTGGTGCGGCGCGCGCGGGAGACGGGGCGGCGCGTCGAGGCCATCCGGCGGGACAACCGGCGGGAGGCGTATGAACCGTTGCGGATCGACCGGCTGGCCGAGCGCACGCGCGCTTTCGTCAAGATCGAGGACGGCTGCGATCGCTTCTGCGCCTATTGCATCGTGCCCTACGCGCGCGGCAACGTGCGCTCCCGCCCGCTCGCGGAGATCCGCGCGGAAGCCGCCCGCCTCGCCGCCAACGGCTACCGGGAGATCGTGCTGGTCGGGATCAATCTCTCTGCCTACGGGACGGGAGAGGGGACGGATCTGGCCGACGCGGCCGCGGCCGCCTCTCTGGACGGCGCGCTGCGCGTGCGGTTCGGCTCGCTGGAACCCGATCTGCTGACGGATGCGATGATCGCGCGGCTGCGGCGCATACCCGGCGTGTGCCGGCACTTTCATCTGTCGCTGCAGAGCGGCTGCGCCGAGACGCTGCGCCGCATGCGCCGGGTCTATGGCCCGGCGGAATACCGGCATGTTGTGCAGGCGCTGCGGGCGGCGTTCCCAGGCTGCGCCGTCACGACGGATATCCTTGTCGGGTTCCCCGGCGAGACGGAGCAGATGCATGCCGAGGCGCTGGCCTTTGTGCGGGAAATGGACTTTGCCGACGCGCATATTTTCGCCTATTCCCGTCGGGCGGGAACGCTGGCGGACCGCATGCCCGATCAGGTTCCCCCGCAGGTCAAAAAGCGGCGCGCGGAGGAAATGGAGGCCGCGGTGGCGGAAAGCCGGCGGCGGTGGCTCGCGTCCTTTGTCGGCAGCCGGGTGAAGGCGCTGTTTCTCGAGCAGCCGGGGCGCGCCGCCCGGGGATTGACGGACAATAACCTGACCGTACGGGTGGAGACGGAAGAAAATTTGCAAAACAAAGAGGAGTTTGTTATAATTACAAGGTATACCGACAGCGAATGCATCGCCGAACGGTGCGAAGCATAAAAGGGGAAAAGCAGACAAGGCCGACCGCGGCGCCAACGCCCAGGCCGGCGGGGAATCAGAAGAAAAGCGGAAGAATGGAGAGCGAAACTATGGCTGTCAAACGAGTGTTCGTGTCCAAACGGGAAGGCTTCAATGTCGAGGAGACGCGGCTGGCGGAGGATCTGCGGACCAGTCTCGACCTGCCGGGGCTTACCGGCGTGCGGATTTTTAACCGATATGATGTGGAAGGGCTGGACGAGGAGGCGTTCCGCCGCGCGCTGCCCATCGTGTTTTCCGAGCCGCAGGTGGACGACGTGGCGCAGGCGCTGCCCGAGGTGGAAGGCGCCGCCGGCGTGTTCGCCGTGGAATATTTGCCCGGCCAGTTCGATCAGCGCGCTGATTCCTGCGCGCAGTGCGTGCAGCTGCTCACGCAGGGGGAGCGTCCGCGCGTGCGCTCGGCCAAGGTTTACCTCGTGCTGGGCGACGTGACGCCGGAGGAGATCGAAAAGATCCAGCATTATCTGGTCAACCCCGTCGAGAGCCGCCTGGCGTCCATGGACATGCCCAAGACGCTCGCAGAGAAATATACGCTGCCGGAAGAGGTCGAGACGCTTTACGGCTTCATCGATTACGACAGTGAGGAGCTGGCGGCGTTTGTGCGCCGGTATGGGCTCGCGATGGATCTGGACGATATCCGCTTCTGCCAGCAATATTTCCGCGAGGAGGAGAAGCGCGACCCCACCATCACGGAGATCCGCATGATCGATACCTATTGGTCGGATCATTGCCGGCACACCACGTTTTTGACGCACATCGAGTCTGCGCAGATCGCAGCCGACTATGTGGCCAAAAGCTATGAGAAATACAAGGACGCGCGCAAGGAAGTTTACGGCGAAGGCGCCGAGACGCGGCCGGTCACGCTGATGGATATGGCCACCATCGGCGGCAAGACGCTGCGCCGCCGCGGGCTGCTGCCCGCGCTCGACGTCTCCGACGAGATCAACGCCTGCTCTGTCGAGGTCGAGGCCGACGTCAACGGCGCGAAGGAACCGTGGCTGTTCATGTTCAAAAACGAGACGCACAACCACCCCACGGAGATCGAGCCGTTCGGCGGCGCGGCGACTTGCCTGGGCGGCGCGATCCGCGATCCGCTGTCCGGCCGCAGCTATGTCTACCAGGCGATGCGCGTCACCGGCGCGGCCGATCCGACCGTTCCGATGCGCGAAACGATGAAAAACAAGCTCCCGCAGCGCAAGATCACGGTCGGCGCGGCGCAGGGATATTCTTCCTACGGCAACCAGATCGGGCTTGCCACTGGGCACGTGGCGGAGGTGTATCATCCCGGCTATGTCGCCAAACGCCTGGAAATCGGCGCGGTGGTCGGCGCGGCCCCGATGGCCAACGTCCGCCGCAGCGCGCCCGCCCCGGGCGATCTGATCGTGCTGCTCGGCGGGCGCACCGGCCGCGACGGCTGCGGCGGCGCGACCGGCTCCTCCAAGTCGCACACAGCGCAGTCGCTGGAGAGCTGCGGCGCTGAGGTGCAGAAGGGCAATCCCCCGGAAGAACGCAAGCTGCAGCGCCTGTTCCGTGACCCGGAGGTCACGCGCATGATCAAGCGCTGCAACGATTTCGGCGCGGGCGGCGTCTCGGTCGCCATCGGCGAGCTGGCCGACGGCCTGGTCATCGATCTGGACAAGGTTCCCAAGAAATATGAGGGCCTGGACGGGACGGAGCTGGCCATTTCCGAGTCGCAGGAGCGCATGGCGGTCGTCATCGACAATGCCGACCGGGAGAAATTCATCGAGGCGGCCTCGCGCGAGAATCTGGAGGCGACCTGCGTCGCTACGGTCTGCGCCGACCCGCGTCTGGTGATGTACTGGAAGGGCAAGGAGATCGTCAGCCTCAGCCGGGAATTCCTCAACAGCAACGGCGCGACCAAAACGGCGACCGTTTTCGTCGATCAGCCTTCCTCTCTGCAATCGGCTCTGCCGGTCGAAGGCGCGAGCGAAAAGGAGAAATGGCTCGTCCGGCTCTCCGACCTCAATGTGTGCAGCCAGAAGGGCCTGGTCGAGCGGTTCGACTCCACCATCGGCGCAGGCACGCTGCTCATGCCCTACGGCGGCGTGCGCCAGATGACGCCGGCGCAGGCGATGGCCGCCAAGCTGCCGGTGCTGCATGGCGAGACCACCACGGCCTCGGTCATGGCCTGGGGCTATAACCCGTATCTGTCCGCGTCCTCGCCCTATCACGGCGCGATGTGTGCCGTGGTGGAGTCGGTCGCGCGGCTGGTCGCGGCGGGCGGCAATCTGCAGCAATGCTGGCTGACCTTCCAGGAGTATTTCGAGCGCACCAAGGGCATCGCTTCCCGCTGGGGCAAGCCGTTCGCCGCGCTGCTGGGCGCGCTGGAGGCGCAGCTTTCTCTGGGCCTCGCCGCGATTGGCGGCAAGGACTCCATGAGCGGCACCTTTGAGGACATCGACGTGCCGCCGACGCTTGTCTCCTTCGCGGCAGGCATCACAAGCACCGACCGGATCGTGTCGCCGGAGTTCAAGGCGGCCGGTCATCGGCTGGCGCTGCTGCGTCCGGATTATGATGAAAACGGCCTGCCGGTATTCGAGAGCGTCAAAGCCGTCTTTGCCGAGGCGGAGAAGCTCTTGCGCGAGAAAAAAGCGGTCAGCGCCTGGGCGCTGGGCTATGGCGGCGTCTGTGAGGCAGTGGCCAAGATGAGCTTCGGCAACCGCATCGGCGCGCGGCTGGAGAACGTGCCGGAGGATCTGCGCTTTACGGGCCTGGCCGGCACGCTGTTGCTGGAAGTGACGGAGGACTGCGACGCGGGGCTGACCATCGGCGTGACGACCGACGCGCCCTGCATCGAGACGCAGGGGGAGAAGCTCCCCATCGACGAGCTGGAAGCCGCCTGGATCCGGCCGCTGGAGGGCGTGTTCCCGACGGTGGCGAAGGAAGTGGAAGCAAAGCCCGTCGCGACGGTGACCTTCACGGCGGACAACCGCCGCGCCCCGGCCGTGAAGTCGGCTTCCCCGCGCGTGCTCATCCCCGTGTTCCCCGGCACCAACTGTGAATACGACACAGCCCGCCGGTTCGAGCGCGCGGGCGCGATGCCGGAGATCTTCGTGGTGCGCAACCTCACCGCGCAGATGGTCGAGGAATCGGTGCTGGAGATGGAAAAGCGCATCCGCGCGTCGCAGATCGTCATGCTGCCGGGCGGCTTCTCCGGCGGCGACGAGCCGGACGGCTCGGGCAAATTCATCGCCGCCTTTTTCCGCAATGCACGCATCAAGGACGCTGTGCATGACCTGCTGCGCTGCCGCGACGGCCTGATGCTGGGCATCTGCAACGGGTTCCAGGCGCTTATCAAGCTGGGGCTTGTGCCGTTCGGGGAGATCGTGGACATGGATGCGCAGTGCCCGACCCTGACCTATAACGCCATCGGCCGCCACCAGTCCATGCTGGTGCGCACGCGCGTGGCGTCGAACCTGTCGCCGTGGTTCGCTGCGCTGCAGCCGGGCGATCTGCATACCGTCGCCATTTCGCACGGGGAAGGCCGCTTCGTCGCGCAGCCCGACGTGCTGGCGCAGCTGCAGCAGAACGGCCAGATCGCGACGCAATATGTCGACCTGGCGGGACAGCCGACGATGGACATCCGGTTCAATCCCAACGCCTCGGTGCTGGCTATCGAGGGCATCACCTCGCCGGACGGCCGCGTGCTGGGCAAAATGGCGCACTCCGAGCGCATTTCCGACGGGGTGTACCGCAATGTGCCGGGCGATTTCGACCAGAAACTGTTCGAGTCCGGCGTGCGGTATTTCGCGTAAAGCATCAACCAAAAAGCAGAGAGCCGTATGGACGCCGATCCATGCGGCTCTTGCGCCTTTTTCCGTGGATCAAAAAGACGGGAGGAACACGCGGTGCGTCAGGAATTCTGGGAGCTTTGGATCTGGGAGGACGAGGAGCTGGAGGCGCGGCTCGGGGGCAGGCTGCACAAGAGGGAGAAGCTGCATCACTGGCCGCTGTCCTGGGTGGAGAAGCTGACGCTGGAGGATGGACGCACGCTGGTATATAAATCCCAACGGGCGGCGGCAAGCGTGGAGAAGGCGGTGTACGAGCGGGTACGCGCGCCGTTTTTGCTGCGCCCGGTGCTGGCCGAGACTTGCGGCGGCTGCGATATGCTCTTGCTGCCGTATTGCCCGTTGCCGCCGGTCGATCGCCTGCCGCCGCCGGCGCTGGCGCGGCTGGCGGATCAGTGCGCCGAATGGATACAGCCGCTGGATCTGCCCATATTTTTCGATCTGTCCACGCCGGAGCGGCTGGCGTCCCTGCTGCAGGAGGCCTGTGCGGGCCTTTTGCGGGAGGGGGAGGCGCTGTCGGGCCGCGCCGGCCTGCGCCGCTGGCTGGAGGAAGAAGCCCCTCGGCTTTACGCCGGGCAGCGCATCGGCAGCCTCCATGGCGATCTCAGCGTTTCCAACCTGCTGCGGCAGGGAGAAACCGTGCGCTATATTCTGGATTGGCAGCGCCCGATGCGTGCGCCGCTCGCGCTGGAACGGGCGCTGGCGCTGCGCCTCGCGGGGTATGACGCGGGCGGCGAATGGGGACGTATGGCGCTGGCTGCGCATTTGTTGTGGTTTGCCTGGGCCTATGGGCATGTCCTGCCGATTGAGGGCGTGCGGCAGACGGCGTTGGGGCTGCTGGGGGAATTTGCCGCGGCGAGATAGGACGGCCCGCGCGGCGCCGATCCCTTTGGACCGTGCGGCTTGCAGGACGGACGTGGATGTCGGCGAAAAGGGGCAGTTGCCATGCTTTCGCAAGCAGGGTGCAGCGCGACGATCTTGCAGGCGTTTGAATAAGCTGCTAACAACGCGGCGGTGGGATGCTCTCTGGGGTGTCCGGCCGCCGCGTTGCCGTCGCCCGCGGGGGGAGCGCCACGCCCGCAGACGGCTGGGGCGGACGGGATCCTGCCCGCGGTGGATTTCGCGCGGCTGTACTTCGCCGGAACAGGCCCCGCCCGGCCGCGAAGAAGCCGGCGCTGTCGGCGGAGCGCGGCGCAGAGGTTATGCGGGGATCGCCGCATCCCGGCGATTTTGGAGGCGGTGTGCAGCGGAGGCTCTGCGACTGTTTCCGCTTTCATAGGAAAGATTCGCGCGCATATACTTTTCTCAGAGGAAAGCGGAAAGGCGGGGATGCGCGCATGGCGGGGCAGATTGCCGAGACGATCGCAAAACTGGTGTGGGGGCCGGGGACGGTGCTGCTGATCCTGGCGTGCGGGCTGTATTTCACGTGCAGTCTGCGCTGCTTCCAGGTGCGCCGATGCGGAGCGATGCTGCGCCTGCCGTTTGAAAAGCGCGAGAAAACCGGCGGCATCTCGGCCTTCGCCGCCATGACGACGGCGCTGGCCGGCACGATGGGCGTGGGCAACGTGGTCGGCGTGGGGGCTGCCATCGCTATCGGCGGGCCGGGAGCGGTTTTCTGGATGTGGGTGAGCGCCTTTTTCGGCATGGCGACCAAATATGCCGAAATTGTGCTGGCGATGCATTACCGGGAGAAGGACGCGGACGGCAATCCGCTCGGCGGACCGATGGTCTATATCCGCCGGGGGTTGGGCAGTCCGTTTCTGGCCAACCTCTTTTGCCTGCTGACGGTGCTCGCTTCCTTCGGCATCGGCAACGCCATCCAGATCGGCGCCATGACGGAGAGCCTGCAAAAGAATTTCGGCGTGCCGGTGCTGGTGTGCGGCATCGTCACGGTGCTGCTGGCGTCACGCATCATTTTTGGCGGCGCGAAGGTGATCAGCCGTACCACTGCGCTGCTCACGCCGGTGCTGTCGGTCGTTTATATCCTCGGCTGTCTGGTGATCCTCGTCATCAACGCAGGCGCGCTGCCGGGCGCGCTGGGGCAGATTTTCCGCTATGCGTTCGCGCCTGCGCCGGCGGTCGGCGGCTTTGTGGGCGTGAGCGTCACGGCCTGCATCCGCTGCGGCGTGTCGCATGGGGTGTTCAGCAATGAGGCGGGCATGGGCAGCTCCTCCATCGCGCACGCGTCCTCCGAGGCGGACGACCCGGTGCGGCAGGGGCTGTGGGGGATCTTTGAAGTGTTTTTCGACACCATCGTCGTCTGCACGCTCACGGCCCTCGCCATCCTGACCTCGGGCGTCTGGACGCAGGACATTTCCGGCGCGAGTCTCACGGCCGTCGCGTTTGAACGCGCGTTTCCGGCGTTCGGCGGGAAATTCATCGCCGTTTCCGTGTTCCTGTTCGCGTTCGCGACGCTGCTGAGCTGGTCGTTTTACGGGCAGAAGTGCGTGCTTTATCTGTTCGGGAAAAAGGGCGTCCCGGTGTATAAAACCGTGTTCGTTGCGGTGGCGTTCCTCGCGACGTTCGTGGGCTTTGATTTCCTGTTGGTGCTGTGCGATATTTTCAATGGCCTGATGGTGATCCCCAACGTGTTCGCGCTTCTCCTGCTGCGCCGACAGGTCAGAGACATCACGCTTGGCATTGACGAAGGACGCAGGATATTGTATAATCATCCCATAAAATCAACGTAAATGGGGTCCGAATTTATGCATTATACAATATATGTTGGCTGTTACGGCGCGGCGGGGGAGGAGACGCTTCTGCGCCTGGCGCTGGATCCGGCCATGCCTTCGCTCACGGTGACGGCGGCGGACGGCAGCATTGCGAATCCGTCTTACCTTGCGCTGGATGGGGCGTTCCTCTATGCGGTCAGTGAGCTGCCGGCGGGGCAGGGCGGGGTGGCGTCCTTTGCTGTATCGGACGACGCGCTGCGCTTTCTTGGGCGGCAGACGGCGGGCGACGGTCCCTGCCATATCTATTTTGACCCAGTCTTGGAGCGCGCATTTGTTTCCAATTACGGCGACGGCAGCGTGAGCGTATTTTCGAGAGGACCGGGCCATGCGCTGCTCGGGGAACCGTTTGTGTTCCGGCACACGGGCGGCAATCCCGCGCATCCGCGCCAGCTGGGGCCGCACGCGCACTGCGTCGCGCCGACGGGGGACGGACGGCGCATCGCCTCGGTGGATCTCGGCGCGGACGTGGTGGTGATATCCAACGCATTCGCCCAGGGACAGGGGACCATGGTGCGGGAGATCAGCCGGCTGACGATGCCGCGCGGCTGCGGCCCGCGGCACATTGTGTTCGGCCGTGGGGGACAGGCCTATGTCCTCACAGAGCTGTCCAATGAGCTTTATTTCTGCGACTATCATGCGGGCAGCGGTTCTCTCTGGGCGAAAAGCGCTGTCTCCACATTGCCCGCGGGTTGGACCGGGGAGAGCCAGGCGGCGGCGCTTGTGCTTTCTCCGGAGGAAACGTGGTTGTTCGCTTCCAATCGGGGGCAGGACAGCATCGCCGTATTCCGGCTGGAAGCGGGCGGCGAGCCGCGGCTGCGGGGGCACGTGAACTGCGGCGGCGCCTGGCCGCGCGACCTTGCATTGTCGCCGGACGGGCGGTATCTGCTGTGCGCCAACGAGCATTCGCGGACGGTCACGGCTTTTTCCTTTGATGCGGCGACGGGGGCGCTGACGCCGCTGTGCGCGCTGGAAACGTCCGCCGCGCCCGCCTGCGTGCGCTTTGCATGAATGCGCGGCGGAAAAGCGAACGGTTTTACATAAATGGGCGTTGCCGACAGAAAAAACGATGCAAAGCGAGGCATGCCGCCGGGCAGGCTTGGCTTGTGACAACCCGATAACAGGAGCAGTGGCTGTTGGCCCGGCTTCCGTTGTTAGTAGAAAAAAACGAGAGCACTGTATAGCGCTCTCGTTTTTCCTTTCATAAGCCCCGCCGAGCCGTGTCCGCAGTAAAAATCCCTGCGTATATGCAGGTGGGTGTCGACCCGCCAGGTTCACGCTCCCTTCGTCCGCCCGGAGGCGGGAGGTCTGCAATCCGCTCGCGGAGTTGGGACTCCCATATAAAAGGTGTAGGTTTTTTAATGCAGGATCACGCACTAAGCAGGCGCATGAAAATCAAAAATCAGTCTTCGTCGTCTTCGTCCTCGTCGTCATATTCTTCAAACAACGCCTCGAACTTCTGCCCCAGCGTGTCGAGCAGAGCGTCGTCCTCCACGGGAACGAAGCCGGAACCTTGCTCATCCTCGATCAGCTCGAAGATGAAGAATTCGCCTTCCTCTTCCAGGTAAGCTTCCGGATCCTCCGGCGCTTCCATCATGGCGACGTAAATTTTGCCTTCGTGTTCCAGCGTATCGATGATCTCCACTTCGATCTCGTTGCCTTCCTCGTCGGAAAGCACGAACGTGGTATTGCGAAAGTCGTCCATAGTTTCCTGGCCCTCCTGTTTCGTATGACCGCGGCGAACGGATGCGGCCTTGCCAATATTGTACCTTGAAACGCGCCGGAAGTCAATATATGCCGGCAAACAAAAACAGGCAATTGTGCCGGACGCTGGAAAGGACCCGTCATAACGCCTCCGTGATCCGGCCGGCAAGCGGGGCACGATGCGGCTTTGTCGGCGCAGCGTCTGGCGGGCGGCAAAAGCGATGCATCCGCCGCGGACGGGATTAAGCGTAAGTACGCGAGCGCGTTGTGCAGGGGCCCTTGACGCAGAGAGGGGCGCGAACGGTGCATATGACAACGCAACCGGCGGGGAAGACGATCGGGTTTATGCATGGGTCCGGCAGGGCTGACCGCCGTTCGCTTTAGGCGGCCTGCAGCGCGTCCAGAACCGGCTGCAGGCGGAAAGAAGACAGGGCTTTCTGCGGGTTGGGGATGCCGACGACACGCCCGGTCTCGACCGCGGTCAGGCCGAGGGGAGCATAAGCCTGCCGGAACGCCTCCTCCTGGCCGGCGTCGACAAGGATCACGGCCGGGTCGCAGGCGAGCAGATCCTCCTCCGTCACGCTGCCGGAAAGAGGCAGCGTGAAATACAGCGAAAGCAGCTCTGCCACAGCGCTGTCCGCCGCTGCGGTGCGCAGGCCGTAGTCTCCAAATGTCGCGGCGTAAAAGGCCGTGGGTTTGGGTTCGCTGCCGGCGGCGCTTTGCGCTGCCAGGATGGTTTCCTCCAGCGGCGCGACGACCGAATCGGCGCGGGCCGCGCCGGTATGGGCGCCCAGCGTGACGGAAGCCAATGCGCGCAGGAAATCCGACAACGCGGCAAGAGAACCGGCGCTTTGCACCCGGAGCACGGAAATCCCCTGCGAGGTCAGCGCGTCAAGCGTATCAGTCGGCAGAGAGACGGAGGTGAGCACGGTATCGACGTTTTGCGCAATGATCTCCGCTGTGTCGAGCATCTGCGGCAGGCCGATGTCCGCGATGTCCTGCCCATCCACCACTTTGGCCCCGCCGGCGGAATCGGCCGCGACGATGCGTTCCTGCAGGGAGAGCAGGCACAGACCGTGGAACACATCCTCCCCGACGGTGGCGATGCGCATGGCGGGGAAATAGAGCTCCACCGGCGTGTCGCCGGGAACGAGCGTCACAGACACCGGGAAATCCGGGCCGGAGAAGGAAGCCGTACCGGAGGAAACCCCGTCGGCGTCCGGCGACCGGCAGGCGGCGCACAGCAGCAGAATACCGGCGAGCAGCAACGATGCAATGCGGCGGGAATGCATATGCATGAACCAACACTCCTTTCGGGGAAATCGCTGGGTGTGAATATCATCCTGTACGGGGCAAGCGCTGCACAGTGCGGAGAAGGCAGAAAGGAGAAGCCCCGTCCCTCTGCGGGGACGAGGCCCGGCGTTCTTAAGGACTCTGTTCTGTGGAAAAAGATTCCCGTCCCTGCAGGGGACGGGATCCGAAGCAACCTGTTTGCGTTCGTAGCGTTCAGCCCCGGCAGGACGGCCGGAGCACATCTGAGCCGATGCGCTCGCCAGCTCAGCGGGGACGGCGGATGGGGGAGGTGAAATAAGCCACCACCGTGCGCACTTCGCCGGTGTCCAGGTCGATTCCCTCAAAGATGGCGCCGTCGCCGCTTTGCAGCTCGCCGCATTTGACCTGCCCCGCCGGGCAGGAAAAGACGACCCGCCCCGCGACGAGCAGGGACAGCTTCTCTTCCGTGGCGACGACCGCGCCGCCTTTCCCCAGGACCTTTTCCGGGCCGTCCGCCCGCCGCTCGGCGGCATAGGCGATGCGCGTGCCGTCCAGCCGGCGCAGCAGCGCGCGCCCGCCCGAATAAGGGTCTTTCTTGCGCCCAAACAGCGGCATAGCGATCAGCCCCCGTTCTCAGCGCAGGTAATTGGCGCGCACGACGTTGTCCTTCTTCTTGGTCAGGCCCAGCTTTTTGCGCCGGTGAGAGCGGTAGAGGAAAAAGATCGTGATGCCGACCGTCAGCACCGCGATGATGATGACCTCCAGCACATTGTTTTTGATAAAGCGGACGAAGCCGTGCGACAGGGAATTAAACTGCGGGTCATACTCCTGCGTGGGCGTGAGCGTCTTGGAGAACCCAAGCGAGGAAAAGAGCTCGTCGCGCAGCGCTGTGACTTCCTCTGTCAGCGGCTCGGAGGAAACCAGCGCCAGACAGTAAATCGAGCCGTTATAAATGGTCATATACTGCGTGCCATACTGCGTGGGGGAATCGGTAGAGGGGGTAGTGTTGTAGTTGTACATGATATATTTCGCGCCGCCCTGATCGACCCAGTGGATGTCCGACACCTCGTAACCGTTCTTTTGCGCCTGTTCCACGCTGACAAACGCCTCGAGATTGGCGGCAAGATCCTCTTCGCTCAGCCGGCCAAAATCAAAGACATTTTCCGAATAATCGCTCCAGGCGGTGTTGAGGAACATTTCCACCGGATAAGAGACGTTGCCCGCGTCGTCGGTGCGCTTGAGGAAGCTGGTGAAGAACATGTTATTCTGTGTCAGATAGCTCTCCGCCTGCTCCGCGGGAACGCCCAGTGTGTCGAGAATGTCCTGATGTTCGGAAATGTTGTCCTTCGTCATGACGATGAGCTCTTCCGGCACCTGCCAGGTGATGTATTGCTCCTCCGCGGCCATCTGCTGCTGGGACAGCAGAGCGGTGCAGGAGGGGAGAAGGAACAGGGAGGCTGCAGCGAGCAGCAGCGCCAGGATTTTTTTCATAAAGGGAAACCTGCCTTTCTGTGTAGCCGGATATTCCGGCGGGATAAAGCGAGTGTACCGCCGCTTATTTCTGCAGAATCTGCTCGATGAAATAGCGAGGGCGGCGCTTGGTTTCGGTGTAAATTTTGCCGATATATTCGCCCACAAGGCCGATGCTGAACATCTGCAACCCGCCGAGGAACCAGATGGAACCGAACAGCGTCGGCCAGCCGGCGTCGGCGTTGCCCGTCAGCTTGACGATCAGCGCGTAAAGCAGCAGGACCAGGCTGAGGATCATGAAGATCACGCCGATCGACAGGATCATGCGGATGGGCTTGACGCTGAAGGATGTGATGCCGTCAAACGCGAAGTACAGCATTTTCTTCAGCGGATATTTGCTTTCCCCCGCAAAGCGCTCCGCGCGCTCATAAGTCACCGTCGAGGAGCGGAACCCGATCAGCGGCACCATGCCGCGCAGGAACATGTTGACTTCCCCAAACTCCATGAGCGCGTCGAGCGCGCGGCGGCTCATCAGGCGGTAGTCGGCGTGATTGTACACGATGTCCACGCCCATGAGCTTCATGAATTTGTAGAACATCTGCGCCGAGGTACGCTTGAAAAAGGTATCCGTCTTGCGGCTGGAACGCACGCCGTAAACAATGTCGTTGCCCTTTTCAAATTCTTCCAGGAACCGGTCGATGGCCTCGATGTCGTCCTGCAGGTCGCAGTCGAGACTGATCGCGGCGTCGCACTGCTCCCGCGCCGTCGTCAGGCCGGCCATCAGCGCATTCTGATGGCCCTTGTTGCGGGAGAGCTTGACCCCGCAGACGTAAGGGTTTTCCCGGTTATATTGGCAGATGAGCTCCCAGGTACGGTCTCGGCTGCCGTCGTCGACATAAAGGATCCGGCTCTCCGGCGTCACGACGCCGCTCTCCTGCAGCGACTGCAGCTTGGCGGTTAGCCGCTTGGTCGTTTCGGGAAGCACTTCTTCTTCATTGTAGCAGGGAACGACCAGATAAATGGTTTTCATGGGGATTTATCACATCCTTTTGTTGATTGCGGTGCGGAGGATGCCTTGTCTGGCGCGCGCCTTATGGCATGTTCGGCGTATCGGGCGGCCAACGGCCCTCGTCTTGATTCGCAGTCTCGTCGTCGGCGGAGCCGGACGGATACCCCGGCGGCGCGTCCGGCAGCGGCGGGAAGAAAGGATCGTCATCTTCCTGCGGCGATACGGTGCCTGGATCGGCGGGCGCCTCTGTCTGCCCGAACGGCAGCGGCTCAGCGGTGACGATCTGCACATCTGCCTGGGCCTGCGCCGCCATTTTGCGGCGGCGACGGCGCAGCAACGCGCAGGTGATCAGGTATCCCACAAACACGACGGCGCTGCCGGCGCTGATGAAGACGCCGCCCGGAATATAAAGGCCGGAAACGGTGATGCCGTCGATCAGGCCGGGCGTCCTGTATTCAAAGCGGATGACGTTGTCGATGCCGCCCGTTACGCGCACCGCCATGAAACCGACATTGACACGCTCGATCTCCACCGGCTCACCGTTGACGGTGGCGCTCCAGTCGGCGTCCCACGGGACGGAGAAAAAGACGAGATTGTCGTGCTCGGGCTGGATTTTTGCGGTGAAGCCGCCGTTGTCATAGGCAAATTCATAGCAGCTGCCGGCGCGCCGATCGGCGCAAGCCTGCGCGATGGCCTCGTCATACAGGCCCGGCCATTCAATATAATCCCCAATATCCGGCATCCAATCCTCGGAATCGTCCTCCTGCGCGCCGTAAAGCTGCTCTTCCAGCGCGAGGTCCTCGTCGCACAGCGGCAGCAGCTGCAGGATGTCTTTATATTTCTCCACCTGCGTGTCGTCGAGCAGGATCGCGTGCAGCAGGAGCTTTTCCCGGCTGCTCTGCGCGCAGGCCTCCCAGCCGTCGAGCGTGATGAACTGGTCGTAGGTGAAGCCCATCGGGATATAATTCTCGTTTTCATAAATGCCATATCCCAGCACTTCGTGGTCGTACCGCCAGCCGGAATACTGGTTGATCTCATCGACCGAATCGTTATCCGGATCGATCAGCCAGCGCACGGAGAGCAGCGCGCGCAGTCCCTGATGGGACCATTCCGGCCGCGACGCCACGCCGCGCTCGACGCCCACGCTTTCGTAAAAATCCATGATCGAGCTGGGCACGACGCTGTGAAAGGCCTGAATGGTCTGCAGCCCCCAGAACATGGGAAGATTGTCCATGCTGCCCGGCAGCACGTCGACGCGCACCTTGTCCTGATCGGGCAGATCGATGCCTTCGGTCTGGTCGATGAGCGTGTTTTTGATCATCGACCGGTCGAAGCTGTGCGCGCGCCCGATGCAGATGAAAACATTGGCGTAAATGGCGATCACCAGCGTCAGCGCGATGAGCGTCACGGGGGTGAACCAGCGGTGGCTGCGGCGCATCACGAACAGCAGCAGCCCGCACACGAACAGCGACACCAGCGCGATGAAAACATACAGGAAGAAGCGGTCGGTGTAGGCGTATACGCCCAGCTCCACGCCGATTTGGCGAACCAGGTACAGCAGGCCGGCGGCCAGCACCGCCACGCCCAGGATCGTCAGCACATAAGGCAGCGCCCGCTGCCGCAGCGGGGTGCGCTTTGCTTCAAACCGCTGCCGCATCCACACCAGCAGCCCGATGATGAGCAGCGCCGCCATCAGCAGAATGAACAGCGAGGTATACAGCAGCTTTTCCTCTGAGATGGGGTCCGGGTCAGAAGAGGCGGGCGTGAACCCGATGGCGAACGTGATGAACAGCGTGATGAAGGCTGTCCGGCGGAATCCGCGCGCCCAGTTGATGTCCTCGCGGTCAAGGCTGATGATGGTGGCCAGCGCCATCATCAGGATCGGCATATAAAACCAGCGGGAATAGTAGCCGTAATTCATGGCGGAGAACAATGAATTGAGGAAGGGGATCATCGCCATGAAAATGCAGACATAAATGATGCGCTTGAGCCAGTCTTTTTTGCGGCTTTGCAGATAGGCGATGACGCCCGTCATACTGAACAGCGGCAGCCAGCCGGCCGTAGAAGCCCATTTCGAGTCCGAATCGGGGAAGAAATTGGGTCGTGCGGGAATATCCGGCGGGAAGAAAAAGGATTCGATAATCAGCCCATAACGCTGCTCGGGGGAGTACATCAGCGCGTTCCAGCCGTTGATGGTGCTGCTGGTGCGGGGATTGTCCAGCACCGAATAAATCGACGGCACCAGCAGGATCGCCGACATACCCAGGCCGATGACCGCCTCCAGCGCGATCCCGCCCAGTTTGCCCAGCGACAGCTCCCAGTCGTCCGACAGGCACCGCAGGAAGAAATAAATCAGGCAGAAAATGACTTCGCCGAAGAAGAAATAGTAGTTGACGATGGCGTTGACAAACACCGCGAAAGCGAATACGCCGCGCGAACCGTCTTTCATATATTTTTCAATTCCCAGCAATAGCAGCGGGAAGAAAACCAGCGCCTCGTGGAAGTGGTTGAAAAAGATATTGTAGATCCCCCAGCCGGAGAAAGCATAGAGAAAAGCGCCGATCATGGCGTATTCTTTCCGCTGCACGAACCGCTCGAGGTAGAGGTAAGCTGTCAGCGACGCGCAGGCGAATTTGAGGATATAGAGGAACCCGAGACTGTAACCGACATATTCCAGCGGCAGCAGCGTCGTCAGCCAGAAAAAGGGGGACCCCAGCAGATAGAAGCTGTAGGACCCGATGAAATTGACGCCAAGGTCGGTATAGGGGTTCCAGCCGGTCATGCCGCTGCGCACGGCGCGGTTGGCTTCGATATAAAACGGGATCTGCTGGACATTGAAATCGCCATAGAACAGGAATGGCCCGCCGTCACGGATCATATAAATGAGCAGGAATGTCGCCGCGATGAGCGCGCCGAATTGGAACACCTGCCAGTAACGGACGCTCGACCGGAGCCGGGCGGTAAACGGGCGATGGGCGGTTTGAGTCATGACGAAACCTCCTGCGGGTTTGGTGAGTGCGCGTAAGACGCGGGGGAAGAAAAAGGAACCGAACGCCGACCGTTGCGGCTGTCCTGGCTACGCATAGGCCGAGTAGGAAAATACTGCATAATTGTTATTATTCTACCACGGATGTCCATTTGATTCAAGCGGGGATTACGTTTTGTGACAGAAAGGGTTGTAGAGCTACAATACATATTGGACAGCAGGGCAAGAAAAAGCGAATAAAAAAGTAGAAGGACAGAGCCTTATAGGGTATAGTTT
>CAJFTT010000015.1 GCA_904420005.1 Candidatus Tabaqchalia intestinavium | reverse complement strand
TTGGCGGGCCGCGCTTCTTTTCTTTCCTGCCCCAACCGCGTCGCGGCGACGCGGTTTCAGCCCTTCTGATAGAACGTCTGCTTCGGCCCCGTATCCTGCATGAGCGTGGACGGATCGCGGAAGCGGAAGCAATACAGAAACGCTCCATAGAGATCGCCGACGCATCCGCCGACATGCAGCGCAAAAAGGGCCGCGGCATAAATCTGATCCCACGCGTCGCGAAGCAGCAGCGCCGGGAGCAGAAAGACCGGAAAGAACAGGACAAACGGCGCGAGCAGCGAGATCAACGCAGCCCGGCGATAAACATACACATCGGGAACGCCGCAATAGGCGACCGTCAGCGTCAGGCCGAACGTGAGCTTCCGGCCGGTCAGGCATTTGTACGCGACGCCATGGGTGACCTCGTGCAGCACGATATAGGCCACAAGCGCCACAACCAGCGCCCAATTGCGCAGCAGGCTGTAGTTGTCAAAAAAGCCCTCCGGCCGAATGATGCACACGGAAACCAGCAGGATCAGCGCGATCACCCCGGCAGCCACAACGTTCATAATCACCCCGGTCTTTGCCTTTTGCGCGTCGATGCAGTACACCTCGCGGTAGCCCGCCGGCAGAACTGTCTCGAAATGCTTTCCGGATGCCGTTTCCTTTCGCATGCCCAACCCTCCCCGGTCAAAAAAACTCGGTCGTGCGGACGTCCCGCGCGATTGCCCCGATTCTTCGAGCGCGGCGCCTACTTTCGAGCGCGCGCCCGCAGCCGTTCCGGTTTGCCGCCTCCGGCCGGAGAAAAGCGCGCCGCCGGCAGGCAGGTCAAAAAGCGCGGCGGCGCCGTCTGCGCAGCTGCGGACTGCAGTCCCTTCCCCCCTGTCGAAAAAATCCCGGCCGCATTGCGTCCTACCGCAAAGCAGCCGGGAAAAGGCGCGCCGCACTCCGAAGCCGGCACGCCGCATTTTTGAAGCGTCCCGCCTGCCTTCAGTCGGTCTTTTTGGGGATTTTCAGCGCGCTGCGCGCCTGCTTGACCTCCGTCAGCGAATGCACCAGCGTCTCCTCGGTATTTTTGAGCATCGTCTCCGCGAAGTCCGTCGCGGCGCGGCGCATCTCGCGCGCCTTCTGCTGCGCCTGCTCGAGCAGCTCCGTGGCGCGTGCCTGCGCCTGCTTGAGGATCTCCTCATGGTTGAGCATCGCCTTGGCGCGCTCTTCCGCGTTGCGCACGATATAGTCAGCCTCGGCTTTGGCCTTGGCGATGATATCCGCGCGGTCGGCGACGATCATCTTCGCCTGCTTGATCTCCGTGGGCATCGCCAGGCGGATATCCTCGATAATCTCGCGGATGCGTCCCGCGTCCACCATCGCTTTGCCGCCGGTGAGCGGCATGGTCCACGCGTCGTCCACCAGGTCGCCCAACGCGTCGAGATATTCGTCCATGTTCATCGTTCTTCTCTCCTTCATACCCTCATTTTTTGCACGACGTCATCCAGAATCTGCGGCGGCAGGAAACCGGAAACATCCCCGCCGTAGCGCCCGACCTCCTTGACGATGCTGGAACTGAGAAACATATAATCCGAGCTGGTCGTGAGAAACACCGTTTCCAGCGAAGGATTGAGCTTTTTATTGATCAGCGCCATCTGGAATTCATATTCAAAATCCGAGATGGCGCGCAGCCCCTTGATGATGGCCGTCGCGCCGCGCTGGCGCGTATATTCCGCGAGCAGGCCGTCGTGCGTCTCCACCGTGACGTTGGGCATGTCTGCGGTCGAGCGGCGGATGAAATCGCAGCGCTGCGCTGCGTCGAACATATAATGCTTGGCGGAATTGATCATCACCGCGACGACGAACTCGTCAAACATGGGCGCGGCGCGGCGGATGATGTCCAGATGCCCCAACGTGATGGGGTCAAAGCTGCCGGGATAAACGCCGATCTTCACATCGCGCACCTCCAGATTCAGGCGGACGGCGCCGCCGCTTTTCGATAATAGGTGATCCTGGTGCGGCCGTACCGCCGCTGCGCAGTCTGGACAAAGCCGCCGGCCTGCGCAGGCAGCGCGTCGCGCTCGTCGCTCTCGCAGACGATGACGCCGCCCGGGCTCATATGCCCCGCGAGCGCCGGCAGCACCGCGTCGATGATGCCGCGGGAATAGGGCGGATCGACAAACGCGATGTCATATTCCCCCGCGCTGCGCAGAATCTCGGAAAAGTCGCACTGCGCCACGCGGGCAGCCGCCGCGAGCTTGGTATGCGCAAGATTCTGCCGCACGATCTGCACCGCCTCGGGCCGCGCGTCGCAAAACACGCAGGACGCCGCCCCGCGGGACAGCGCCTCGATCCCCAGCTGCCCGCTGCCGGCGAACAGATCCAGCACCCGGCTGCCGGGAATCTCCAACTGCAAACTGCTGAAAATCGCCTCTTTGACACGGCTGGCCGTCGGGCGGACTTCCTCCCCCTCGAGCGTCGCGAGCCGGTGTCCCCGGGCGGAACCTGTGACCACTCTCATCCTATCGCACCATTCTTTCAATATAGTTTCTATTATCGTATATCTTTGGGAATATGTCAACCATTTATCCGAAGAAAATGCATAAAAAGTCGCACATCCGCCCCGTCCGGCGCACGCTCTATCCGAATTCCCCTCTTGCCGCGCGCCGTTTTGTTGCATGGAAAAATTTCCCTTCTTTCCGTGCCGCAGCGCCATTCTCCCGGCCCTTCGCGCGGGCGGCCGCATGCACAGCGAACGCTCCTGTCCGCCGGCGCGGCGCGCCCCCGACGGTCATTCCGCAGGAGGCGCGGGATCGTCGTGTTCGAACGCGGCGTAGACCGCCTCGGCCGCCGGGCGCGTCATGCCCTTGACCGCCGCCAGCTCCTCCACGCTCGCGCGGCGGATCCCGGCGAGCGTCTTGAATTCCCGCAGCAGCAGCGCGGCACGCTCCTTGCCGATGCCGGGAATCTGCGTGAGCTTCATCGAAAGGGAGGATTTCGCGCGGGAAACGTGATGATACCCGATGGCGGCGCGATGCACCTCCTCCTGAATGCTGCTGACCAGCGTGAAAACCGAGCGGTTGGCCTGGATGGCGATCTCGCGCCCGCCCGCCTCAATGGCGCGGGTGCGGTGGCGGCTGTCCTTGACCATACCGAACAGCGGGATGGAAAGTCCCAGCGAGTCGAGCACGCGCCGCACCGCCGCGACCTGCGTCTTGCCGCCGTCGAGCAGGATCAGGTCGGGCAGCTCGCCGAATTTCTCGTCAGGCGGGCGGTCGCCGTCCGGCAGGCGGCGGCGCAGGCTGCGCTCCACCACCTCCGCCATGGCGGCGGGGTCGTCCTGGTCGGCGAGCGTCTGGATCTTGAAGCGGCGCAGGCGGGATTTGTCCGGCCGGCCGTCGCGGAATACCACCATCGCGGCCACCATATCGCTGCCGGCCGTGTTGGAAATGTCATACGACTCGATCAGATGCGGCGGGTCGGGCAGCCCCAGCAGCACCGCCAGCTCGCCCACCGCCTTCCAGCTGCGGTCGGTGCGGTTGAGGGAATTTTGCAGCTTATGCACCGCGTTATTCTCCGCCATGCGCACGAATTCCAGCCCTTCCCCCTTCTGCGGCACGCGCAGCGTCACCTTGCGGCCTGCTTTCTGCGAGAGGAAGCGTTCGAGCAGCGCGGCATCCTCGGGCAGCGCGTCGAGCAGCACTACATGCGGCACCGTCTCGCGCATGGAATAATACGACTGCAAAAACTCTGCGCGCAGCGCCGGCGCGTCCTCCGGCTCCACACCGTCGAGCAGGAATTCCTCCCGGTCGGTCAGCCGATGCTCCCGGATGGAGAAAACCTGGAAGCACGCGCGCCCGGTCAGCTGCGCGAGGGCGATGACGTCGGCGTCCTCCAGCGCCGCGTCGACCACTTTGGGCCGCGCCGCGATGCGCGAGAGGATGGCGATGGTGTCGCGGTAGCGCGCGGCTTTTTCGAATTCGAGGTTCTCCGCCGCTTCGTGCATTTTGCGCGTCATCTCGGCCGTCGCGCCGGCGTTGCCGCCCTTGAGAAAGGCGAAGGCGTTCTCGGCGCTTTCGTGATATTCCTGCTGCGAGATGCGGTTGGCGCATGGCCCGCTGCACTGGCCGATATGATAGTTCAGGCAGGGCCGGTCCTTCCCGATGTCCTGCGGCAGACGGCGGTTGCATACCGCGAGACGGAACGCCTTGCACGCCTCATCCGCCGCCTCGCGCACGAGGTAGGAGGACGTGTAGGGGCCGAGATAGGTCGCGCCGTCGTCGCGTTTGTCCTTGGCGTGGCAGACCGTGATGCGCGGATAGAGCTCGTTGAGCGACACGCGCAGATAATGATAGCCCTTGTCGTCCTTGAGCAGGATGTTGTACTTGGGCTTGTGCTGCTTGATGAGGCTGCTCTCCAGCACCAGCGCCTCGAATTCGCTGTCCACGATGATGTAGTCGAAATGATCGACATGCTCGACCATTTTCTCCACCTTGGGCGGGTGCTTGGCGGCGCGGGCGAAATACTGCCCGACGCGGTTGCGCAGCTGCTTGGCCTTGCCGATATAGATGATGGTGTGCTGCGCGTCCTTCATGATATAGACGCCTGGCTGCAGCGGCAGCTTGGCCGCCTCGGCGCGCAGCCAGGCGAGCTTGGGATTTTCCGGCATGGCAGCCGCTCCTTTCCTGTAAAGTTCCGTTCGCGCCTCTTGCCGCAAACGGGGCGTTCACGCGCCGGCGGCCGGCGGCGCGGGGTGTGATCTCATTTTTCAGCGCCGCCGGCCGTTCCATCGGGCAGCGCCGCTCTCCGCCAGATCGTTTCCCGGCGCCGGCCGGCGTTTTGGAATTTTCCACGGTGCGCGCCGGCTATTCTGCTCCGCGCGTCTCCCCGCCGGGGCGCTGTTTCTCCCCTTCCAGGCCCTGCGGACGATAGCGTTGCAGCGTCACGGGCGTCTCGTCGCCCGCGCGCTGCGCCGCTGCGAACTGGAAATCCCCGTCTCGCAGCAGCGTGAAGCGCCAGCGCCGGCGGCTGCTGCGCACCGGTCCGTCCGCCCCGTCCGGCGCGGGAAAAAACGTCACGCTTTTCAGCGGCAGATACAGCCCGCGCCCCTCCGCCTTGAGATAGGCTTCTTTGAGCGTCCACAGCCGGAAAAAGCGCGCCTGCCGCTCGGCTTCGTCCGGCGCAGCGGCGAGATAGGCCGCCTCCGGCGGCGTGCAGAATTTGCGCGACACGGCGGGGTCGATCTCCCGCACGCGTTCGAGATCCAGCCCCACCGGGGCATCGCTCACGGCGCAGGCGACCCGGCCTGCGCTGTGCGCGATGCTCACATGCGCCGGCGCGCCGACGCAATAGGGTTTGCCGTATTTCGAGCGGGAGAAGCGCACCGTCTCGGGCGCGATCCCGCACTGCACGGCGACGGCCTGCCGCGCGAGCAGCCGGCCGGCGAGCTTCTCCGCCGCGCGTTCCCGGCGCATCCGGGGCAGACGCTGCCGCTCGGCGCGCGGCAGGCGCGCCGCCTCCGCCGCGAGGGCCTGCGCCGGGAGCTCCCGCCAGTCACAATAATAAATCCGCATATTTTCGCCTCCCCGGACGCGCCGCCCGCCGCGCGGCTTCCCGGTCGCTTTCGGTTTAGAAAAATACCGATTCCGGTATACTTATCAGTTTTTGTTCCCCGGTGCCATCGACATTTATTTTATATATAGTAGAGGTAATGGTTTCTGTTCCCTCAAAAACAATATAATAAAAACAGTTATCGTAGAATCCCAATCCTTGTTGCTCGCCTGTAAAAACTTTAACTGGTTTTGCACCGCTCCCATCTACTTTGCACCGCCATAAAACTCCATAATAATACCATCCATCGTTAATGTAAACAGGAGGATATATATTAGGAATATTATCAGGATTGTCTATACATGAAAAACAAAGTGTCTCTGGGCTACCAGTTCCATCAGATCGAATTCGGTAAGTACTAATCGGTTCTTCGGAGAAATGATTATCATCCTGAAAATATACCCACCCATCATGGAACTTAGGAACAACCGGATTGGACAAATCATCTAACAACAGCTGCTTGTCATTGCCGTTGAGCTTCATTTTATATATTGCGTACATTCCATTTTGGTCCTCACTTACGTAGTAAATCCATTCATCTGCTACCCAAAATAACCAATTAGAATTATCAATCAAAACTTGCAAACTACTTCCATTTGTTTTCATCCTGCATATCTCGAGTTTTGTATTATCGCTCTCTGTTTCACCATAATATCTAGAAAAATAAATCCAATCGTTAACTACAATTAGATATTTACATTTCCAGTTATCATCATTTAATCGCTGTTCATTAGTACCATCAGTTTTTATTCTATATAAATTACCATGCTCAGGAGATTGAGCGACCTCAATCTTGTAATAAATCCAATCACCCACTACATTCAAACATGTAGGAACTCCCTTTTTAGTATTAAATATTTCTGTCAGACTAGTTCCGTCAGTTTTTACTTTATATATTGGATTATCATAACCAGTACGACGAAGCCCCAAACTAATATAAAGCCAATCATCTTGTTGAGTAAAGTAACGTCCATCAGTAAAAGAAAATCCCCACTGAGAAGCTCCATATTTATTCACCTGTGGCACCGAAGGTTGTGTTGGTGTCGTTGTTGAAGAAATTGTAGTAGAAGTAGTAATTGTAGGAGTAGAGGTAGTAGACGCAACCGATGTGGTTGTATTTTGACTTCCTTCCGTCTGTGATTCCGCTATGCTTGTGGTTGCCGTCTCTGGTTCACTACTATATTCAGCTATACTTTTCGTCGCAGATGTGGTAATGTTTACATTCGCCGCCGGGAGATTATCCGGCTTTGTATTCGTTATGACAACCACTGTAGCCATTGAACCAACCACAACCGCAACAGCCGCGATTCCTGCTACGATTTTGCTTTTAATTGTCATTGAAGCCAGCTTGTTAAATATTTTAATTCTCATCTTTATTCCCTCCCTACAATTATTATTAAATTATCAAATTAATTCTCATTATAACAAATTTCGATTCTGGCGGCAACCATTCCTGAACGCGCGGCCGCCGGTTCCTTTTTCCTTCCCAGCGCTGCATAGTTTTCCCACCGGCAAGCCATACTAAGCATGATAAAAAACAACGGAGGCGCTATGCATGACCAATCAGGAATACAACGTTCTCGTCAAATCCAAATCGCCCAATTCCAAGCTCGGCGTCAATATGCTCAAGGCGTTTCTCATCGGCGGACTGATCTGCGCGTTCGGGCAGGTACTGCTGCTGCTCTATTCCAGCGCCGGCGCGGAGGAAAAAACCGCATCCACGCTCGTGTCTGTAACGCTCATCTTCCTCTCCGTCGTGCTGACGGGGCTGGGGCTGTATTACAAAATCGCCAAGCACGGCGGCGCCGGCACGCTCGTGCCCATCACAGGCTTCGCCAACGCGGTGGCTTCCCCCGCGATCGAATACAAAAGCGAAGGGCAGATCCTCGGCGTGGGCGCCAAAATGTTCACCATCGCCGGTCCGGTCATCGTGTTCGGCGTGATGGCCTCTGTGCTCTATGGCGTGATCCTATGGGTCTGGCAGATGCTCGTCTGACCGGGGACGCAAACGCAGCAACGAAAGGGACGGGAAAAGCATGATCACACGAATCGGACGTTCGCTCACCATCGACGGCGCCTATATCCATTCCTACGCCGCCGTGGTGGGCAAAAAAGAGGGCGAAGGCCCCATCGGCAATGAATTTGACAAGATCTGCGACGACACAACGCTCGGCCAGAGCAGCTGGGAGAAAGCGGAAAGCACGCTGCTCAAGCAGGCCATCGACCTGTGCGTATCCAAAAGCAACGTGCCGGTGAAGGATTACGACATGATCTTCTGCGGCGATCTGCTCGACCAATGCATGGGGTCGACGATGGCGGTGCGCAGTATGGGTATCCCCACGATCGGGCTGTACGGCGCGTGCTCCACGATGGCCGAGGGGCTTGTGCTCGCGGGGCTGTGCGCCGGCGCAGGCGTGACGAACCACGCGCTCGTCACGGCGGAGTCGCATTTCTGCTCGGCGGAGCGGCAGTTCCGCTTCCCGCTGGGGTACGGCGGGCAGCGCACGCCGACCTCGCAGTGGACGGTGACGGGCGCGGGCGTGGCGGCCGTCTCCCCCACGGCGAGCGCCATCTGCATCAAGGACGTGACGCCCGGGCGCATCGTGGACATGGGCGTCACGGACGCGAACAACATGGGTGCGGCGATGGCGCCGGCCGCGCTGGACACGCTGGTGTCCTTTTTCACCGACACGGCCACCGCGCCGGACGATTACGATCTGATCATCACCGGCGACCTGGGCCAGGTGGGGTCGGAGATTCTCCGCGACCTGATGCAGCGGGAAGGCAAGCCGCTCGGCGCGAATTATACGGACTGCGGGCTGATGATCTACGACCGCGACCGGCAGGACGTGCATGCCGGCGGCTCGGGCTGCGGCTGCGCGGCCTCCGTGCTGTGCGGTTACCTGCTGCCGCGCATCGAGAACGGCACGCTGAACAACGTGCTGTTCATGGCGACAGGCGCGCTGATGTCCCCCACCTCCTCGCAGCAGGGCATGTCCATCCCTTCCATCGCGCACCTGGTGCATCTTACGCATGCTTGAGCCCGTCTTTTCAGGCCAATATGGTCCCTCGGCAGGCAAGGATAAACACGGTTTGGGGGCGCAAAGCAAGCGCCCGGCAGTGTTCCCCGCCCGCAGATATCAGCCTTATCGGCCGCCTTGGTTGTCTCACCGGTCGTTCCCTTCGCTCCTGAAAAGCGCCGTGCTCCCCAGCAAACGGGAGGAAAGGTTGTTTTCCTGTTTTCAGGCGTTACTACCCTCGGTGGGCAAAGGGCAATGCGCCCGGCGGGAGAGTTCCTTGCGGATAGGGACGGCTTCCTGCCTCGCAGCCTCCCGTGCTCTGGGAATCTCCCTTTTTACGAGCGCGATGGGTTACGGGTGGAACGGGTCCTGCTGGCAGTGGATCCGCCGGCCGCCCAAATCCGTTCCCCTTTACAGGTGAAAGCCTGTGGCGCAAGGCGCTCCTCACCCGCACCCAGAGCCGCCTGCGGATGGGGACGGGGATGGTCCTCCTCTGCGCTGGTGTGCGTGGAAATTCCCCCCGGCCGGAAAATGAACGCGCCCGAACTTGCGAAGTACGCAGTTCGGGCGCTTCTTGACTCAACGGGAAATGTTATTTGATCTCGAACATGGTGATGAACCACGGATGATGGTACTCCAGCGCGACCGTCAGGTTGCCGGCGTGCTGCAGGCCCATATGGTAGGAAATGAGCAGCTCGCCTTCCTTGGACAGGTTGTGGTGCGCTTTGGCGTTATAGTTCCACTGGTACAGCGGCTCGCCCTCGTAGTAATCCAGCGGAATCTTATACCGCTCGACTGCCCA
This sequence comes from Candidatus Tabaqchalia intestinavium, assembly GCA_904420005.1. Taxonomy (GTDB): domain Bacteria; phylum Bacillota; class Clostridia; order Oscillospirales; family CAJFTT01; genus Tabaqchalia; species Tabaqchalia intestinavium. The sequence goes on along the minus strand of CAJFTT010000015.1, from coordinate 33,066 downwards.
GTAAATGTGCGTCGGGTCGGTGAAGGGGCCGGTCATGCTGTCCGACGAGGTGAAGGCCACCTGGCCGTCGATGCTGCCGGCGGTGTAAACATTGAGGAACTTGCCGTCGAACATGCCGCCGCGGATGGGCGAAATGCTGCCCTCGTTGCCGACCGCGTAGTCGCCGATAATGGCTTCCGGCGTGTTGGCCGCGAGCGGATCACCCTGCACCCATTCGCTGCCGTTCCAGTATTCATACTGGCTGTGATCGGCGTAATCGCTCTTGCGCACGCGGGAGATGATGAGCTTTCTGCCGCTGCCCTGCCGGCCGTAAATGTAAATATAGCCGTCCGGGCTGGGCATGCCGGATTCTTCCGTATTCTCCAGAATGGCCTCGAAGTGCAGCGTGGTGTCCTTGTTGCGGATATAGTTGGGAACGTCCTTGACCACCAGCTCCGGCACCTTGTCCAGATCGGGATAGCCATCCGCACCCAGCGGGATACGAACCAGGTCGTGGCCGTTCGGGCCTTCGGGGGAATCCCAGCCGAAATACCGGATGCCGACGATATACAGCGCGTTGCCGACCTTGGTGTAGTCGCACAGCCAGTAATGCTCGTCGGTGATGTTGCCGTAGGGGTTCTGCTCGGAATTCGCGCCCTGGAGCACGAAGCGCGCCTTGCGCGGATCCGGCTCATTGCCCTTGAGGTAAAGGTACGAGCCATTGACCCAGCCATTGTGGGAGGCGGTGAAGCCGTATTTGGGGGTCCAGCCCTTGTAGTTGTTGAATTTGCCGACCACTGTGTCCTGGAAAATGAAGATGTTGTTGCTGTCTTTGTTGTTCGTGCCCTGCACCTGCGGGCCGTCGAGATTATAGGAGAAGATGCCGTCCGCACCGATCCAGCCGCCCTCGCGCGTCGCGGCGGTGCCGCAGTAACGGAAATCGCCGGAGGTGGACAGCAGGCCCGTCCAGTTGCGCGCCGGCTCGACCGCCCAGCCCTTGCCCGAGAAGAAGCGGACTTCCGACAGGCCGAAGCCGCGTCCGCCGTAATTCTTAACCGGCTGCAGGCGGATATGCTGCGCGTGAATGTCGCCGAAGGGGATGATGGTGCTCAGCGGCATCTTTTCCGCGCCGGTTCCCTTGGGGATCTTGAAGGTGCCGAGCTTCTCCCACTGGCCCTTGACAAAGTCGAATTCCTGCCCGACCACTACCAGCTTCTTGTCGTCGCCGTCCTGCACTTCCTCTTCCTTGTTGATGATCTCACAGGGGCTCTTGACGGTGTAATAGATGTCCAGCTCCTGCACGCCGTCGTCCAGCGCGTTGGGATCGTTGTAGTTCCAGATGGCCATTTCGCGGATCGGGTAGGTGCCGTCAAAGTTGACGATGATGGAGGCGTCCGCCGCGCTGCAGTTGGTGTGCCACATTGTCTCCGGATCCGTGCCGGTCGTGGCGCGCCGGGAAGTGCGGCCAGACAGGCCAATGCCCGTGACGGCGCGTACCGCCATGGAATCCAGATCCTTCGGGCAGAACGCTTCCACCGGGATGGATTCGCCGACGTTCGGGCGGATCTTATGGCGGAACAGGCGGATCTCAGACAGGCCGTAGCCCTCGCCGCCGTGATTGGAGCGCGGGGTGATCTTGATGAACTTCGCCGGGATACCCTGGAAGTCGATCGGCGTGCGGTGGCCATCGTTGAGGTTCGTCGCCGCGATGCCGCCGTACAGCTCGTTTTCATAGTTGGGCGCGATGGCGAGATCAAAGTCGCCGAATTTGCGGAACTTCTTGCCGTCGAGCGAATAGGAGACCGTGATCTCCTTCATGCCGCTGGAGAGCTTGCGCGGCGCGTTGTAGTTCCAGATATGCAGCTGGCCGAGCGGCTCAATGCGCTTGAGCTCGAAGATAAGCGAGCCTTTCTGCTTGCTGAAATACATGTCCTTCGGGTTGGGGCGATGCAGGTGGTTGGAAGCCTCCAAGCCGCTCATGCCGCTGTTGTCGACGAGCGCCTCCGCTCCCTTTTTGATGGCTTTGAGCTTCAGAAATTCCCCTAAAGCGGGCTGACCCATAGTAAAAACCTCCTCATTGCTGTTCCAGCACTCTTTGCTGATTCCTTAGCCTCCATTATAAACAATCAGAAAGCAAAATCATATTAACATTCTGTGAAACTGTATCGAAATACTGCCTAAATATTACCGTTGAATTTTGTGCAATAAGACAATAAGTGGACAAGCGACAATAAAATCTTTGCGAATATATGTACGGGATGTTTGCGGCGTTCGCCCCGCCAAACGAGAAAAACGGCCCGTACTCCCACGGGAGCACGGGCCGCAGCAAAGGACCGAGCGTCGGTCATTTCTTCACATCCGGGCGCGCGATCGTGTGCTGGATCGGCTGCCAGCCGACCTTTTTGAACAGCGCCACGATGGCGATGGGGATGTAGGTGAGCATGAAGATGGGGAACGTGAAAGTATACAGGATCTTGTTGGAATTTCGGCAGTGAATATTGTTCCATTCTGTGATGGTGGTGATGAGCCCTACCAGGTAAAGGAACAGGTAAACGTTGAACACCATGATGAAAAACGACATGGCCAGATCAAGCAGCATGGGGCTGGACTGGATGGCGAAAATGCCGTAAATCGCCGCGCCAATGTAGCACACGATGCTCAGCAGCGTCAGGAACAGCGCGGGGAAAATGGACATCAAAATATCCAGGCAGGCGAAGCTGCCCTTGACAAAGATGGTTTTGAGCAGCTGGAAGCCGTATTTGTGGAACACCTGATAAAAGCCCTTCGACCAGCGCAAGCGCTGCACCCACGACTGCTTGAAGGTGATGGGCTGCTCGTCATAGAACATCGCGGTGTGGCAGTAGCCGATTCTCTCGCCCTGGATGACGTTGGCGGTCGTGAACTCGATGTCCTCCGTGAGCAGATGGTAATTCCAGCCGCCCTGCTTTTTGATGATGTCATGGTGCAGCAGGAACCCGGTGCCCGAAATGGCGCAGCTCGTGCCGAGGTTCATGCGGGCGTTGTTGAGGTATTTCGATTCGCGCAGGAACCACAGCGAATAGCCCGCCGAGATCCAGTTGGAATCATAGTTTTTGGTATTGCGGTAGCTGGTGATCGCCTGGAAGCCCCGATCGAAGACCTTATTCATCTCGGTGATGTAATTCGGCTCAAGCAGGTTATCGGCGTCGAACACGAAGAATCCGTCGTAATTGTCGAAATCCCCCGACGCGAACAGGTTCTTGAACAGCCAGTCGAGAGCATATCCCTTGCCGACCAGCTCGGTATTGAACCGCTCGAACACCTTCGCGCCGTGTTCGCGGGAAACATCAGCCGTGTTGTCGGTGCAGTTGTCCGCCACGACGAGCACGTCCACCAGCTCCTGTGGATAGTCCTGCTGATGAATGCTGTCGATCAGATGCCCGATGACGTTCGACTCGTTGCGCGCGCAGATGATGACGGCGTACCGATATTGCTTGCGGGCCAGCGACAACGGCCGGTTGCCGCGGATGAGCATGTAGAAAATGTAAAAGACCTGGTACGCATAGCAAAGCGTGAATGTCAGGTGAATGCACCGTTCAATCGTGAGAACAATATCAATATCCATTCCAACGACTCCTATTTCTTCAAAACGATGAAAAATCGTGACGAACCCTGTGACAATGCGGATTTGCGCCATGCGCACATGCGCAGGAAAGGGTTCAAAGTAGATAGAGTTTACCGCAAACGGCGTGGTTTGTCAACCCGACGCGGCGCGACAAAACGCCCGATTTTCCGTCCAAAACAGGAAAATCGGCGATAGAAGGTGTGGGATTCGATCATTTTGACGGGCAAAATATCGCCAATCTTGTGCGTTTCGCTGAATTTCTGCCTTCTCTGCCAGGAAAAGGCCTGGAAAAGAAACGATCGCGTCGCCCGACTGTGACGGCGGGACGAGACATCACCGCTTTCCCGCCGGCCGCCGGCCCGGCGGGCGCGTCATTCTCCGCGCGTCCAGCGCAGGAACGTGTCCTGCGCCACGCCGAGGCGGCGCGCCGCCTCCCGCGAGCCGAAAGAGCCTTCGCGCCAGGCCTCTTTAATATGAGGGAAATCCTCCGGGATGGGCTTGCGCGGCCGGCCGAAGCTCACGCCGCGCAGCCGGGCGGCGGCGATGCCCTCGGCCTGCCGCCGCCGGATGTTCTCGCGCTCGGTCTGCGCGACGTAGGACAGGATCTGCAGCACGAGGTCGGCGATGAACACGCCGGTCAGGTCGCGCTCATGCACGCGCGTGTCCAGCAGCGGCATGTCCAGCACGACGATGTCCACGCCTTTCTCCTTGGTCAGAATACGCCACTGCTCGAGGATCTCCTCGTAATTGCGCCCCGGCCGGTCGATGGACTTGACCACCAGCACATTCCCCGGCTTGAGCTTGCGCACCAGGCGCTTGTACCGCGGACGGTTGAAGTCCTTGCCGCTGAGCTTGTCCATGAAAATGTTCTGCTCGAGCACGGGGAATTCCCGCAGCGCGAGCAGCTGGCGGTCTTCGTTCTGTTCCTTGGTGGATACGCGGACGTACCCGAAGATGTTCGTTGCGTCTTCCATACAAATTCCCTCCTGATTTCTTTTTTGGCGGTTATTTCCCGATGGGAACCGCGCGCCCCGGCCGGCGCTCCCCTGTGTGCTTTTGCAGAAGAAAATATTCTGACGCCAGGCGCGCCGCGAGGCAGGGCGCGGCGGCCGGTCGCCTCTTCCCTTGCGGTTGGGGCCGCCGCGCTGGGCGATTCCATGGATAAACAGCATTGTACCGCAAACGGCGGAAAAATGTGTGAAGAGCGGCACGTCCGGCAGGAAAAATCGAAAAATTCCTCTATACGAAAACGCTGCCGCCGTGGTATACTAATGAAGACGCAAGCGCGGGCCGGTGAGAAGCCCGCCGCGCGGAAACAATTGCCAGGAAGAAAAGGCTTTGCGCCCGCCGGGGCGCAGGAAAAGGAGGCAGCGGAATGCAGTGGTACCGGGAGACGGCGCAGCAGACGCTCGAGGCGCTGCGCGCGCAGGCGGGCGGCCTGACGCAGAAGGAGGCCGACCAGCGGCTTGCGGAGAGCGGTCCCAACCGGCTGGAGGAGGGCAAGAAAGATTCGATCCTCAAGCGGTTCGCCAAGCAGTTGGCGGATCCGATGATCCTCATCCTTCTTGTCGCGGCGGCGATCTCAGGCGTCACATCGGCGCTGTCGGGGGAATCGTTTGCCGACGTGTTTATCATCCTGTTTGTCGTGATCATCAACGCCGTGCTGGGCGTTTACCAGGAGAATAAGGCGGAAAAGGCCATTGAGGCGCTCGGACGCATGACGGCGGCGACCTCGAAGGTGCTGCGCGACGGGGAGATCGTGCGGCTGGAGAGCGAGAAGCTTGTGCCCGGCGACGTGGTGCTGCTCGAGGCGGGGGACGCCGTGCCGGCAGATGCGCGCCTGCTCGAGAGCGCGAGCCTCAAGGTGGAGGAAGCGGCGCTGACGGGCGAGTCCGTGCCGGTCGAGAAAGGGATCCAGCCCCTTGCAGGGGAGGAGGACGTGCCGCTCGGCGACCGGACCAACATGGTGTATATGGGCAGCACAGTGGCCTATGGCCGGGGCACGGCGGTCGTGACGGAAACCGGTATGCGCACCGAGATGGGCAAAATCGCGGGCGTGCTCACGCAGGCGGCGGACAATCAGACGCCGCTGCAGCGCCGCCTGGCGCAGCTCAGCCGGACGCTGACCTTCCTGGTGGTGGGGATCTGTGCGTTCATGTTCGTTTTCAGCCTGGTGCGCGCGGGCCAGTTTGACGGCAAAACGGTGCTCGACACCTTCCTCGTGGCGGTCAGCCTCGCCGTCGCGGCCATCCCGGAGGGGCTGGCGGCGGTCGTGACGATCCTGCTGTCCATCGGCGTGACCAAAATGGCCCGGCACAACGCCGTCATCCGCCGGCTGACCGCCGTGGAGACGCTGGGATGCACGCAGATCATCTGCTCGGACAAAACCGGTACGCTCACGCAGAACAAAATGACGGTCGTCGAGCATACGGGCGCGGACGAACCGCTGCTCGCGCGGGCGATGGCGCTGTGCAGCGACGCCGAGGTGCAGGAGGACGGAGCGGTCGTCGGGGAGCCGACGGAGAACGCCCTCGTGCAGTATGCGCTCAACCTGGGGCTCAATAAGAACGACCTCAAGCGCGAGCTGCCGCGCGTGGGCGAAGCGCCGTTCGATTCCGACCGCAAGCGGATGTCCACCATCCACCGGCTGCCCGACGGCGCCGCCGTGCAGTATACCAAAGGTGCGCCCGACGAGGTGCTGCGCTGCTGCACCGCCTATTGGCAGGACGGCGAGGCGCAGCCCATGACCGAGGAAGCTCGCCGGCGCATTCTCGGGGAGAACGAGGCCATGGCCAGCCGGGCGCTGCGCGTGCTGTGCGCGGCGTTTCGCCGCTATGATGCGCCGCCTGCGGACACTTCTCCGCAGGCGCTCGAGCAGGAGCTGGTCTATATCGGGCTCGTCGGCATGATCGACCCGATCCGGCCGGAGGTCAAGGTCGCCATCGAGGAATGCCGCAGCGCCGGCATCCGCCCCATCATGATCACCGGCGACCATCGGGACACCGCCGTCGCCATCGCGAAGGAGCTGGGGATCCTCTCCGACCCGTCGCAGGCCATCACCGGCGCCGAGCTGGAAAAGCTGTCCGAGGAAGCGTTTGAGCAGCAGGTGGAGCAGTATTCCGTCTATGCCCGGGTGCAGCCGGAGCATAAGGTGCGCATCGTCAACGCCTGGAAAAAGCGGGGGAAGATCACGGCCATGACGGGCGACGGCGTCAACGACGCCCCCTCCATCAAAAGCGCCGACATCGGCGTGGGCATGGGCATCACCGGCACCGACGTGACCAAGAACGTGGCCGATATGGTGCTGGCGGACGATAATTTCGCCACCATTGTCAAGGCCGTGGAGGAAGGGCGGCGGATTTATGACAACATCCGCAAGGCGATCCAGTTCCTGCTCTCCTCCAACATCAGCGAAGTGGTGTGCATTTTCACTGCGACGCTGCTGGGCTTCACCATCCTGCGCCCGGCGCATATTCTCTGGATCAATCTCATCACCGACTGCTTCCCGGCACTGGCGCTGGGCATGGAGCGCAGCGAGCCCGGCCTCATGCGCCGCCCGCCGCGCGACGCGAAGGAAGGGGTGTTCGCCGGCGGCCTTGGCGTGGACGTGGCGTATCAGGGCGTCCTCATCGCGGCGATCACACTCGCGGCTTATTTCATCGGCCATTTCATGGAGGCGGGCGTGTGGGAGATCACCAACAGCCCCGACGGCACGACGATGGCGTTTTTGGCCATGTCGATGGCGGAGATCTTCCACGCGTTCAACCTGCGTTCGCAGCGCGCTTCGCTGTTTCAGCTGAAGAAGCAGAACCTGCTTCTGCTGGGCGCGATGCTGTTTTCGCTGCTGCTGACGGCGCTGGTCATCTATGTCCCGGCTTTATCGGCGCTGTTCCAGTTCGAGCATATTTCCCTGGCGGAGTTCGCCGTCGCGCTGGGGCTGGCCTTCTGCGTGATCCCCATCGTCGAGCTGGTCAAGCTCTTCCAGCGCCTGGCGGCCCGCCGCCGCGCGAAAAAGTGAAACGCCGGACAACACTGTGCAGGGAGGTTTGCCGTCTATGATCACGTTTGAGGAGATCAAAAAGCACGAGGAAATCAGCGCATATATCGAGGCGGGCGACCGTGTGCTCGACGTGCTGGGCTTCACAGAGCACAGCTACGCGCACGTCGGCAAGGTGGCGGCCGACGCGGCGTATCTGCTCACCGAGCTGGGGTATGACGCGCACACCATCGAGCTGGCGCGCATCGCGGCGTGGATGCATGACATCGGCAACGTCGTCAACCGCCATGGGCATGCCGAAACCGGCGCGGTGATGGCGTTTCGCATCCTCGACCGCCTGGGCATCGCCCCGCAGGATCTGGCGATCGTCGTCGGCGCGATCGGCAATCATGACGAGGGCACCGGCACCGCCGTCAGCCCGGTCTCGGCCGCGCTCATCATCGCGGACAAATGCGACGTGCGCCGCAGCCGCGTGCGCAATTCCGACATGTCGAAGTTTGACATTCACGACCGCGTCAACTACGCGGTCATCCATACCGCCCTCCGCCTCGACCGCGAAGCGGGGGAGGTGGGACTGACGCTGCGGATCGACACGCAGATCTGCCCGGTGATGGATTATTTCGAAATTTTCCTTTCGCGCATGCTCATGTGCCGGCGCGCGGCGGAGTTTTTGGGACTGAAATTCACCCTGACCATCAACGATACGCGGCTGCTGTAAACGGCCGGCGGCCCGGGAAGAACGTCCCGGCCGGGAAAAACGGCCGCCTCGAAAGGAAGCTCCCGGCCGGGGGAACGGCCGCCTCTTTTCCTGCATGGCGCCGGGAATCCCTTGCCCGTTGCGCCGCCGGCAAGGCTTTGGCCTTTCCTGGATGCGCTGCCGGCCGCGCGGGGGAATCGCCTTGGGGCGGGAGGGCAATCCTGCTCGCTGGAAAGCAACAGGAAGGAATCGACACAGTTCGATTCCTTCCTGTATTTTTTTGTCCATATATTCCAATACGTATCGTAGGGATGCGCTTTCGCGCCGCATCAAGGGCGCACCGCGCCCGCCGAACGGGAATTGCCGGAATCATCTCACCAGACGGGCAAGCCGTTCATAGAATATAGAGACAAGTACATCTGTGAAGGCGTATTGTAATTGAGTTCCGCCGGAACGAGGAGCGGCGGCTCCGGCGCACGGCGGAAAGAAGAAAGGAAGGAAACGAGCATGTATCCTGCGCTTTCGTTCATTGGAGGCGATCTGAGAAGTATACAAATGGCGGAGCTGTTCGCATCGCGGGGCGCGTCTGTGTGCGCCTACGGTCTGGACCTGCCGCTTTCTGAGGAATATAACGTCTCGCGCGCATTGAGCCTGCGGGAGGCCGTGGCGTTTGGAGAAACGCTGCTGCTGCCGCTGCCGGTGTGCGCGGAAAAGGGACGGGTCAACGCGCCGCTGTGCAAAAACGTCATCCCGGCAGACGATCTGCTCGCGCTGATCCGACCGGAACAGCTGGTCATCGGCGGGAAATTCCCGGCCGACATGCTGGAAACGCTGGAGGAGCGCGGCGTGCGCTGCGTGGATTTCGCCCGGCGGGAGGATTTCGCCGTCGCCAACGCCGTCCCGACGGCGGAGGGCGCGCTGGCGCTCGCGATGGAGGCGCTGCCCGTCACGCTGCACGGCGCGCGCGTGCTGATCACGGGCTTTGGCCGCATCGGGCGCATTCTCGCCGCCGATCTGCGCGCGCTGGGCGCGCATGTCACGGCGGCCGCCCGCAGCAGCCGCGACCTTGCCTGGGCGGAAGCGGAGGGCGTGCGCGCGGTCCGGCTGCCGTCAGAGGCGCTGATGCAGGCCGCGGCGGACAGCGCCCTTGTGATCAATACGGTGCCGTTCGCAGTGCTGGATGCGGCGCTGCTGGCGGCGCTGCCGCACGACGCGGTCGTGATCGATCTTGCGTCCCGCCCGGGCGGCGTGGATTTCGCTGCGGCGGAAAAAATGAACATCAAAACCATCTGGGCGCTCTCGTTGCCCGGCAAGGTGGCGCCCGTCACCGCCGCGCGCATCATGGCGACCACAGTGGAACGGATTCTCAGCGAGGAGGGCGGGGCATGAAGAAACCGACGGCGCGCCCCGGCGCCCCCGCATGGAAAGGAATGATCGGAAAATGAATATCGGATATGCGGTCTGCGGCTCCTTCTGCACGCATGCGCACGTGCTGCCCATGATGGAGCGGCTCCAGCGCGAGGGGAACGAGATTTTCCCCATCTTGTCGGAAACGAGCTATCAGACCAGCACGCGGTTTGGGGAGGCGGAGGCGTTCCGCGAAAAGATCGAGGCGCTTTGCGGCAGGGAAATCATTCATACCATCCCGCAGGCGGAGGTCATCGGACCGAAGAAGCTGCTGGACATCCTGGTCATCGCGCCGTGCACCGGCAACACGCTGGGCAAGATCGCCAACGGCATCACCGACACCTGCGTGACCATGGCGGCGAAGGCCCACATCCGCAACGACCGGCCCGTGCTGCTGGCCGTCGCGACCAACGACGCGCTCGGCGGCAGTGCGCCCAACATCGGCCGCCTGTTTAATTATAAAAACATCTATTTTGTGCCCATGCGGCAGGACGATCCGGTCAAGAAGCCGAAATCCATGATCGCCCTGTTCGACTGCATCCCCGAGGCCATCGAGGCCGCGATGCAGGGCAAACAGGTGCAGCCCGTTTACCGCTGAAACGGGTTTGACGCCCAGCTGTCGCCCGCCGCGCATGATTCGCCCGCTTTGAGGCAAACTAAAAGCAGAATCCGGCCGGTCCGCCCGGCGGCGTTTGCGCGCCGCTCGCAGACCGGCGGCCCAATGGAGGGGCGGCGATGAAAAAGAATGTCAAATTGGCCATCACAGGTGCGCTTGCCGGAACGGCCAACGGTTTCTTCGGGGCGGGCGGCGGCATGTTTCTGGTGCCGCTGTTCACAAAATGGCTGGGCATGGAGCAGAAAACCGCGTTCGCTACGTCTGTGGCGGTGATCCTGCCGCTGAGCGTCGTGTCGGCGGTGGTGTATTTCTGCCAGGGCGGCCTCGACTTCCTCGGGGCGTGGCCTTATCTGCTGGGCGGCCTGGCGGGCGGCATCATTTCGGGCCGGGTATTTAAGAAAATGCCGGTCACCTGGCTGCGCCGCATTTTCGGCGCGCTGATCCTTTATGGCGGGATCCGGGCGGTGTTGCTGCTGTGATGCAGGCGATCGGCGTGCTCGTCGGGCTCGCGACCGGCGTGCTCAGCGGGTTTGGCATCGGCGGCGGATCGCTGCTGATACTGTATCTCACGTCGTTCGGCGGCATGGCGCAGCTGCAGGCGGCGGGCATCAACCTGCTCTATTTCATTGTCTGTGCCCCGAGCGCCCTGGTTTCTCATGTCAAAAATAAGCTCGTCGACGGCAAAAGCGCCCTGATCTGCGCGGCGGCCGGCGTCGTTACCGGCATCGCGGCGTCTCTGCTGGCGCTGCATCTGGATCTTTCCCTCGTGCGCCGCGCGTTTGGGGTGTTCCTGCTGTATATCGGCGCGCGGGAGCTGCTGTGCAAGACGCCGCCGGAGGAGAAAAAGGACAAGCCCGCAGCGCCGGGAAGCGAGCCTGATCGCGGATCCGGGCGGCCGGCGCCGTGAAACGCCGCTCGCGTCCGCGGCGGCGATCCCGGCTTGCGACGACGGACGGCAAGGCGCGCGCCCCGTTTCTTTCAAAGGAGCGGGGCGCGCGCTTTGTTATTGTATGCCTTTTTATTATAGGAAAAGCTTTTCGCGAGGCCGCCCTGCTGGACAAGCGCCGTCCGGCGTGCTATCATAAAACAAAGCCTGCGGGACTGTCGCGTTCCCACGGCGGAGAGAAGGAGGACGATAGGATTGAATATTTCTTTCGTTCCGGTCGAGACGCCGGAGCAGATCGCGCGGCTGGCGGCGCTGGCGCGGGAAATCTGGACGGAGCATTTCACGTCCATCATCGGCGCGGCGCAGGTGGAGTATATGCTCGAAAAGTTCCAGTCCGCGCCAGCCCTGCAGGCGCAGCTCGCGCAGCAGGGCTACCGGTATTATTTCCTCGCCGCGCAGGGACGGGAGATCGGCTATACCGGGATTCGCCCCGACGGGGAGAAACTCTTCCTCAGCAAGCTTTACCTGCGCCGCGAGGAACGCAAAAAGGGGTATGCCTCGCAGACATTCGAGTTTCTGGAGAAACTGTGCCGCGAGAATGGCTGGCGGGCCATCTGGCTGACCGTCAACCGGCACAATGACGACACGGTCGCCGTCTACCGTGCGCGCGGCTTTTCCGTCGTGCGGGAGCAGGCGGCGGACATCGGCGGCGGCTTCGTGATGGACGATTACATCATGGAAAAGCCCGTCGCAAACGAAACGGAAGGAGAGAAAAAGGCATGAACAAGATCCAACTTGGCACCTCGGGACTGCAAGTGTCGCAGCTCGCGCTCGGCTGCATGCGCATGAACGGCCTGACGGCGGACGCGGCGGCGTCCGTCATCGCGACGGCGGTTGACAACGGCGTGGACTTCTTCGACCACGCGGACATTTACGGCGGAGGAAAATCGGAGGAGGTTTTCGCCGCGGGGATCAAGCAGGCGGGAATCCCGCGCGACCGGATTTTCCTGCAGACCAAGTGCGCCATTCGGCAGGGATACTATGATTTCTCCAAAGCGCATATCCTCGCCAGCGTGGAAGGCAGCCTGCGCCGGCTCGGGACCGACTACGTCGACGTGCTGCTGCTGCACCGCCCCGACGCGCTCATGGAGCCGGAAGAGGTGGCGGAGGCCTTCGACCGGCTGCATCAGGCGGGCAAGGTGCGCTTCTTCGGCGTGTCCAACCACAACCCCATGCAGATGGAGCTGCTCGCGAAATACCTGCATCAGCCCATCATTGCCGACCAGCTGCAGTTCTCCCCCGTGCACACGGGTATGATCGACTGCGGCATACATGTCAACATGAAGACGGAGCATTCCGTCCTGCATGACGGCCTGGTGCTCGATTACTGCCGGCTCAAGGATATCACCATCCAGCCCTGGTCGCCGTTCCAGCACGGCATGATCGAAGGCGTGTTCCTCACCAATCCCGCTTATGAGCCGGTCAATCAGGTGCTGCGGCGCATGGCGCAGGAGAAGGGGATCACCGATTCGGCCATGGTCATCGCGTGGATCCTGCGGCATCCGGCCAAAATGCAGCCCATCGTCGGCACCATGAATCCGCAGCGCATCCGCGAGCTGTGCCGGGCGTTCGAGGTGACGGTCAGCCGGGAGGAGTGGTATGAGGTTTACCGCGCGGCGGGCAACTCGCTTCCCTGACGGCCGCGCCGGACGCACGGAGCGGAAAACCGGCCGCACACAGCTGCACGGAACGGAAAATAAGCCCCGGGGAACTCGTTCTCGTTCCCCGGGGCCTTTGTGCGTTCGCTTTTGCGCAGGGTCTGCGTGTGTCCGGTTTCTGCGAGGCAAAGCAGCGGTACACGGCGCGCGCCGCGCGGCATCCTGTGCAACCGGCTTTGATTGCCTGCTGCCTGTGCAGATCCGGCGGGCGGCGAGAACGCCTCAGGCCGATCGCGCCGCTCTTGATGGGGTCCCGGTAAATCCTCTGGGCAGCGGGGATATTCGACGCGCGCCCGGCTTTTATGCCTTCTTCTTGCCCTTGACGACGATCACGATCACCACGGCGATCACGACGACCGCCACGGCCGCGATCACCACCGGCAGCACCCAGCCGCTGCCGTCCGACTGCGCCTGCGAGGAAGTCCCCGCTGCGGCCGTGCTGGAAGAAGCGGCGGTAGAGGAGGTCTCCGTTTCCTCCGCGGCGGAGGAGACGGATTCGGAGGGGACCGGTTCCCCGGAGAAGGACCCCGTCACGGAAACGGTCTGCTCATCGGTCAGCGCGTTCATCTCGTCCTTGGTGCGGGAGGTCGTGGAGCCGGCGACCGTCAGGTTGACGCCGTTCTCGTAGGCCCACTCGCCGAGGTTTTCCTCCGACCAGGGTCCCTCATCTCCGCCGATGTTGGTGAAGATGTCCTCATTGACCAGCACCAGCTTGCGGAAGCTCGACAGAACAGCCTCCAGCGTGCCCTTGGTGATGGTGAAGGTGCCCTGCCCGTTGGATTCTGTATAGGTCGCGTCGGTCATGCGCGCGAGGTTCTCCTCGTCGAAAACGATCGAGCGCAGCCCCTCGTTGAGCGCCGCCATGTTGTCGAATTCCAGCGTCATCAGCAGCGTGGAATCCTCTCCGTCGGTCGTGATTTCGCTCTGCCATTCGGTGCCCTCCAGCAGGCTTTGCAGGTATTCCGCGACGGCCTTGGTGCCCTGCGGGAAGACGCCGTCGTTATCTTCTGCGGTGATGACGGTGTCCATGGTGAGGACGCCGGACCCGCCCTCCATGACCTCGAGATTCACGGTGGTCCTCGACGTCGTGCAGGACGCCAGCACGAACACGCACAGCGCGGCCAGCGCCAGCACCAGCAGCTTTTTCGCACGTTTCATTCTGCTTTCCTCCTTTTGCAATTATGTACAAAACATGCATGTTAATAAAATTATAATGATTCGATCTATATTTGTCAAATGCATAGCTATAAAGCGTTATGATTTTATCGGTATTTTACAAAACGGCTTGTGCTGTTTTGTGCATTCTGGTGAGCAACCTGCGAACGGCGCGCTGTCCAAATCCGCGAAAATTCAGGGGGGATCCGGCCGAGCGTGTATTTTTTTCGCGAAAAAACGCACGAATCCATCTTGCCAAAGTGCGGGCGGGCTGGTATAATACAAATACGAATGCGTTGACCCAAAATCATTCATAATAGAAGGAGGAAAATCATGGACGAGACAAAGTTCACCAAAGATGCCCCGAATACTTCGGGCGTCGACAGCGCCGTCGGCGGATGGCGTTGGGTCATCAAGGGCAAGCAGAGAGGCTGCTTCTCCTACAAAGATCAGGTAGATCTGAAGATTCAGCATCTGCGCAGCAAGATCTATTCGGATTTCACCCCCTGCGAGCCGTGGATGATCCGCCAGTGCTATTATCGCGAGGACCGCACCTATGATTTCATCGACGAGGATTATCGTCCGATCATGGTCGGCGAGCACTGGGGCGGCAAGGATGTTTCCGCGTTCTGGAAGCAGACCATCAAGCTCAGCGACAAGTACAAGGGCAAGAAAGTTGTGCTCATGCTTTACCTCGAGGGCGACTCGATGGTCAAGGTCAACGGCGTGCCTTACCAGGGCCTCGACCCGTTCCGCAGCGTGGTGCATCTGACCGACTGCGCGAATGGCGATGAAGTCTATGACATCGAGATCGAGTCCTACTATCAGTGGCACTCCAACGAGACCGAGATCAAGACGCTCATGTGCTCCCACCTCGCCGTGGTCAACGAGGAGGTCGAGGAGCTGTACTGGGACTACAAGGCGGTGTATAACGGCCTGTTCATGCCCAACATGGACTCTTCCCTGGAAGCGTTTTTGACCAAGAACCTCGTCGAGGCTGTCAAGTACATCGATCCCTATGCCAAGACCTGGGAGGAATACATCGAGAAAGTGCGCATCGGCGCGAAGATGCTGCGCGAGAAGGTGCTCGAAGGCGGCGAATTCCACATTCCCGGCAAGCTGCACCTTGTGGGCCATTCCCACCTCGACCTGGTGTTCCTGTGGCCGTACCGTGAGTTCGTCCGCAAGACGGGTCGTACGCATGCGGCGATGCTGCGCCTGATGGATCAGTTCGATGAATTCATCTTCACGCAGTCCCAGCCCTGCATGTACAATGAAATGAAGAACAACTACCCCGAGCTGTTCGAGCAGGTCAAGCAGCGCATCAAGGAAGGCCGCTGGGAGGCCATCGGCGCGTTCTGGGTCGAGCCGGACTGCAACCTCATCTCCGGCGAGTCCTTCGTCCGTCAGGCGCTGCACGGCACCCGCTTCTATGAGAAGGAATTCGGCGTCGAGACGCACACCTGCTGGCTGCCCGACGTGTTCGGCAACGCCTACACCATGCCGCAGATCCTCAAGAAGTCCGGCGTGGACTATTTCGTCACCCACAAGATGAACATCTGGAACGACACCAACCCCTGGAAGGATCATGAATTCTGGTGGGAAGGCCCGGACGGTTCCCGCGTGTTCGCCTGCGTGCCTCCGACCCACTTCATCGGCACGATGGAGCCTGACCATCTGGCGCAGAACTGGCAGAAGTTCTCCGGCAAAGACGGTTCCGGCGAGTCCATCTTCTGCTATGGCTGGGGCGACGGCGGCGGCGGCTGCGACGCGGAAATGATCCAGTATGTCAAGCGTTACAAGCACTTCCCCGGCCTGCCGGATGCGGAGGCCACCAAGGCGGAGGATGCGCTGCGTTCCATCGCGGAAAAGGGCGGCGACAAGGCCATCGTCTGGAAGGATGAGCTGTACCTCGAGGCGCACCGCGGCGTCACCACGACCAAGGCGGAGCTGAAGAAGCGCAACCGCCGTCTGGAGAACCTCTACCGCGAGGCGGAGCTGTACGGCACCATCGCCAAAGCCATGGGCTTTGCCTATCCGGCCGACGAGCTGTACCGCGGCTGGCAGATGCTGCTGACCACGCAGTTCCATGATTCTCTGCCGGGTTCTCACATCACCGAAGTGTTCCATACCCTCATCAAGGAGCTGACCGAGGTCGAGGAGATCGGCCGCAAGGCGAAGAACGACGCGCTCGACTTCCTCGCGAAGAAGATCAAGGCGGACAAGAGCCTCGGCGCGCCCATCGCGGTGTTCAACTCCCTGCCCTATGTCACGACCTCGCTGTCCGCGGTGGAATCCGACGCGGCGGCGCTGACCATCGTGGACGTGGACGGCAACGCCGTTCCCTGCCAGAAGGTGACGAAGGTCGACGGCACGAGCGCCTGGGTGTTCCTGGCGAAGGATGTCCCCTCCGTCGGCTTCAAGGTGTTCTATGTCAAGGAAGCGGCGAGCGACGCGAAGAGCGAGATGACCGTCTCTGAGAAGGGCATGGAGAACCGCTTCTTCAAGATCGCCTTCGACGAGAAGGGCGAAATCGTCTCGATCTATGACAAGATCGCCGGTCGCGAGACCCTGGCCGAGGGCGGCCGCGGCAACGTCTTCCGTCTGTACGAAGACATGCCCGGCAAGTATGAGGCTTGGGATATCACGAAGTTCTATTATGACCGTGAGATCCCGCTGGACGACGGCAAGATCGAGGTCTGTGACAACGGCCCGGTGTGCGCGTCCGTCCTGCTCAAGAAGAAGATCAACGAGTCCGATCTGACGCAGCGCATCGTCATTTACAACGACGTGCCGCGCATCGACTTCGACACGATGATCGACTGGCATGAGACCCGCAAGCTGCTCAAGGTCGGCTTCGACGTCGATATTCAGGCCAAGAAGTTCACCCGTGATATCGCTTACGGCGCCATCGAGAGCCCGAACTACCGTTACACCCAGGCGGATCAGGCGAAGTTTGAGGTTTCGGCCCATAACTGGATCGATCTGTCCGACCCGGATTACGGCGTGAGCCTGCTCAACGACTGCAAGTACGGCCATGAGGTGACGCGTAACAACATGCGCATCACGCTGCTCAAGGCATCCCTCTATCCGGATCCCGAAGCGGATCGCGGCATCAATACCTTCACCTATTCCTACTATCCGCATCAGGGCACGTGGGTGCAGGCGGAGACGGTGCAGCGCGGCCTCGAGATCAACGTCCCGCTGACGGCTGTCAAGCTCGACGGCACGGGCAGCGAGTTTGCGCCTGCCACCTCCTTTGGCGGCGTGAACGTCAAGAACGTCACGCTGGAAGCGCTCAAGAAGGCAGAGGATGACGACGGTGTCATCATCCGTTATGTCGAGCGCTGCGGCGAGAGCGCCAGCGTCGTCGCGACGCTGCCGTTCGAGGCGAAGAAGGTCTACGATTGCAGCCTGATCGAGAAGGTCGGCGAAGAGCTGCCGATGTCCGGCAAGGAGCTGCGCTTCGACATCAACCCGTTCGAGATCAAGTGCTTCAAGGTCGTGTTCTGAGACGTCGGTTTCAGCGTTTCGCAATCCAAAAGATGAAAAGGCCGCGTGCATATGCACGCGGCCTTTCGCCTTTTCAGCAGGGCAAGGGAGAATGCAGTTGACTTTCCTTACCCTCGGCGGACCGGGAAACAGGCGCAGCAACGATGGTACCAGCCCCGGTCGGCGTTGCCGCGCCAGGCAGGGCGTCCCGTTTTGTAAAAAACCGGAATGGCGCACGCTGGCGCGCCCGCCCAGTGCGAGAACGCCGTCCGCGTCCCTTCCAGTCACCGCCGAGCGCGTTGCCCCTTGTTCACCGAGGGTTTTTCATGGTCTAAGAAAGGCACCGTTTTTCGGAGTCAAGCAACCGGTCTGCCCCGTTTTCCTCCTGGCCGGGCACCACCTCGGTGCCTGGTCAGCCTCACCGGCCGCCCCTTTTCCTCTCGAAAAACGCCGCGGATCGGGCGACAGACGGGAATGGGCACAGGTCAGGTGCAACAAAACGGCGGGCCGAAGCCCGCCGCACATGAAAATACACCTGTGTCCGTTCCAGTCGCCGCCGGGCGCATTGCCCTTTGTCCGCCAGGGGATCCCCCGCCGTCCGCAGCCACCGGCCGCCGTCAACGCACGATCTTCCTGCACTCGAGATAAAACCGCTTGTCGCACGCCTCGCCCATGGAGAACGTCTTGCGCGGCAGCACGCCGTGGTTGACGATGGAGGTGAACAGCTCGCTTTTGCCCATCGAAGGCAGCAAAAATCCCACCGTATCTTCCTGCCGCGCCAACGCGCGCACCACATCCTCGCCGTGGATATAATCGATGCGGATCGGCTTGGCCTTCGCATAGTCGTCCAAAAACCGCTGCAGCGTGCCGACCACAAGCTCCGACGGCGCGTTGGGAATGGTGATGACGCCCTCCGTCTCCTCGGTGACGTAGCCGATGCGCTGCCCGTCCCCCCGGCCCTCGAAGGACTCGGGAAAATAGACCTTGACAGCGGCCAGCAGCTTTTGCGGCGAGCAGCCGAACACAACCCGGTGGATCGGCTCGAACGCCAGCGACTCGTCATGCACGTTGACCAGCTCGCACAGCGCGTAACGCGCCGGATGCGACGCGGCTTCCTCCGGTGAAAGATTCTCCCGCACCGCTTCCCAGCATTTCTTGGCTGCGGCTAAAGAGTGGTTGCCGTCCCCCACCGCGAACAGCAGCGGATGCACGGAAGCCTCCCCGTATTTCTCCGCCTGCAGGTCGGGGTCGAGCATCGCTTCCAGCGCGCGGCGAATCCCCTCCGCCTGCGCAGCCGGGATGCAGTAGCCCTTCAGCCGTCCCGCGTCCTGCATGAGCGGGAAATCATAGACCTTTTCAAACAGATCCTTATTCTCCCGCAGCGGCCCCAGCACGCCGTCGGCCACATCGTCCATCAGCAGCATCGCGTGCGGCACTTCCAGCGGCGCGCCCCGGCGGATCCGCACGCGCGGCGGCAGCCGGTCTACCACGGTCCCCTCCGTCGCGCGGACGAGATTTTTCTTCTCCGGGTCGAAATCGTATTTTTCCAGGTCGACCGCGCCCACCAGCCCGCGGCGGATTTTTCCGCTGCGCAGCGTGCGTTCGACATAAATGAAGCTGTTCTCCAGCGTGCGCAGCAGCCCCGCGTCAAGATATTCCTGCATATGCCGGCTGATCGACTCGATCTGTCCGTCCAGCTTGCCCTCGTCCAGATAGATCTCCGGCAGGATGATGCGCAGCGTGGACGGCTGCGTGCCGACCACGAGATCCACATTGCTCCAGTATTGCGGCTCCGAGGTATACTGGTCGCAGGCGACCACACTCCATTTCGTGTGATCGACCGTATCCACCGGAATCAAAATATCGGCAGGGCCGAACCCCAAACTGTCATAGGATTTCACAGTATCACTCCGTCACAACGTCGCGGGCGTCGCCGCCCTTCTCGTCCGGCGCCGGAGGCCGGAACTTCTTTCCAATCAAGGGTATTATACCACAAAATCAGAACACGTCCACAAAAAATTGTAAAAAAAAGGTGACTGTTTTTCAGGGCTTGTTTCGGAAAACGTGGACAGAATAAAAAAGCAGGCAAAGATTTTTCGTTTGGGAGGGAAAAGCATGGCAAACAAAGTGATGAATTACGTCAAAGGCGCAGCGGCCGGCGTGGCTGTCACCACGGCGGTCTCCATGATCGTCGCGGGCGCCAGCAAGAAAAGCTCCAAGGGCAAGGCCAAGCTCAAGAAAGGCGCGGGCAAGGCGATCAAAGCGGTCGGCAGCATTGTCGACACCGTGCAGAACATGATGCATTGAGCCCTTCGCCGCTTTCGGACATCACGAGAGGTCCCGCCAAACACGGCGGGGCCTCTCGCTTTCACCCCGCAGCCGCCGCCAAGGCAGGGGAAACGACAGGTGGCCGCGCGCGAATCCAAAGCAAACCCGGCGCCGTGACGGCGCGCCTTCCTCCTCGTTTGCCTCCTTACCGGAACGTCACAAAACCGAAACCTTTGTGCATCCCAGGGCCACAAACCGTCGCAAATTCTTCTGGATTGACAAAATTCGCCGGGAAATTGCGTTGTCGCGGCCGCTTCTCCATTGACAAAACGCCCGGGGCAGACTATAATAAAATTGCTTGAAGCGGAGAGATTTTCGAGCGAACCGTCAGATTCCGTGCAGCCGTACGGGGAAACACGGTCCGGGATCAATTTACTTTTTGGGGGGAATGGGTATGGATTTCATGAATTCGCAGCAAAACGAGTTCGAACCGGAGCAGACGGACGTGGAGCAAAATAAAGTGCTGGCGCTGCTGTCCTACATCGGCATTTTGTTCCTCATCCCGATGTTCGGGGCCAAGAATTCGCAGTATGCGCAGTATCACGCGAAGCAGGGACTGAATATGTTCGTCGTGTTCCTCATCGCAGGCATTGCCGTCAGCATTGTGGGCGCCGTCATTAACTTGATCCCGATCCTGGGATGGATCGTTTGCGCGCTGCTGGGCTTCATCTTCAGCATCGCGTGGCTCGCGACCATGGTGGTCGGTATTGTCAACGCCGTCAACGGCCGCACGATTCCGCCGCTGTTCATGGGCAGCATCCGTCTGTTCAAATAATGACAACCGAAAAATAAAAAAGCGCGGGGAGACATGGATCGATGTCTTCCCGCGCTTTTTTATGCACGCATCGGTCAGTCGAGCAGGTCGTCCTCCAGCGCGTCGTCCGCCGCGCCGCCATCGGAGAGGACCTCATTGACACGCATACGGCGGCGGATCTTCATCTCCTCCACCTGCCTGTGAATCAGTTCCTTGACCTCCCACGGCCGCTTGACGTTTTTGATGTCGAGCTCCGGCATACTTTTATCCGAAGAATACAGCCGGATGGAGCCCACGCCGAATATGCGCTGCGTGAGCTTCACGGACATGGAAATGTCGCGCACGCGGTAAAGCACAATTTCTTCCAGCCGGACATTGAGCAGACCCGTCTGCAAAAAAATGCGGTCCTCGCTGAGCGAATATTTTGTAAACGTGATGGGCATGCCCAGGATCCGCTTGCGGTCTTTCCAGAGATATTCCATCGGCGCCATTTTCGCCATGCGTCAGCCCTCCTTTTTCTGGCTTTAGTATACCAGATTCCGACGGGCTTTGCAATCGCTTTGTTCCTCTCGGTGAAGCACGGGCAGCGCGCCCAGCGGCCTTGGCGGCGGCGCCGGGTCAAAGGCGGAAAAACGTTACCGGCCGCAGCAGCTTGCCCTGCGAGGTCGGCCCGCCTCCCTCGGCCCTGGCCTCGCGCAGGCGCGCGGCGACGATCTCGCTGTTGTCATAGGTACGGATAAAATATTCGCCGGTGGCCGTGTTACAAAAGGCGATATACTGCGTGAAATCATCGGTCTGCCGCTGGGTGCGCACCACGCCTTTGGGAATGGAGACGCTCTCGAGAATATGAAACCCTGTGACGACCGCTTCCTCCCGGCTCTGCGGGCGCGGGGTATGCGTCTTGAGGAACGCGACGCGCACAAATCGCGCCGGCGGCGTGAATCCGCCCGGCAGGCCGGCCGTGCCGCCGCCCTGGCCGAAGGGCGTCAGCGCCGTCTCGCCCCATTGTGCGTCTTCCTGCTGCTGCGGCGTGACGCCGACGTAATTGCGCAGATTGGTCAGATGCCAGGGAAAATCGGGGCTGTTGGCCAACACGCCGATGGGGTTGGGATAAAACCGTGTGCCGGACCTGGTCTGCTCCAGGACAGCGCATTTGCCGCTTCGGTCGCAGAAGATCCAATGCAACGGAGCGACGGAGCGGGTCACCGGATCTTCCACGCCCACAATGCGCACGGCAGAGACGGCGGCGGGCAGCGCGTCGACATCGGCGCAATTGCCCAGCAGATACGGCAGCAGCTCGATGGCCGCCACCGGCGTCGGCTGGGACGGCGCGGCAGCCGCCGGCGTGAAGTGCGCGTAGCCGGGAAAATACAACGCGGCGCCGGCCAGTCCCCGCTCGTTGACGCCGTCCACCAGCACAAGCGACGGCGCCATCTGGCCGATCCCCAGCAAGCCATACCGCGCGCGCAGCTCGGCCGTACCGCGCAGGCTGCGCCAGCGATATCCCTGCGGGACATAGTACAAATGCGGATCGAGCAAATACGAAAAATCCATGGTGCGCCCGAAAAGGGTTTCCCCTTGCGCGGTTTGCAGCGTCATTGCCGTGCACATGCTGATCTCCTTCTTTCCGTGCGTTTCGCGCAGCCGGCCGGCACCCCGCCCAGCCGCGGCAAGCAAGAATCCAAAATGTTAAATTCCATATAGTTAATCCTACATGTATATTTTTAAGTGGGCGGAAAACCCCGGCCGGGCGCTTCCTTCTCCGCAGCCTTCCCGGCTGTCAAATGGCGGGCCGCCGAACCAGACTGGATTTGACGCCGCGGTGCGCCTCGTGATCCGCCGGCGCCGGACATCGCCGGGGCCGAGCAGGCCAATGTACGCGCACCGTGGTCCCGCCTCCCCTTCCCCGCCTTGGCGCGCATGCAGGACCTCTCCCGTCGCCGCGCTTTCCGTCGCAGGTCTTCCCCGCCGGGCCGCGCCCTTCCTCGTGCCGCAGCGGGTCCTTCCGGGCGGAGTCGGCGCTGTTTCATGCTATGCCGCGCGCGCACCGCAGGTTCCCGCATACCGCCCGCATTGTGCCCCGCAAAAAGGGGAAAAGGGAATCCCCTTTCCATCTTTCGCCGCGCCCGGCGCGAGGCTGGCGGCCGGCAGCGGTCCGTGCTTGCTTCCTGTTTTTTTGCATGGTATAATAACAGCATGGAATGATCGGCGGGCCGTCGATCTCTTCCTTGCCGGCCCGCCGCTGTTTTTTGCCTGAAAGGAGCGTTTCTATGCTGTCCACCGTCCTGCCCGTGCTGCTCGACCGCGCACGGCTTTACCGCGCCGTGCAGTGCGCCGGCGGCCCCGTCCCCTGCGACCGGCTGGCCGAACAGCTCGCCCTGCCCGCCTCTCACGCGCGCAAGCTCGCGCGGGAGCTGTGCCGGGCCGGCTTCCTGCGTGAGCTGCCCGCGCGGAAAGCGGCGGGCGCGCGGCACCCCGCTTTCGCGCCGGCCGAGCCCGCCGTCTGCACGCTGGGCGTGCGGCTGCTGGAGGACGGCGTTTCTCTCGTGCTGTGCGCCCCGGACGGCGCGCCGCTGGCGCAGCGCCTGCTCCCCCATCCCGCGCCGGAGGAAGGCGCGGCGTCCGTACGGCTGCTCGACGCGGCCGAAGCCCTGCTGGCGCAGGCCGACCGCGCGCTGCTCGGCGTCGGCCTGACCTGCGAGGGGCCCGTCGTGCTGGAGGACGGCCTGCTGCGCCCCTGTCGGCAATATGGCGGCTTGCCGCTGGAGCCGCTGGCGCAGGAGCTGGCGGACGCGTTCGGCGTGCCGGTCTTCCTCGGCAACGACGCGCAGTGCGGCGGTCTTTTCTGCCTGCACCGCGACGCGGCGTTCGAGTCGGGGATCAGCTGCTACGTCGCGGCGGGGCGCTCCATCCTGTGCGCCACCTTCGTCGACGGGCGTTACCTCGCCGGCAACAGCGCGGCCGCCGGCCTGCTGGGGCACACTTCGCTGAGCTTCCGCGACGAACGGTGCTATTGCGGCAATCGCGGGTGTCTGGAAGGCTTCGCCTCCACTTCGCTGCTGGAGAGTTCCCGCGGCGGGCTGCTCCTGGGCGGCCTGCGGCGCAGCATGCGGGACGTCGCCGCGGACTACCGCGCGGGCGAGCCCGACACCGTCAAGGAGATCGACAACATGGCGGGGTTTCTCGCGATGGGGCTGGTCAATCTCGTCAACCTGCTCAATCCCGGCCATATCGTGCTGGGCGGCGAATTCGCGCGGCTGGGCGACGTGATGAAAACCGCCTCCCACGCCGTGCTCAAGCAGCGCGTGCTGCCGGAAGCCTTCGACACGCTGCATCTCGAAGTGCTGGCTCCACCGTTTGACGAAATGGCGGCCGGCGCGGCGCTCGGCGCGTTCGATCTCGCGCTGGCGCAGAAAAAGCTCGCGCAGCCGGGCGCGTGACGCCTGCCCGCGGGCCGACGCGCGGCGGAGAGCCGCCGCGGCCGCTCCCGCCGTCCCACCGCAACGACTTCGCTTTTCCGGCCGTGTCGCCTGCTGCATTGGCGCACGGCTGGTTTCATCTGCCGATTGGAGGAAAGATTCCGTATGCCCATCACAAAAGAAACCCTTGATTTCCTGCTGGAAAACCGTCTGCACGACAGCCGCGCCTGGTTCGAAGCGCACCGCGCCGACTACGAGCGGCTGGTCAAACGCCCGATGCAGGACCTCTGTGTCGCGCTGGCCCCCGCGGCCGTCGCGATCGACCCGCTGCTGATCACCGAGCCGAAAATCGGCAAATGCATCTCGCGCATCTTCCGCGACACGCGCTTCTCCCGCGACAAGTCCATTTTCCGTGACCATATGTGGTGCGTTTTTGCCCGGGAGAAAAAGGAGCACGGCAGCACGATGGGACTGTATTTCGAGATTTCGCCCGCCGGGTTTTCCTATGGCTGCGGCTACTACCAGACGCCACCGCCCGTCGTGCGCGCCATCCGCGCGCTGATCCTTGCGGGCGACCGGGCGTTCCTCGACGCGCAGGCCGCCATGCGCGCCGCGCCGCAGTTCGCGCTGGAGGGCGAGCGGTACAAGCGTACGCGGTATCCCGACCAGCCTGAAGCGCTGCGCGAATGGCTCGACCGCCGCAGCCTTTCTTTCAACTGCGACAGCGCGGACTATCCGCTGCTTTTCTCCGACCGAATCACGCAGGCGGTAGCTGACGGCTTCGCCCAGCTCGCGCCGGTGTACCGCTTTTTCCGCCGGGCAGAGGATGTGGCGCGGCTGGAAGAAGCGTCCGATCCGCTGCGCTGATCGCCCGCCCAAGCGTCCCGCTGTCCCGCCGGAGCCTCGCGCATCCGGCGGGACGCTCTATTCACAAAAGATTTACATCTGAAAAAAAGGTTTTTTTGCCTATATGCGCGTATAAACGTATAAGAACTTTGTTCCCATCGGCAAGGCCGAACCGGCCGGCTTGTCGTTTTCTGCATTTTCCGTCCCGCAAAGGAGGCGATCGCCATGACAGTCCGGGAAGAGACCGAGCGGCTGGAAGCGCTGACGCTCTGCCCCGCCGCCACGCAGGCCAGCCGCAGCCGCGGCCGCGCGCGGGAGGAGGAACCCTGTCCGCTGCGCACCTGTTTCCAGCGGGACCGCGACCGCATCCTGCACTGCAAGGCTTTCCGCCGTCTCAAGCACAAAACGCAGGTGTTCCTCGCCCCGGAGGGCGATCATTACCGCACGCGCCTGACACATACGCTGGAGGTTTCCCAGATCGCGCGCACCATCGCGCGCGCCCTGCGGCTCAACGAGGATCTGACGGAGGCCGTCGCGCTGGGGCACGACCTGGGGCATACGCCGTTCGGCCATGCGGGCGAGCGGGCGCTCAGCGAGATCTCCGGCCTGCCGTTCAAGCATTACGAACAGTCGGTGCGCGTGGCGGAGAAGCTGGAGAAAGACGGGCGCGGGCTCAATCTCACTTATGAGACGCTCAACGGCATCGAGCGGCACACGACGGGGGAGCAAGCTTTCACGCCGGAGGGGCGCATCGTTCGCCTGGCCGACCGCATCGCCTATCTCAACCATGACATCGACGACGCCATCCGCGCCGGTATCCTCACGGTCGAGGAGATCCCGCAGGACATCACCGGCGTGCTGGGCATGCGGCATTCCCAGCGCATTCACACGCTCATCACCTCCGTCGTCGAGCACAGCCGGGACGGCGCGCTGGCGATGGACCCGGCGGTGGAAGCGGCGTTCGACCGGCTGTATGATTTCATGTTCCAGGCGGTGTACCGCAATCCCGTCGCCAAAAATGAGGAGAAAAAATCCAACGACATCATCGGCGGCATTTTCGATTACCTTCGCCGGCACCCGGAAAAGCTGCCGGAGGAATACCGCTGCATCCAGCAGCAGGAGGGCGCCGAGCGCGCCATCTGCGATTACATCGCCGGCATGACCGACCGCTTTGCGGTGCAGTTTTTCCTCGACGCCTACGTCCCGAAAAGCTGGCAGCTGTAACGCGGCTCCAGCGCGTGTTCCGCGCCGGGCGGCCCTCGTGCGCCTTTTGCGCACACGGCGTCCGACCCAACAGCCGGCGTAAAAGCCATCCCCCAAAAGGCGGGCCGCAGCGCCCGGCATCCATCCATCCTGTGAAGGAGGAGTCCTGCATGAAAAAAGGCATCAAGATCGCGCTGTGCTGCGCGGCCGCGCTGGCTGTGCTCGGCGGCGGGCTGGCGCTGTGCGTCTATCACGGCGTCCTGCTCCTCAACCATCCTTCCCGCAGCCGCTATCCTGTGCGGGGCGTCGATGTTTCGCATTATCAGGGCGAGATCGACTGGCCGGTGCTCGCCTCGCAGCAGATCGATTTCGCCTTCATCAAGGCGACGGAAGGCAGCGGCTATCAGGACAGCCGGTTCGCGACCAACTGGGCGGGCGCGCGGGCGAGCGGCCTGCGCGCGGGGGCCTACCACTTTTTCAGCTTTGACAGCCCCGGCGCGACGCAGGCGGAGAATTTCTGCGCGACGGTGCCCAAAGAGGCCGATGCCCTGCCGCCCGTCGTCGACGTGGAGTTTTACGGCGACAAGGCCGAGAACCCGCCGGCGCGCGCCGACGTCGCGCGCGAGCTGACGGCGATGCTCGACGCGCTGGAGGCCCATTACGGGCAGAAACCGATTCTGTACGCCACGGAGGAGTCCTACGCTCTGTTCCTCGCGGGAGACTTCGCCGACTATGACATCTGGATCCGCAACGTTTTCACGCGGCCCTCGCTTTCCGATGGGCGGGCGTGGACATTCTGGCAATATACCAACCGCGCCCGGCTGGAGGGCTACGAAGGAGAGGAACGGTTCATCGACCTCAACGTCTTCTGCGGGACGCGGGAAGAATTCGAGCGTTACGGCGCGGCAGCATGACCGGCGGCCGGCCGCGGCGCAGAAAGGGGGACAAGCCATGCGTATCAGCGAAAGTTTCCTGCAGGAGCTGCGGTATCGCTGCCGCGCGCCCGACGTGATCGGGCGATATGTCAATCTCAAGCGCGCCGGACGCACGCAGAAGGGGCTGTGTCCCTTCCACAATGAGAAAACGCCGTCCTTTACCGTCTATGAGGACACCGACAGCTTCTATTGCTTCGGCTGCGGGGCGGGCGGCGACGTCATCACCTTCATCCGCCGCATTGAGAATCTCGATTACATCGAGGCGGTGCGGTTCCTCGCGCAGATGGCCGGCATGGATATGCCGGAGGACGAGGGGGACCGCGAGAACGCCCGCCTGCGCCAGCGTGTGCTGGAGCTCAACCGCGAGACGGCGCGGCTGTATTTCTCCAACCTCGCCTCCGACGCGGGGCGCGAGGCGCTCGATTATCTGCGGCGGCGGCGGCTGTCGGCTGAGACCATTCGTCGCTTCGGGCTCGGTTTCGCGCTCAACGACGGGTTCTCCCTGCCCCGGTACCTGCGGGAGAAGGGCTTCACGGAGGAGGAAATGGCGCTGGCCGGCATGAAAAAATCCAAATCCGGGCATTTTTACGACCAGTTCCGCGGGCGGGTCATTTTTCCCATCATCGACGTGCGCGGCAACGTCATCGCCTTCGGCGGGCGCAAAATGCGCGAAGAGGACGGCGGGCCGAAATATCTCAACAGCTCCGACACGCTGGTGTTCAAGAAAAGCCGCGGCCTGTTCGCGCTCAACATCGCGAAGAATCACCACGACGGCCGGCTCATCCTCGCGGAGGGCTATATGGACGTCATCGCCATGCATCAGGCCGGGTTCCAAAACGCCGTCGCGACGCTCGGCACCGCCCTGACGGAGGAGCAGACGCGCGTCATGAGCCGCTACGCCGGGGAGATCATCATCGCCTACGACGCGGACGGCGCAGGGCAGAAAGCCACGATGCGCGCCATCGAGATGCTCAAGGAGCTCGACGTCAAGGTCCGCGTGCTCAAGATCCCCGGCGCGAAGGATCCGGACGAATTCATCCGGGAAAACGGCGCGGACAAATTCAAGCTCCTGCTCGAGCAGTCGGGCAGCCAGGTGGAATACCGCATCGACCGGCTGCGCAGCGAATACGATCTGACGACGGGAGATGGGCGCATCGCCTTCCTCGGCGCGTTCACGGGGCTGCTCGCGGGCATCGACAGCCTGGCCGAGCGCGAGGTCTACGCCGACCGGGTGGCGACGGAGCTGGGCATCCAGAAAAGCGCCATCCTCGCCGACGCGGAGAAATACAAGCAGCGGCAGGCCCGGCGCCGGGAGAAAAAGCAAATGCAGCGCCTGCAAACGGAAATCGCGGGGTTCAACGACAAGATCAATCCCGAAAAGCGCCTGCACCTGCGCGCCGCTTCGGCGGAGGAGGCGCTGCTCGCCGCGCTGCTGTCCGCGCCGGAGCTGGCGGACGAGGTCGAGAAGCGCATCGCGCCGGAGGAGTTCCTGACATCCTTCAACCGCCGGCTGTATGTCGCCATTCTCGAGGCTGTGAAGGCCTACGGCACGTTTGACCTGGCCATGCTGGGAGACGCATTTTCAGCCGAAGAGATGGGGAAAATAACCAAGTTCACGCTGGACGCCGCGCGGCACGCGGCGGACCTGCCGGAGATGGAGGAATACATCGCCGTCATCCGGGAAGAAAAAAGCAAAGAGTCCCAGGCAGATCCCCGGGCCATGAGCCTCGAGGAGCTGCAGAACCAGATCGGGCATCTGGCCGAGCGCAAAAACCGGCCATGAGTGGGAACGCGCGGCGCATCCCGCACCTGCGCGACATGGACGGCCACAGCGCCGGACGCAACGTGAAAAAATGGAGGGCATCCTACATGCAAACGACCGACAAGAAAACCGCACTGCGCACGCTGATCGAGCGCGGAAAGGCCAACGGCAAGATCTCCCGCAAGGAAGTCGAGGACTTCGTGGCGGAATACTCAATGGGGCTGGAGCAGATTGATAAGCTTTATGATCTGCTGGAAGAGCACAACATCGAGATCCTCGACGACTTCGCCGAGGAGCCGAAATTCGAGGAGCTGGTCTTTAACGAAGAGGAGCTGGAGGAGGAGCCGGCTCTGCCGGAGGGGGATCTCGAGACGGCGCTGTCCGTCGAGGGCATCGCCATTGACGACCCGGTGAAGGTCTATCTCAAAGAGATCGGGCGCGTCGAGCTGCTCGACTCCGAAGAGGAGATCCGGCTGGCGCAGGCGATGGCGCAGGGCGACGAAGAAGCCAAGCAGCGCCTGACGGAAGCCAACCTGCGGCTGGTGGTGAGCATCGCGAAAAAATACGTCGGACGGGGCATGCAGTTCCTCGACCTGATCCAGGAAGGCAACCTCGGCCTGATCAAAGCGGTGGAGAAATTCGACTACGAAAAGGGGTTCAAATTCTCGACCTACGCCACCTGGTGGATCCGGCAGGCCATCACCCGCGCCATCGCCGACCAGGCCCGCACCATCCGCATCCCGGTGCATATGGTGGAGACCATCAACAAGGTGCTGAAGGTCACGCGGCAGCTGACCATGGAGCTCGGGCACGAGCCGAGCGTCGAGGAAGTCGCGCAGGAGCTGGACATGAGCATCGACAAGGTGCGCGAAATCATGAAGGTCGCGCAGGAGCCGGTATCTCTGGAAACGCCGATCGGCGAGGAAGAGGACAGCCATCTCGGCGATTTCATCCCGGACGAGGCCTCCCCCGCTCCGGCGGACAGCGCCTCGCATACGCTGCTCAAGGAGCAGCTGGCCGACGTGCTCTCGACGCTCACACCGCGCGAGGAAAAGGTCCTGCGGCTGCGCTTCGGCCTGGAGGACGGCCGGCAGCGCACGCTCGAGGAGGTCGGCAAGGAATTCTCCGTCACGCGCGAACGCATCCGCCAGATCGAGGCCAAGGCGCTGCGCAAGCTGCGGCATCCCAGCCGCAGCCGCCGGCTCAAGGACTTCCTCGACTGAGGACGGCGCATCGTTGGCGCATCCATCAGACCTATCCCATTGCGGGAACTTTATCGCAACCATAGAGAGGAGGGCGCGCATGCAGCCATCCGGTTTGCCGGGCGTCCGCTGCGCCGCGGTCATCGTCGCGGCGGGCAATTCCACCCGTATGGGCGGGGCGGGCAGTAAGCTCTTCCTTCCGCTCGCGGGGCGGCCTGTCCTGGCGCATACGCTCGCCGCTTTCGACCGCTGCGGCTGCGTCGAGCACCTGGTGATCGTCTGCCGCGCGCAGGACGCCGCGGCGGTCGAAGCGCTCGCAGCGCAGTGCGGCGTCTCGCTGCCGCGCACCATCGTCCCCGGCGGCGAGACGCGCATGCAGTCGGTGCGGTGCGGGCTCGACGCGCTGCCGGCAGGCATCACGCACGTCGCCGTCCATGACGGCGCGCGCCCGCTGATCGGCGGGGATGACATCCGCCGCACGCTGGAGGCCGCCGTGCGCGTCGGGGCGGCTGTGCTGGCGGTGCGCGTCAAGGACACCATCAAGCAGGCGGACGGAGACGCCGTCGCGGCGACACTGCCGCGGGAGGCGCTGTGGAGCGCGCAGACCCCGCAGGCGTTTTCCCTCCCGCTGCTGCGCGACGCGATGGAGCGCGCGGCGAAAAGCGGCCGGGATTTCACCGACGACAGCCAGCTGCTCGAGGCCGCAGGCCGGCCGGTGGCGCTGGTCGAGGGCAGCTATGCCAATCTCAAAATCACGACCAGGGAGGACTTGACCGTGGCGGAAAATCTTCTGGCCCGGCGTGCGGACGCGCCGGCGGAGGCGCAGGCCGACCCGCCAGCTGTGCGGGTCGGGCAGGGCTACGACGTGCACCGGTTCGCGCCGGGACGGCCGCTGGTGCTCGGCGGCGTGACCATCCCGCACGATCGCGGCCTGCTGGGGCATTCGGATGCGGACGTCGCGCTGCATGCGCTGATGGACGCGCTGCTGGGCGCCGCCGGCCTGCCGGACATCGGCCGGCAGTTTCCCGACACGGCGGAGGAATATGACGGCGCGGACAGCGCGCTGCTGCTTTCGCGCGTGGGCGCGCTGGTGCGCGAAGCAGGATTCCGGCTGGGCAACGCCGACGTGACGATCGTGGCCCAGCGGCCGAAGCTCGCGGGCTACTTGCCTGCGATGCGCGCGCGCATCGCGCAGGCGCTCGGCGTGCAGGAGGACCAGATCAACCTCAAAGCCACGACGGAGGAACGGTTGGGCTTCACCGGCCGGGAGGAAGGCATCGCGGCGCACGCCGTCTGCCTGCTTTACCGCGCGCGGTAGATGGCGTGTTGCCCCGCGGCCGCGGCATTGAAGAAAGGAGCGTTCTTATGGGTGTGCAGCTTGGCTCCCCGCTTCATAAGGGATTCTCTCAGGTCAAAAGGCTGGCCGCGGCGGCTCTGCTATTGAGCCTTATGGGCTTGCTCGGATGTGAAAGCGGCGGGCAGGAGGAAATTCGTCACGATGCCATCGACTACTATGAGATGGATTTTACCGTCCCGGCAGAGGGCTGTGCCGTCTACACGGAGAATTGTGTTCCCGATCAGGAAACGGCCATTGCGCTGGCGGCAGTCCATTTTAACAACCTTCCCGCTCGTGGCGACATGGAGCATTTTGTAGTGCGGTGTGTTTTTTTGATCCCGAAGAAGAAATATGGACGGTCGTGTTTGGATCCCCGGAGCCTTTGACGCTGGGAGGCGACTGCTGCATTGCCATCCGGATGCGCGACGCGCAGGTGGTGAAGATCTGGTTTGGCGAATAAGGATGCACGGTGAAGCGCGGCCGGTCTGCTTTTTCACGCAAGGCAGATTGAGAGAAGAGCGGGCGTATGCAAAGCGGGCAGTTGGCAAGCCGGGCGTGACGGCAAAAGCGGCATGATTGACGTCAATCATGCCGCTTTTCTATTTGCGCGTGCCGGGTAAAGCCGGGCCATACGCCGCCGGGGCAATACAAGCGGCCCCGTCTTCCTCCCCGCCCGCGGCAGCTGCCGCCGCTGGACAAAAGCGGGAGGGCGCAGGCCCCGCTCCTGTGCACGTGCAGCTTTCCTGCATCCGCAGCGGTCTTCCTGAGCAGAAACGCACTCCCCGCTTTCGTCCAGCGGCAAGCGCGTTTTTCACACCGACGGCCAGAGCTGCGCCGCAAGGGAAACTGCTTGAACAATGCCGTGATGGAGAATTTCTTTGGTCTGCTCAAAAGTGAATCACTCTATCTGCAAAAATTCCAGTCCATGGAACACTTCAAAATAAGAACCGATCGACTATTTGGACTACTACAATAGCCGACGTATCAAGACAAAGCTAAAGGGCTTGCCTCCTGCGATTCACAGACAACAAGCCCTTTCAGTTGCTTGAACATTTCCTTGTCCAAAATATTGTCTAACTTTTCGAGGTCGCACCGCCCGCGGCCGCTCGTTTTTTGCACAGATTCTGTCCTGCGCGTCTGCCTCCCCACCCACGGCAAGTCGTCCTTTTCCCGCGGATTTTGCCGCCGTGGGCCCCGGGACGCAGGCCTCTCGTTCTGTCCTAGAGCCGCACACTGACCGTACGCCTGCTACGTCACCCCCGGGCATAACCCGCCGAGCAGCACGAAGCCAGGCTGTCTCCAGGCGCGGGACAAGGCCGTCGCAGCGGCGTGCGATTGTCCGAATCCTTTCAGGCTCCAGGGGCCCGCGCTTCTGCGATTTCTCTCCTATGGGTGCTATGGGGCCGGACGCGCTTCGCCCGATGATCCTCGGCCGTGCAAAAAGCAGGAGGGCTGAAAGGGTTGCCACCCTTTTGCCCTCCTGCTTCGGATTATTTTGACGTTCCGCCGTGTTTCGCAGATGTTACCGGGCGGACGACCGACGGGCTTTCGCCGTCAGAACCGTCAGCGCACCGCCAGCCAGCGCCAGCAGCGCAACCCACAGCACGCTCTGCACGCCGGTGGAAGGAACTTCCTCGTTACCAGTCGCCGGGATCTCAACCGCCGCCTTCTGGTAGCCGCACACCGTGCACTCCTCGTGCTTGCTTCCCGCCTCCGTCGCGGTCGCTTCC
>CAJFTT010000014.1 GCA_904420005.1 Candidatus Tabaqchalia intestinavium | reverse complement strand
GCCCGGAACGGCGCGGCGCAGGAAGCCGGTGCTGTCCCGGCATGGGAACGGCATGTTCCCCGCCCGGAACGGCGCGGCGCAGGAAGCTGGTGCTGTCCCGGCATGGGAACGGCATGTTCCCCGCCCGAAACGGTGCAGCGCAGGAAGTCGGTGCTGCCCCGGCATGGGAATGGCATGTTCCCCGCCCGAAACGGTGCGGCGCAGGAAGTCGGTGCTGCCCCGGCATGGGAACGGCGTGTTCCCCGCCCGGAACGGCGCGGCGCAGGAAGCTGGCGCTGTCCCGGCATGGGAACGGCATGTTCCCCGCCCGGGGCGGGCGCGGCGCAGGAAGTCGGCGCTGCCCCGGCATGGGAATGGCATGTTCCCCGCCCGGGGCGGGCGTGGTGCACCTGGGTAGATAAGCATGAAATAACCCTGGCCCGCGGCGGTGCGCCTGGTAAAAAGTGTGAAATAACACCTGCACAGGGCGGCGCGCTCGGCAGAAAAGCATGAAATAACGCGCGCTCGGCAGAAATATCTGGGACATTCCCGCCCGCGGCGGGCGCGCGGCTGCCCCCGTCAATCCTGCCGCCCCCCTTTCCTCCCGAAAAATGCCGGGGAATCGGCGGCGGGCGCGCGCGTGGGGACGGACACCGCAGGAGCGGCGGGCCAGGCCTTTCCCCCGTCGCCATTCCTGCCGCGGAACCGGGCCCAGCAAAAGTGGCGCCGGCCGCACGTAGTCATTGCGGACAAGCGCGCGGCCAGTCCCCAGCCGGCCGCCCTCCGGGCCAAACGCGCCTGTGCGCGGAGGCGAGCCGCCGCGGGAAGCAGCACAAGATCCGTCCATCCAAACGA
This sequence comes from Candidatus Tabaqchalia intestinavium, assembly GCA_904420005.1. GTDB lineage: Bacteria > Bacillota > Clostridia > Oscillospirales > CAJFTT01 > Tabaqchalia > Tabaqchalia intestinavium. The sequence continues at coordinate 29,502 of CAJFTT010000014.1, read as the reverse complement.
TCATCCATTAAAGAGAGGGAAAATCCATGGAATTTGAAGCGGGGCGCTATGACATCGCCGTCATCGGCGCAGGGCACGCGGGCATCGAGGCGGCGCTGGCCGCCGCGCGGCTGGGCTGCTCGGTCATTCTCTTCACCATCAATCTCGACGCCGTGGGCAACATGCCCTGCAACCCGTCCATCGGCGGCACGGCCAAAGGGCATCTCGTGCGCGAGATCGACGCGCTGGGCGGCGAAATGGGCCGCGCCGCAGACGAAACGGCCATCCAGCGCCGCATGCTCAACCTCGGCAAAGGCCCCGCCGTGCACAGCCTGCGCGTGCAGAGCGACCGCCGGCGGTATCAGGCGCGCATGAAGCGCGTGCTCGAGGAGACGGAGAACCTCGACCTGCGGCAGGCGGAGATCGTCGAGATCCGCCGCGGCGCGTCGGGCGAGATCGACAGCGTCGTCTCCCGCCTGGGCGGGGTCTATCCCGTGCGCGCCGTCATCGTCGCCACGGGGACCTATCTCGAGGGCATGGTGCATATCGGGGAGGTCTCCTACGAGAGCGGACCGGACGGCATGTTCCCGTCCAAAGGGCTGTCGGCCTGCCTGAGATCGATGGGCATCCCGCTGCGCCGCTTCAAGACCGGGACCCCCGCGCGGCTGCACCGGCGCAGCATCGATCTCCCCGCGCTCGAGGTGCAGAAGGGCGACGCCTTCGCGGTGCCGTTCTCCTTCGACACGCCCGCGCACCCCGCCGATCCCGACGCCCAGCAGCCGTGCTACCTGTGCTACACCAACGGCGAGACGCACCGCGTCATCCGCGAAAACCTGCACCGTTCGCCGCTGTACGGAGGGCGCATCGAGGGCATCGGCCCGCGCTATTGCCCGAGCATCGAGGACAAGGTCGTGCGCTTCGCGGACAAGGAGCGGCACCAGCTCTTCCTCGAGCCGATGGGCGAAGGCACGCAGGAGATGTACCTGCAGGGCATGTCCTCGTCGCTGCCGGAGGACGTGCAGCTGCGCATGATGCACACCATCCGCGGGCTGGAGGGGGCGAAAATCATGCGCCCCGCTTACGCGATCGAATATGACTGCTGCGATCCGCAGGCGCTGCTGCCGACGCTGGAATGCAAGGACGTGCCGGGGCTGTACGGCGCGGGGCAGTTCAACGGCACCTCCGGCTACGAGGAGGCGGCGGGCCAGGGGCTCGTCGCGGGCATCAACGCGGCGCGGAAATTGCAGGGAAAATCCCCTTTCGTGCTGCCGCGCGCGTCGAGCTACCTCGGCACCCTCATCGACGACCTCGTCACCAAGGGCACCAACGAGCCGTACCGCATGATGACCTCGCGCTCGGAATACCGCCTGCTGCTGCGGCAGGATAACGCCGACGAGCGCCTGATGCCGCTGGGCTACGAGGTCGGGCTCGTCCCGGAAGCGCGGCTGGCGCGCATGCAGGAGAAATACCGCGCCGTGGAGGCGGAGGTCGCGCGGCTGGGGCGCACGCATATCGGGCCGGAGGCCGCCAGCCGCGTGCTCGCGCCGCTCGGCAGCGCGCCGGTGGCTTCGGGCGTCAGCCTGCAGGAGCTGCTGCGCCGGCCGGAGGTGACCTACGACGCGCTGGCGGCGGCCGATCCCGCGCGTCCGGCGCTGCCCTATGAAGTGCGCGAGGAGGCGGAGATCCGCGTCAAATACGAGGGCTATATCCGCCGCCAGCTCGCGGAAGTCGAGGAAATGAAGCGGCTGGAATCGCGCGCGATCCCGGAGGATATCGACTATCAGCAGGTGGGCGGCCTGCGGCTGGAGGCGCGCGACAAGCTCAGCCGCATCCGCCCGCTGAACCTGGGACAGGCGGGGCGCATCTCGGGCGTCAGCCCGGCGGACGTCGGCGTGCTGATGATCTACCTTTCCCAGCGGGAAAGCCGGCCGTAAGCGCGGCGCGGCGGGCGATCCGTCCCGGCCGGAGATACAAGCCGCAGGCCGCGGCGCGCCGGGCGGCGTTTTCCCCCGCAGCGGGGAGCGCAAGCTGGGGATCGATTTTAACGCCGGCATCAAAGTGCCCCCATGGTGGGGAGCGCTGGCCCGCGTAAAAACCAGCGCAGTGCCTGCGTCCCCGGGCGCAGGCCGGATCGGCGGGCGTCCCGGAATGTTCCACGTGGAACATTCCCCGCGGCGGACGGAGTAGACGCAGGTGACACGGGCGCCGGCGCAGGTCAGGCGGAACGCATCCGGGCGCAAGGCCCGCGGAATGCTGGATTTCGCAGGCAAGGGACGCCGTCGTTTCCTTCGTGGCAGCGTTGTCCGCTCGTTCGCCGCACAGGAAGTACCGCGGGCGCGCGGCGGGAAGAGCCGGCCGCAGGCGCAAATCGCCTGCCGAACGCAGCAATGCCGTTTGCACAACTTGCCAGCGTTGGCCGATAGGCTTCGCTTTGTCCGGCGCGGAGGCGTCCGCCTCTCTCTGCTTTCGCGCCGGCACAAGGACAAATGCACGCGGGCCAGCCAATGGCGCGCAGGCGACGGCCGGCCGCGCTGCGGGCCGAGCAGGTCGACGCCGGGCCGAACGCATCCGGGCGCAGGCCGGGCGATCCCCGACGGCCGCAGCGCAGGGAAACGCCGCCTTGCCATTCGCCCGGATTTCCCGTCTGAGCGGCGCAGCGGAGCAAAAAGCCGGCCGGACTGCCCGTCTATGCTGCGCGGGCGTAACCGGTCGCGCACCCCGTTCGCGCAGGGAACACTGCCAAATCAGAAATGGAGAACGGCGAGTATTTCACCGCGCACCCGGTCGCGCCGGGACACTGCCCTGGACAGCGAACGCGCTGGCCGCCCGAACAGAACGCATCCCTTATCGCATAGAAAAACCGCATGGCGCGCGGCGCACGCTCGGCTGCGTCGCGTCCCCGCCGCATAGGGGATTCTTCACAGCCCACGGCCGGCGCAGCGGAACGATGTAGAGCCGGCGTGGAGTCGAGTTTGAACGCGTCCCCGCCGCGCAGGGGAAGAATTCTCCGTGTTGGGATTTCCCGGTGCCGACGCGCCCTTTTGATGCGCGGAAAGGCCATGCTCCCCCGCGCATGGAGATTCCCGCCCGAAGAGAACGACGGGCCAAAATAGCTCCATGTTCTCCCCGCGCCCTGGGGATCCTCCCGAGCTCGGGATGCCGGCGGGGACCGCAACTGCGCTTATCCCCCATGCCTGGGGAATCTCGGATGCCGTCTAAAACCGACTGCGGCAACCTGGACGCTCTCCCCCCGCACGGAAAGCCCGGCCGCGCCACGAGAAGCCGGCCAAACCAACAAGAAAGAAGGAAGCACCTATGATCGATCAACAGGCCCTGGCGGCCGCGGCCGCCGCGGCGGGACTGACGCTGCCGGAAGCGGCCGCAAGCCAGCTCGACCGCTACGCCGACCTGCTCGTCGAATGGAACGAAAAAATCAATCTCACCGCCATCACCGACCCCGACGGGATCCTCCGGCGGCATTTCCTCGACTGCCTGCTGCCGCTGCCCGCGCTGGCGCTGCCGCAGGGCGCGGCGGTCATCGACGTCGGGACCGGCGCGGGCTTCCCCGGCCTGCCGCTGTGCTTCGCGCGGCCCGACCTGCGCCTGACGCTGCTCGATTCGCTCGCCAAGCGCCTGCGCGTGCTGGAAGAGATCGTGCGCGAGACCGGCGTGCAGGACCGGGTGACGCTGGTGCACGCCCGCGCGGAGGAGGCCGGGCGCGGCCCCATGCGCGAGCAGTTCGACGCCGCCGTCTCCCGCGCCGTTGCGCCGCTCGCGCGCCTGGCGGAATACTGTCTGCCCTTCGTGCGGCCGGGCGGCGCGCTGTTCGCCTATAAAGGCCCCGCCGCCGGGGAGGAGCTGGCCGAGGCCGCCCGGGCCATCCGGCTGCTCGGCGGCGAGGCGGCCGACTGCCTGCCCTACGCCATCCCCGGCACCGACCTGCGGCATACGGTCGTCGTCCTGCGCAAGGTGTCGCCCACGCCGGCCGCCTATCCCCGGCAGAGCGCCAAAATCCAGCAGAAGCCGCTGTGATCCCCCGCCAGCGGCCCGCGGCCGCTTCCTTCCCGGCCCCGCGCGCCAATCGGGCCGCGCCCCCTCCCGGCCGCGGGGCAGCAAAAAGCGGCGGGCGTCTCCGCTTTCCCGGAAACGCCCGCCGCCGGCTATTTGTGCGCCGCCGCGCGCTTTTACTGTGTCTTCTTGCCGCCGGCCTTCGTGACGATGAGGGCGACGACGCCCGCGACCGCCAGCGTCGCGACAAAGGCGATGGCCGCGACCGCCAGCATCGGCAGAGACCCGCCTTCCTCCTCCGCCGCGCCGGAGGAGGAAGGCGCCGCCTCGCTGCTCACCGGGGCGGGTGTGAAGGCTGCGAGCAGATATTCCGCGAATTTCGGGCCCCACCATTCTTCATACCCCTTGCGGTTGGGGTGGATGGGGTCGGCCATATAAGACGCGTAGTCGCTGTCGGAGACCGCGTTCATCTCCGCGTCGTTCCACAGGTCGATCACGCCGATGTCCCATTTGTCCTGCACCTCGGCGAGCGCGTCGACCATCTGCTGATACAACGCGCTGTCGTATTTCGTGCCGGTATAAAACGCCACCGGGCAATCCCACTTGGCTTTGGCCGTCGCGATGATGTACTCGATCGCGCCGATGATGGTCGTTTTGTCAAAATCGGCCGGGTCGGTCGAGTCGCTGAGCGTCCCGAGGGGCTTGTTCTGCGACGCGTCGTTCGTGGAGAGCTGGCAGATGAAATAGTCGCAGGCGTCCTGCTTGGCGCTCTCGCTGTCGAGCCGCTGGACATACGACAGCGCGCCGTTATCCACCAGCGTCGTGCCCGACACCGCCCATTTGACCACCGTGCAGTCGTAATTCTCCGCCAGATAGTCGCACATCGACCAGCCGCCTGAAGAAGCGCCGTAGGTCACGGACGAGCCGAGGAACACAATGGTTTTCCCCGCGAGATAGTTTTCCTCCCCTTCCGCGGGCGCGGCGGAGACGGGGGCGAGCGACGAGACGGCGACGAGCGCCGCTGCGAGCAGGGCGGATAGCGTACGTTTCATGTGGATTCCCTCTTTCTTGTTTGTTTTTTTGCAATTTATCTTATCCCACGGCGGCGCGCTTCGTCCCGCTCGGGGCTTCGATCTTGACGCAAAATCCGCGCAGACGCGCCAGACAGCGTCCCCTGCTCCGGCAAACGGCCACGCAGGCGCGCCCGTCCGGTCGCAACCGCCGGCGCAGGCGGTTGGCCGCCGCCTTTTGCGGAAGCCGCGGGGGCCGGTCTCCCTCGAAAATCGCGGGAAGGCCGCCTTTCCGCATCGCTTGCCAATGCGGATCGCACCGAAACGGCGCTCATCCCCGCCCGGCAGGCGCGACACGCCCGGCGGCCGGGGTAAGCACAGCCCAGCGCTTGGGCTTCGCTCCAAAAAACGCGCTGCCCTTCGTCCGCCGGGGATATCTATAAAATAAAATGCCGCGCGAATCCGGTCTGTGCAGCGGCGGGGCGCAACGCACCCGAAAGCGGAAATTTCCCCGTCGCGGCAAAGGCGGCCGCTGTCCCCATATGCGCAGCCGGGCCGTCCCAGACCGCCGTCACACAATGCCGCAGCCCCAAGGCCAGCCCGCCGTCACTCGTCACACATAGACAGCCTGGCCGGTAAAACGCCGGGCCGCCGTTTATTTGACGACGTTGAGCGTATTGACCTCGAAATCCTCGGTGCCGGTGAGGTTGCAGCCCTTTTCCTTGGCGTAGGTGATATAGTCGAGGATCTCCGGCGTGATGCGCTCGCCGGGCGCGAGGATGGGGATGCCCGGCGGGTAACACATGACGAATTCGCTGCACACGCGCCCGACGCTTTTCTCCAGCGGCAGCGCCTCCTTATCGGCGTAAAAGGCCTTCTGCGGCGTCAGGGCCACCTGCGGGCTGATATATTCATAATCGAGCATGCCCGCGCGGTCGCGCTGGTAGCGCCGGCGGATCTCGGCGAGCGCGCTGACCAGGCGCTCGAGGTCGCGCAGGCGGTCGCCGACCGAGATATACGCGAGGATATTCCCCAGGTCGCCGAACTCGATCTGGATGTCGTATTCGTCGCGCAGCAGGTCATAGACCTCGATGCCCGCCAGGCCGATGTCGAGCGTATAGACCGACAGCTTGGTCACGTCGAAGTCATAGATATTGCCGCCGTTGATCAGCTCGCGCGAATAGGCGTAATACCCGCCGATGCGGTTGATCTCGTCGCGGGCGTACTGCGTCAGCTCCGCCACGCGGCGGAAGATCTCCCGCCCGTGCAGGGCGAGGTTTTTCCGGGAAATATCCAGCGAGCTGAGCAGCAGGTAAGAGCCGCTGGTCGTCTGGGTGAGGTTGATGATCTGGCGCACATAGCCCTCGCGCACGTTCGGCCCGACGAGCAGCAGCGAGCTCTGCGTCAGCGAACCGCCCGATTTGTGCATGCTCACGGCGGCCATGTCCGCGCCGCAGCGCATGGCGGCGGGCGGCAGGTCGTCCCCGAAATAAAAATGCGTCCCGTGCGCCTCGTCCGCCAGCAGCAGCATGCCGTGCTCGTGCGCGAGCTGCACGAGGGCGGGCAGGTTGGAGCAGACGCCGTAATAGGTCGGGTTATTGACCAGCACCGCGCGCGCGTCGGGATTCTCCCGCACGGCCCGCTCGACGTCCGCGACGTCCATACCCAGCGAGATCCCCAGCCCGGAATTGAGCCCCGGGTTGACGTAAACGGGCGTCGCGCCCGACAGGATCAGCGCGTTGATGGCGCTGCGGTGGACGTTGCGCGGCATGATGATCTTGTCGCCCTTCTTGCAGGCGGCCATGACCATGCTCTGCACGGCGGAGGTCGTGCCGTTGACCATGAAGAAGGCGTGCGCCGCGCCGAACGCCTCGGCCGCCAGCTCCTCCGCCTCCCGGATGACCGACACGGGGTGGCAGAGGTTGTCCAGCGGCTTCATGGAGTTGACGTCGACGCTCATGCATTTCTCGCCGAGGAACTCCGTCAGCTCCCGGTTGCCGCGCCCGCGCTTGTGCCCCGGCACGTCGAAGGGCACCACCCGCGCGGCTTTATATTCCTCCAGCGCCTCATAGATCGGCGCGCGCGATTGCGAAAGGTTTCCCATCAAACTCCCCTCCCCGTTGCATGGCAAGCGTGCAAGAGAGCGGGGCGTCTCCCCTTCCCTTGCACGCGGACTTTCCGTTCCGATCCCGCCCCGCGGCCCTCAGTCGAGCAGATCCAGCTCGCCCCGGCGCGGGCGCGGCGGCCGGCCCTTCTTCCGGCGGCGGCGCGGGGCCGTTTCGGCGGGCGGGCGGCGCGTGAGCAGGCTGGACTTGAAGAAATGCGACACCGCGACGCCGGCCGGCGTCTTCATATACCGCGCCGGGATGAACAGCAGCGCGTCCTCCGACAGGAACATCGCCAGCCCTTCCTTATCCTCAAACAGGATGGCAAAATCCCGGTAAGTCAGCATGCTGATGCCGTTTTCGTAGACGACCAGCACGCCGGACTGGTAAAAGGTATACCCCACCGGCTGCTTATAATCGCTGCCGTTGACCAGCAAGCGGCGGCCGCGGGAGAGGCTGTCGATGATGACGTAGCCGAGATAGAACACCAGCAGGCCGAGGGAGATCAGCCCCAGCCCCAGCATCGCGCTCTGGCGCAGCAGCAGCCAGGCCACCAGCCAGAACACAAAGCACAGCGAGAAGAGGATCACGCCAAACACGCCGCGCTGATCCTTCTCGCGGATCTGGCGCAGCCAGAGCTTGTTGATGTCCGTCAGGTCGCCGGAATCGAGCGTCACGCGCATCTCGGAGACCGCCTCGCCGCTCGGCACCAGCACCGTCACGCGGTCATAGGGCGGGGTATACTGCGGCGCATGCTCGCGCCCCAGCCGCCGCAGCCGCCAGAAGCGCGGCCCCAGCACCCGCACGAGCGTCTCGCGCAGCGCGGGATATTCCTCGCAGAAATAGCGCGGGGGAATGGCCAGCGGCACGCAGCAGTCGGGCGCCCACAGCACCAGGCCGCCGGGCGTCTCGAGCGCAAGGCGCACCTGCTTCCATTCGATGCGCACGATGTCGCTCTGGTCGCAATACAAAAAGCCCCCGTCATAAAAGGCGAAATCCTGCGCGGGGGTGAGGGCGGCGGTGTTGACGGCGTCCTTCCTCGCCCGAACGAAGCGCAGCGTATGCCGCGCGCCGGCCGCCAGCACATAAGCCAGCGTCACCACGAGGAAAAACCACCACGGGATCGCCAACGTCGTCTGCAGCAGCCCGGCCAGCACCGCGCTGACGAGCATATGCACGACCCATTCGGCCACCAGCAGCACCACCAGGATGCCCAGCGACTTGAGCGCGCCGGGAATGGTGCGCAGCAGCAGATGCTGCATGACGGCGTCTTTCGGCTTCATGCGGACGGTATATCGCGCGAGCGCCTCGCCGTCGGGCGGCGTGATGGCGATCCTTCGCTGTGTCATCGGCATCGGAAACCCTCCCTTATGTCCGTTTCCCCTCCCGGGGGCGGGGGTTTTGTCGATTCTTGTTCCCTTTATTATGCAACAAATCCGCAGATTTTGCAACTTCTTTCTTTTTCCACGCCGCGGGGCGCGAGCGCCGGGCGGGGCGCTGCCGACCGGAGAAGCCCGCCGCGGCGCGCGAGCGCTGGGCGGGGCGCGCCATGCATTCCCCGCGGCAGCCCGTTTGCATCCGCTTGCGCGGGAAAATGGAATACATTTGCTCTACGCCGCTGCCGCGCAAGCAGGGTCGAGCGTTCGCCCCGAAAAATCGCATCGTTGGAATCCTGGAGCCTTGCAAATTTCTCTTTTCTGTACAAGCCCCTGTCCCTTAACCGGGATCGAGCGTTCGCCCCCACGGCGGGCGCGCCGCCCGTTTCGCCCCTGAAACCGCCCTGCCTTCGTCCGCCGGGGACGGGAACGGCAAGGCGCCCCCAGCCGGCGGAAAGCGGCGGGGGCGCGGGCGCAAAACAGCGCGGCCAGCCCGGGCAAAAGCCGGGCCGGCCCGCGCCGCCGCTTCATTTCTTCGACCGTGTCGGCGCGGCGGAATCCGCTTTCGCCTGCGGCCGGCGCGCCGCCTCGGCCGCCACGCGCATGGCGTCCCGGATGGGGCCGACCACCATGTCGCCCGGCAGGAACACCGTCTTGCCCTCTTCGAGGTCCGCGATCACGCCGTCTTCATCGAACCAGACCGCGTCCATCTCCTGCCAGGTCTTGCACAGATACGTCTCGCCGCAGCGCGCCGCGAGGCCGCCCGAATGCAGGTAGCAGACAAGGTCGTCTTTCTTCTTGGCCAGAAACGCCCGCCTGGCCGGGCCGGTCAGGCCCACCTTGGGCAGCAGGTACAGCGCCAGCGTGCCGCACAGGAACACTAAAAACATATGATCGCAAATGGCCGCCGAGAACAACCACCCCATAATCGGCAGCACCGTCGTGCACGCGGCGAGCACCGGCAGCAGGATCCCGCGCACGCGGCGCAGCGGGGGGCTGACCCGCAGCAGCACCCGGTGGTACTGGCGCATATGCTCGCTGTCGACCGTGTATTTCACCACGCCCAGCGACGCGCCCAGCCGGTCGATGCGCGCCTGCTCCTCCTCCGCCTGCTGCAGCGCCTCGGCGCGCGCCTGCTCGGGGGACTTCTCCTCCAGCCGGTAGCGCCGGCCGACCTTCCCGCGCAGGAACGCGGGCAGCCGCTGCTCCAGTTCGTTCTCCTCCAGCGCGCGGCGGGGGATGAAATGCATCCCGTTCTGCCCCTGCAGCTCGATGATGATCCCCTGCTCGCTCTCCGTCACGCGGCGCACCGCCGAATAGGCGTATTCCATCGTGCGCGTCTGCGATACGTAACGGAATACGCTGCGGAAAAAGACATATTCGCTTTTGAGCCCGCGGCCGATCGCCGCGTCATAATAAAATTTGCCGAAACCGATGGCCTGATAGAGGAAAAACGCCGCGCCCAGCAGGAGCAGCAGCTCGCCGAGCAGCACGAAGCCGAACAGGCAAACCTCGAACACCACCACGCTCATCACGAAGCTCTGAAAGCTGCGGTGCACCACCGTGCGCTCCTCTTCGCTCATGTCCTCCGGCCGGGAGACGTACATCGTCACCCGCAGGATATTCTCGTTGTCTTCCTCGTTCATCTGCATGAAAAACGGCATGGTCTCCCCTCCTTTTTGCGGCCGTCCGGGCCGCGATCACTGCCGAAGCTCCCTCGCGGGAACAATTCCAACAAAAATAACGGGCGCGCCATCCCTGCGACGATCCCCGCCGGCACGGGAAAAACTGCGCCTTTGCGATCTGTCGGTTCGTCTTATCGCATTCCCCCGCGCGCGGGAAAAATTGGATGCCGGCGCTATATCCGCGCCCGTCGCAGCGAATGCACGGGAAGAACGCCCAGACGGAAATCCGGAACTCCAGCACCCCGCAAGGTCCCCGCGCGGGAAAAATAAGAGAGCAAGGACGCGCTGGCGTATCTGTCTGGCAAGATCCTCGCGCGGGAAAATCCGGGGAGAGCACCGCCGCAGGCCCGCGCAAAAGCAAGGTTCCCGCGCGCGGAAAAATCCTTCCCCGGCCGGCACACGCCGCCCGGCGCGGGCGCTGCATCCGCCGCGCCCCAGAACCGGATTCCGCCGGCCCGCCGGCCAATCAAGCCAATCGAGCCAACCGCCCCGGCAGACCCACCGCGGCGCGCCGCGCGGGCAACGCGCCTGCCTTCCTTTCGCTTCCGCGCTCCACACCGGCCCCGCGGGGAACCGCCCCCGGCGGGCAGAACGCGCCCGGCGCGGGCGTCCCCGACTTTCCACAGCCCCTGTGGAAACTTCCGCGCTCCCAGGCGGGACAGCTCCAAACAGCCGCCGCGCCCAAAGCAAGCGGCAGCTGCTTCGCTCCTACCTGGGCGGGACAAGCCCGCCCGGGCCGCGCGTCACTGCCCGGCTTCGCCGTCCCCGGCCTTGCCGCCCTGCGGCGCGGGCTTCTTGCCTGCATATTTGGTCACGCGGTATTTTGCGCCGAAATTCTCCATCAGAACCTCCGAAAGCGCGCGGCGGTCGACCGACTCCAGCAGCCGCGCCGGGAAAAACACGGCGCTGCGCCCGAAGGTCGTCATCAGGATCCCCGCCGGGCATTCGATGACCTCTTTGAAATCCTTCCAGCGGAAGGTCTGCTTCGCGTCCTGCCCTTCGATGAACACCCCGTCCTCATAGAAGGTAAAGGTGTTGACGAATCCCTTTTTCTGATCCTCGTCGATGCCGCGGAAGGTGCGGCGGGCGTTCCTCGCCGGGGCGATGAAATAGGTATAGCCGATGAACGCCAGCAGGATGACGTACAGCACGATGTTGGAGATCTGCGACCGGTCGCCGCTGCCGATCAGGCGGTACAGCGAGAAGCCGATCATCACAAACGGCAGCGCCAGCAGGACATAGGTGAAAATGCGCATGGTGATCATTTTCTCCTGCTGCATCTTCATCGCGTCGACGAGGTCCTGCTCCTCGTAGACCAGCCGCAAGCTGCCCAGCAACTTACCCGTCGGCGGCTCGTCGGCGGGCGGGGCGTCCTCCCCGTCCTTCTGCCCCAGGTCGATGGGCTCGGCCTGCGCGGCTTCTCCCTCTCCCGGCCGGGCCTCGTCCTCGCCGGCCGCGGCGTCTTCCGGCGCGCCGGTTTCCGCCTCGGCGGCGGCTTCGTCAGCGGCCTCGGTCACGGCCTCCGCCGTCTCCAGCGCGGCCTCGGGCGTGAACGCGGCGCCGGTCTCGGGCGTCATGGCTTCTTCCGCCGCCACAGCTTCCGCGACCGCCTCCATCGGCGCCTGCTCCGGCTGAGGCATGGCCTCGCCCTCGCCGGGGATCGTCTTTTTGTTTTCCTCCATCTATGAACCTTCTTTCCTGATTGTAATATATTATGCTGATAATCCATTCCGGCGAATTTTCTGCTGTTTCCCGCCGGGCATTTGCTTTTCTCTGCGGGAGTCCGGGCGTTGATGCCGGCCACTCCGCCGCCCGCAGCACGGCTCCGCTTGCAAGGTGTTCGCTGAGGTGACGCCCGTCGCAGCGGGCAGCGGCACGCGCTGCGCCCCAAGACGCCAGGGCGCGCACGAAACGAAACCGGCCGCTTCGCCCGGGCTTCAGACGCGGGGGCGGCGCTCAGATGTCGAGATTCTGCACATAGCGCGCGTTCTTCTGGATGAATTCGCGCCGCGGCTCGACCTTGTCGCCCATGAGGATGGTGAAAATCTCGTCCGCGGCCGCCGCGTCCTCCATCTCGATCTTGATCATCGTGCGGTCGGCGGGATTCATCGTCGTTTCCCACAGCTGCTCGGCGTCCATCTCGCCCAGGCCCTTATACCGCTGGATGTCCAGCCCCGGGTTCTCGGCCATGATCTGGTCGCGCTCGCGGTCGGAGAAGGCATAAAACAGCTTCTTGCCCTTGCTCAGCCGGTACAGCGGCGGCTGCGCGATATAGATATGCCCCTGCTCGACGAGCGGGCGCATGAAGCGGAAGAAAAAGGTCAGCAGCAGCGTGCGGATATGATGGCCGTCGACATCGGCATCGGCCATGATGACGATCTTGCCGTAGCGCAGCTTGGAGATGTCGAATTCCTCCCCGATGCCGGTGCCCAGCGCCGTCACCACGGGCATGAGCTTCTCGTTGCCGTAGACCTTATCCAGCCGGGCCTTTTCGACGTTGAGCATCTTGCCCCACAGCGGCAGGATGGCCTGGTAGCGCCGGTCGCGGCCCTGCTTGGCCGAGCCGCCGGCCGAGTCGCCCTCGACGATGAAGATCTCGGTATTCTCCGGGTTCTTGTCCGAGCAGTCGGCCAGCTTGCCGGGCAGCGACGCGGTCTCCAGCGCCGTCTTGCGCCGGGCGAGGTCGCGGGCGCGGCGGGCGGCGTCGCGCACGCGCGCGGCGTTGATGGCCTTGTCGAAGACGGCGCGCGCCACGGCGGGATTCTCCTCGAAATAGGTCATCAGCTTGTCGTAAACGATGCTCTCCACCAGCGTGCGGATCTCGGTGTTGCCGAGCTTGGCCTTGGTCTGGCCCTCGAACTGTGCGTCGGTCAGCTTGACGCTGATAACGACCGTCAACCCCTCGCGGCAGTCCTCGCCGGAGAGGTTCTTGTCCTGCTCCTTGAGCAGGCCGAACTTGCGCCCGTAATCGTTGAACACGCGGGTGAGGGCCGCCTTGAAGCCCGTCTCGTGCGTGCCGCCCTCGATGGTGCGGATGTCGTTGGCGAAGGAATACATCACTTCGTTGTAGCTGTCGTTATACTGCATGGCGATCTCGGCGATGCTGTCGCCCGCCGTGCCGGAGATGCTGATGACGTCCTCGTGCAGCACCTCGCTGCCCGTCTTTTTCTGCAGAAACTCCACGAACGAGCGGATGCCGCCCTCGTAGCACAGCTCGTCATGCGTGTCCTCGTGGCCGGGGCGCAGGTCGGTCAGATGGATGCGCAGCCCCGCGTTGAGGAAGGCCTGCTCGCGCAGGCGGGTGAGCAGCGTGTCGTAATCAAACACCAGGTCCTCGAAGATCTCGCCGTCCGGCTTGAAGGTGACGCGCGTGCCGGTCTCCTTCCCCTCGCCGACGACCTGCAGCTCGGTCACGGCCACGCCGCGCTCGTAGCGCTGCTTATAGATCTTCTCCCCGTCGCAGACCTCGACCTCCAGCCACTCGGACAGCGCGTTGACGACCGACGCGCCCACGCCGTGCAGGCCGCCGGAAACCTTATACGCGCCGCCGCCGAACTTGCCGCCCGCGTGCAGCACGGTGAACACGACCGTCACGGTGGGGATGCCCTTCTGCGGGTGGATGCCGACCGGGATGCCGCGGCCGTTGTCACGCACGCGGATGATGTCCCCGTCGAGGATCTCGACGTTGATGTCCGTGCAGAAGCCGGCCATGGCCTCGTCGATGGAGTTGTCCACGATCTCATAGACCAGATGGTGCAGGCCGCGCGGGCCGGTCGAGCCGATATACATGCCCGGACGCTTGCGGACGGCCTCCAGGCCTTCGAGCACCTGGATCTGGCTCGCGCCGTAATCCTCCAGATGCTGCGGATTTTGGGTGGGTTCCATAGGGATGATCCTTCCTTTCCTCCCCGGCGCAAAGGCGCGGGGCGCGGTTTTGGGCTGAAGCATGGATCGCAGGGCGGCAGCCCCGCGGAAAAAGCCGGGGAGAGCGCCGCCGCAGGCCCGCGCAAAACGCGGCCGGGCGCGGCGTGGGCGCACTTTCAGACATAGTTTTATTGTACTATAAATCGCGGAAAAAGTAAAGGCTTTCCCCCCTGTGTGGCGTCAAATTTGCGTCAAAACAGAGGCCGGCCGGCGGCTTTCCCCTCCCGAGGCAGGCCAGGCGAGCGGGCCGAATGCGCCCCTGTCCGCGCGGACAGGGGCGGCCGGGGAAACGGCAGCGGCGTTCCAAGCACGAACCCGCCCGCCTGCGCGTGGATGCCGGCAGCCATGGGCATGGCGGCATTGGATGAACAAAAACTACGACGCCGTGCCGGCTGCTGTGGACGCAGCCGGCACGGCGGAAATCACGAAATCAGGAAACGGAGGAACTTCTCTATGCCGAGGGCGATCAAAAAACCGACGGCGCAGGCGATCGTAATGGGAATGGCAATGGAGCGTGCCTTGCCGCCGCTTTTCTCCAAGCGCGAGACCAGGGAATTCCTGGCGGATATGGGAAACAGGGAAATCAGGATCGCCAAAACGCCGAAAATAATCGCCCCCGGGAAAGCTGCGGCGCAGCTAAGAGACATGCCGACTATAATGTATAAGCAAACGATGTTGAAGGAGTGGTCAAGCATTTTGGAGCGGATGCAGACCTCACAAAGAATATCCCCCTTCATCGGGAGCCTCCCGCAGGCGCATCTGACCTCCGGCTCCGCGGGCAACTCCTCGGGCGTTTCCTCCTCGGGCTTCTCCTCCTCGACGGCGTCACAGCGCTCGTCGCGCCCCGCTTCGACCGGCATGCCGCAGTATTCGCAACGTTCCCCTTCAACCGGCGCGCCGCAGTATTTGCAGATGCTTGCCATAGCAGCCACCTCTATCTTTTTTTCATTATGGTACCACAGGCGCGGCGAACCTGCAATCTGGAAGCACATTCGCCGCAGCGCCGGCCGGCCTCATTCGCCGCGCAGCGACAGCGCCTGCCCGCCGCGCTTTTGCAGCGTCGTGGGGGCCAGCTGAGAGAGATAGACCGTCGTGCGGCCGCGCTCGCGGCAGACCACGAAGGATTTCGGGATTTCGTCCGACACGGAGACGACCTGCCCCGCTTCCTCCGCGCGGCGGAGAAATTCCCGCGTGCGCGCCGCGATGCTGGCCGTGTCGAGATCGAACACCCCCACGACCGTCGCGCTGCGCACGACCGTCCCGCGTCCCAAATGCAGATACATGGCTTTCCCTCCTGCTCTCTTTTGCCTTTCTGATCCCGCGGCCCGCGTAAAGGGGAACCGGAAGAAAAACCGGCTTTCGCGGGCCGAACCGTCACCGCGCGCAGTCGTCTTCTCCCGCCCCGGCCGCCGACTGCGGCGGCGCGGGGACATCGGCAGCATTGGCCGCCTGCTGGGGCCTGCGGTGCCGCCCCGTCAGGCAGAACAGCAGCGCCAGAAAGGCCGCGGCCGCGGCGAGCATCCCCGTCGTATGCAGCTCGTATAGAGCATGCTGCGCATACCGGCAGGCAACACCGAAACAGTGCAGCGCCGTCGGCGCCGCGAGAAAGAGAACGCAGCACACCGCCGCCGCGCCTTGCCAGCCCCGCCGGCCCCGCAGGCAGAACAGCGCCAGCCCCCACAGCGCCGCCAGGGCGCAAAGCTCCAGCACCTGTATCGCCGGCCACTGCGTCCGGGAAAGCGCCGGGACCAGCGCCGCCAGGCCCAGCAGCGCCGGGATCAGCGACGCGGGCGCCGTCCACGCCGGCAGCGGGTTCCTCTTTCGCCTCTCCCAGCGGCCGATCCCGCGCGCGAGCGCCGCGAGCAGCAGCCCACCCTGCAGCAGAAGCAACAGGCCGGCCAGGCATTGCTGCACAAGCAGGCGGCTGTTAAAAAAAATCGCCCATCCAACTTCCAACAAATTCAGCATCCCAAACACGGCTTCCGCCCGTTGCACATCCCTGTAAAAAACGATCAGAACCAACAGACCCAACGACGTCAGTACGCTTACCGCGACGGCGTTCACGATCAAAAACCGCTTCCATGAACGCACCAGCGGAAACCAGAGCAGCAAAAACGCCGCCCAGGCCGCCGCCAGCAGCGCGGCAATCCAACCCGCCTGCATCCCCTCCACCGGATTATAGTCTTTCACCAGGCTGTACAGGGCGCACGGCAGGAAAAGCAGCGAAATCCCTACGGTCACAACGATGGGCGTCAGGGCGACGAACAGATCCCAGGCCAGCGCGCGGCGGCGCCGGCGGGCGAGATCCGCTTCCTGCGGCGGGCTTTGGACGAAGGACTGCTGTTGCATATCGTGCGTCGCTCCTTTCGGGATTGCCGTCCTCGCGGCCGCGCCGGCCTTCGAAGGGTCCCGGCCGGACCGGCGGACGGCGCGCAGGAAATGCCGGCAACGACCGCTTGGTCAAAAATCCGGCACCGCCGGGGTTTTCCTCCCTCGGGGCCTGGCGGCGCGGGATGCGGGGCGCAGGACGGCGCGGCCTTTCGGGGCAGGACGGCGCTTCTCCGGCTGCGCCGGCAGGGCGGCCATTCACGGCGGGCCGAAGTTTGTCTTTGCTTTTTCCCGCATCATGGATTGCAATTTGTAACGAAATAAATCTTTTTCTCATAATTTGTTTTTTATAACCCATAAAAATATGGAAAATTTGTTTCCACCTGCATTATAAACAAGCCGGCTCGGTTTGTCAAGCTTCGGGCTGCCCGGCATGCTTTACGCAAGAACAGGCAAACATCCACCGGTTTCACCGAAACACTGGTCTTTCTGCTTTCCATCCCTGGCAGAAGGCATTTTTCTCTTGAACAGGGGGCGGGCGCAAAGCGGACAGACGGTCCTGCCGCCCGGCTGAAAACCGGCGGTCTTCTCCGGAATTTTGCGTCATACTTTTGGCAGGACCGAACGGTATTCTGCGTTTGCAGACGGGACAAAGCAGGGTCTGCGATTTTTCCTCGCGGCGTCCCCGTGGCTTCTCCCCGGTCTGTTGCTCTCTCCCAGTAAACGCAGAAACAGGCGCGGGCATGCCGGTCATCTCCGACCCCGGGGATCTCTCTCAGCAAACGCAGAAACAGGGACCGAGCCAGCCTCGCCTGTATCGGGGAGGCGGCCGGCCTGGCACTCCCGCCTCGCGGAACCGGGCGCAGCTTTTTCGGTCTGAAAACGGCTGCTCTTTTCTTTTGGCGGCGCGCCAAAGAAGGCCGTCCATGGCGAAGCGGAAAAGGCCCGCGGCGCATTGGCCGGAACGGTTTGCGTTTGCGGCAAATCGCCGGGGACCTCTATTTTTTCGTAAACTTCTCGCTTGCTGCAGCGCCCGTTTTTCCCGTCCGCAGGGCCGCGCCGGCGGGAATCCTGCGGGTCTTGGCAAGGGCGCCGCATCTGTTGGTATCGTCCCGCGGGCGGGGCGTCTCTCCCCGGTGCCGCCGCCGGCAGAGAAGCAGGCGGGGTCCCGGGAGGGCGGGACGCACAAAGGCGGCAATCGATTTTACCACGAACCGAAAAGCAGCGCCCGCGGGCAGGGCGTATTCTTCCCCTGCAAAACCGCGGCGCGCCCCGCTCGCGAGAAAGTCCAAACCATGCAACGCTGCCCGGCCCCGCGGCGGCACGCCCCGGCCCCGCGCCGGCGCGGCCAGTCCAGGACAAGAACGCAGCCCCGCCGGCGCTCTCCCGCCGCGGGGCTTCTCCTATGCCGGGCTTATTTCGCCGCCGGCTATGCTGCGCCGCCGGTCTTGCTGCGCCGCCGGGCGGCCTTCACCGGGGCATGGAGCCCCCGTCCGCCGGCCCCGCTGCCGGCTTTTTCTTCTGCAGGCGGTGCAAACGCCCGCCGTCGATGGTATAGATCCGCCCGCCGAGGCTCTCGTGCCGCTCGCAGCAGGTGAGAAACACCTGCGACTGCTTGACCAGCCTCACGATATATGCCTGCCGGCTGTGATCCAGCTCGCTGAGCACGTCGTCGAGCAGCAGCACCGGCGCTTCTCCATACGTCTCCCGCAGCAGCTCGGCCTCCGCCAGTTTCAGCGCCAGCACCGCGCTGCGCTGCTGCCCCTGGCTGCCGAAAAAGCGCGCCGCCCGCCCCGCGAGGGAGATCTCCAGATCGTCCCGGTGGGGACCGACGCCGGTGCTGCGGGTCTCCCGGTCGCGCTCGCGGGAAGCGGCGAGCGCCGCGCGGAAGGCGTCCGCGATCTCGTCATAATGCGGCGCTTCCCCCAGCGCCACCCCCGACGCATACCGCAGCCGCAGCGGCTCCCGCCCGCCGGACAGGCCCTCGTAATGCATCTGCGCATAGGGGGCGATGCGCGTCAGGTACCGCAGGCGGCACTGGATGATCTTCGCGCCGAAGCGCACCAGCCGCTCGTCCCAGACGTCGAGCATATCGGCCAGCGACGGCATGCGCGCGAGATCCTTGAGCAGGGCGTTGCGCTGGGCGAGCGCCCGCTGATAGCGCGCCGACACTTCGGAAAACGACGGGATCAGCTGCGTGACGGCGGTGTCCATCAGCCGCCGGCGCTCCTCCGGCCCGTCCTTGACGGCAGAAAGATTCTCCGGGGAAAAGACCACCATGCACAGCCGCCCCGTCAGGGCCGAGACGCTGCGCTCGGGCACGCCGTTGACCCAGATGGCTTTTTTCTCCTTTTCCCCGCGGAAAAAGCGCAGCATGGCGTTCTGCTCCCGCTCCTGGGAGAAAAACGCCACCTCCAGCTCGGCCTCCTCCCCGTCGAAGGCGACGAAATCCGCCTCCTTGGCCGCGCGAAAGCTGCGCGCCCCGGTGAACAGATACAGCGCCTCGAGGATGTTGGTTTTTCCCTGGCCGTTGTCGCCCAGCAGCACATTGACGCCGCGCGCGGGGGAAAAGCTGCATTTTTGCAGGTTGCGGAAGCCGCGGGCGGAAAATTTCAGGATCCTCATGCCGGCGCTTTCCCGACCGTCACGGTCTGCCCGCCGAGCGTCACGCGGTCCCCGGGAAAAAGCTTATGTCCGCGCGCCGCGCAGGGCGCGCCGTTGACGCGCACTTCTCCCGCCTCGATGCGCGCTTTGGCTTCCCCGCCCGTCTGCACGAGCCCCGCGAATTTGAGCAGCTGGCCCAGCGTGATGCAATCGGTATGAATGGCGACGGTGCGCGCTTGGTTTTCCATCCTTCCTCCGCCTCGCTTTCCTGTGTCGTTCGCCGGCCGCCGGGCAACGGATCCGCTTTCCCGGTTTTTACCGTCCCTTGGGCGCGACGGGTACGACGACGAAAATAAAGCTGTCGCCCTCGACCGGCTGGACCTTCAGCGGCGCGACGTTGCCGCTGAAGGTGAGGCGCACTTCGTCGCTCTCTACGGCGCGCAGCGCGTCGAGCAGGTATTTGTTATTAAAGCAGATCTCGACGTCCTCGCCTGTTTTCTCCAAAAAGCTCACTTCATCGAACACCTTGCCCTGCGCCGTGATGCAGGAGACGCGGATGCCGTCGTCCCTGACGGCGAGGCGGATGGGGCTGCGCAGCCGCTCGCTGATGAGGACGCTCGCGCGCTCGACCGACTCGATCAGCTCCGCCACCCGCGCTTTGACCACCGTTTTCTCCGTCTGCGGGATGGCCGAGGCGTAATCGACGAATTCCCCTTCGATCAGCCGCGAGATGATCGTATAATCGCCGATCTCGAACAGCACGTGCTTTTTCCCCGCGACCAGCTGCACGTCCTCCTCCCCCTCGACGAGGAATTTCTCCAGCTCGCCGAGCGTCTTGCCCGGCACGATGAAGTTGCCTTCGTTGCCGCCGCGCACCGCTTCCTCCCGCAGCGCGAGGCGGTAGCCGTCGACCGAGACGAGGCGGATGCGGTTCTCCTTCATCTCGAACAGCGTGCCCGTCCAGATGGGGCGCACTTCCCCCACCCCCACGGCGAAGAGCGTCTGGCGGATCATGCTGCGCAGCAGCTCGCGCTCGATGGTGAAATGGTTGCCTTCCCGCAGGCTGGGCAGCTCGGGGAATTCCTCGCCGGGAATGCCGATGAGGGAGAATTCCGCCTTGCCGCTTTTGATGGTGGCGACGCTTTTCTCATCGACCTCCACCGTCACCATGTCGCCCGGCAGGCGGCGGCAGATGTCGCCGAAGAATTTCGCGCCCAGCACGACGCTGCCGGGTTCGGCGATGTTGGCCGTCAGCACGGTCCAGATGCCAAGCTCGAGGTTATAGCCTGAGAGCGTCAGCTCGCCGTCGTCGGCGCGCAGCAGGATGCCTTCCAGCGCCGGGAGCGAGGATTTGCTCGATACTGCGCGGGAGACGTTGCCGATGGCGGCGACGAGCGCCGCGCGGTCACAGGAGAATTTCATAGCAGGGTCCCACCTTTCTGATGTGTTGCGGTTTGCGGATATGTCGCGGTTCTCCACAGGCGGCGCGGCCGCGGGGGAAGGAGAATTTCCCTCCCGCGCTTTTTTCGCGCGCATGCTTTCGAAAGCAAGAAAAGAAAGAATAAAAAAATCGTCGTTGTTGTTGAGGGTGTCGAAAGTGTGCAAAACCGGGAGAAAGCGGCATCGCGGCAGGAAAAACCGGCCGGGAAAAAAAGTGGAAAAAGAGGGAACTTTCCCCAAAGTTTCAGCTGGAATAAATTCCCATTGTTGGAACTGTGGAATCTTGATTGTGAAAATGTGGAAAGAAATGTGGAAAAGCCAAGGGGGCCGGCGAACGGGAAAACGGGGCGATTGACAGCTTTTTCACCGGCAATGCACAGGCTTTCCACAAGCTTTGCACACCCCCGCCGCGGGGCAAGGGGGGCCCAAGGGAGGGATCGATGCGCCGCCGGCGTCCCCGCCCGGTGTGCGGGACAACGCGGCGCGCCGACCGGCAGGCCCGCCCCGGCCGGGCAAGGCGGCCCCGCATCCCCCGGCGGGGAGCCGCAGGCGGGACGGCCCGTTTATGGTGAGAAACAGCCGGCGCCTCCCGCGCGGAGAAAGGCCGGCCTGGCGCGGGCTCTGCCGCCCGCCGGAAAAGGAAGCGGTTGCCTGCCGCGGGGGAAGGAAGCGGTTCGCCGCCCGCCGCGCCAGAGCGCATACCGGCACGCCCCGTTCTGCTGCGGTGGGCGCGGGACGCCGGCGGCTTGTCTCCCCCGATCAGCAGCGCGCCCGCTCTGCCGCGGCGAAGCTCAGTCGCTGACGTTTTTGATGATGTCGTCGACAGTGGCCTTGAAATATTGGTTGCGCTCCATCTCCTCGGTGACGTCCTTGAGCGAATAGACGACCGTGGAGTGGTCGCGGTTGAATTCCTTGCCGATGCTCGGCAGCGACAGCTGCGTCACCTGCCGGATGACGTACATCGCCACCTTGCGCGCGTTGGAGATCTGGGTGGTGCGTTTTTTGCTGCGGATGTCCACCGGGGTGATCGAATAGGTCCGGCAGACCTCGTCGATGATCTTCTCGATCGTGACGGGCAGGGGCTTGTCCTCCGAGAGGATGTCCCCGATGGCGATCTGCGCCAGCGAGATCGAGGGCGGGTCGCCGCCCAGGTCGTTGTAGATCTTCATTTTCTTGACGGTGCCTTCGAGCTGCCGGATGTTGCTTTTCAGGCGGTTGGCGATGAATTCGCACACGTCGTCGGGCAGCGTGATGCCCAGCACCTTGGCCTTGCGGCGGATGATGGCCAGGCGCGTCTCGAAATCCGGATAGGCGATGTCCGCCAGCAGCCCCATCTCAAAGCGCGTGCGCAGCCGGTCCTCGAGGGTCGGCATCTCGCGCGGGGGCCGGTCGCTGGTCAGCACGATCTGCTTTTTGGCTTCGTAGAGACGGTTGAAGGTATGGAAGAATTCTTCCTGCGTGCGTTCCTTGCCGGCGATGAAATGGATATCGTCCATCAGCAGCACGTCCACCGTGAGGAAGGTTTTGTTGTATTCGTTGACCGTGCCGTTCTGGATGGCGTCCACCAGGTCGTTGGTGAAGTCCACGCCCTTGATCATCAGGATGTTCAGATCCGGGCGGTTGAGATGGATCTCGTGCCGGATGGCGTTGAGCAGGTGCGTCTTGCCCAGGCCCGACGGGCCGTAAATGAACAGCGGGTTATACAGCCCCGCCGGGTTCTGCGCGACGGCGAGGGAGGCGGCGTGGGCGAATTTGTTGCCCTGGCCGACGATGAAGTTTTCAAAGGTATATTCCTCCGACAGCTCGTCCGCCAGCGGCGCGTGGGCAGGCTGCGCAGGCGCGGCTGGCGCCGCGTCCTCGGCGTAGAGCGAGCGCAGCGAGAATTCCCCGCCGCTGGCAGGGGCCGCCGGCGCGGCCGGGGAAACGGTCAGCCGCAGCGTCACGGGGAAGCCGAGCACCGCTTCAAAGGCTTCCTTGAGATAGGAAGAATATTTCGACGCGGTGCGCACCTGAAAGTCGCTGTGCGCGGTCAGGACGGCTTCGTCGTGCCCCTCCCCCGCCAGGTCGTGCAGCTGCAGGCAGCAGATCCAGGTTTTGAACGCCACGTCGCTGATGCGTTTCTGGGAAATGATGAATTCCTCATTGATATAGGAAAGCACCTGATCCCAAACTTCCTTGATTGAGTCCATGTTTCTCCTCCTCAGACACCAGACAGAAATGAGAAAAAAGAAGCGACCCCTGCCGGCTGCCAGAGAGGCACGGCGGGCGCCCCGAAAAGAAAAACGGGATTTTCCCGCGCTGCTTCCCCAGGGTCGGGCAGCCGGAGCAGGCCGCGCAGGGGGCGGCCCGGTGAAAAAATCTGCGCCGCGGGGGCAGAACGGGAAAAACGACAAGCAAAGACCGCGCACGCCGGTCCCCCGGCGGCGCGCCTTCCCTTCTACTTTCATTTTAGCATACGGGCCGGAAATTTTCAACAGGCAAAGTGACGGGAAATCCCGCCGCGCGGGAGGAAAAATCCGGCAGAACCCCGGGGACCGGCGAGGCGCGGAAGGGCGGAAGTCCCCGTCCCGGCAGAGAGAATGGGCGGTATGCCGCAGCCGGTCGGCATGGGAGAGAAAATCCCGATCCCGGCGGCGGGAAGGATCGGCCGGGCGTGCTCTGGAGGAACGAGGAGAGGAAGCTGGTCCCGATGGATCGAAGTCCGCCGTTTCTCGCACGCCGGGCGAAGAAGGGAGAAGATCCAGGTCCCCGCGGCAGGGGCGCGGCGAACCTGTGCCCTGCCGTCCCGCCGGGCGCGGCGCGCAGCCGCGGGGAGGTATGCGGCAGCCTGCCGGCCTTTCCGGCGGGGACGCGCCATGCGCCCGAACGGTGGTTGCGTTGCGGCGGCGCATGGAGTAAAATGGAAGAAATAGAAAAAAATCCGCTGTTTCGCGCCGCAGGGGTTGGTCTCCCTGCCGGCGACGACAATTTTTCTTTGACTTGCTGTTTCGCGCCGCAGGGATGCCGCCGCGGGGTTAACCGCGGGAAAATGCGGCGGAGACAGGATGCGCCGCCCTATCTTCTGCACGGGTCGGGGCGAGCTCCCTTGACAGCAATACCAATAGCACCAAAAAGAACCATCTCCCGCGCGGGCCGGAGCGAGCGTACGATGCGCGACTATGTTCAGGAGATGGCCAGCCGGTGTCCGCGTGGGGCAGGGTGCGCCCGGCCGGCCGTATCGGGTCAACGGGGAACATCCCCGTTCCCGCGCGGCGCGGCGGCGGAGAATGCAGACGGCCGGCGCGCGGGATCGAGAGGCCTGCCGCGAGGCTGCCACAGCCGTCCGTGCAAAGCCTCTCCTCGCACAGATCAGGACGGTGCCTGCGCCTGATTTGCCAGGATGATCGGCGAGCTCTTTCCCGTCCCGGTCGGCGCGGAGTCTGTACCTGTTTGCAAGCAGGATCGATAGGCCCATTCCCTATTCGGGTCAGCGATGTTCCCGGCGCTTTTCGTTCTCTTGGTTTTGGCAAGCCCCGCCCCCGCGCAGGCCGGAGCGCATTTGCCGCTCGCGTGATCTTGCTGGCCGCGCCGGTTTTTCCCCTGCGCGGGACAGAGCGGCCGTCCCCTTCGCGCGGGGCGTCGGCCATGCCTTCTTCCCCCGCGCGTGGAGCAGGATGCGTTTTCACAAATTCCAGCCCGGATGTGGAGAAATTCCCCCGCCGTGCGGGTCAGGGCGAGACGCCGGGCGCGTCCCCCTGGATGTAACAGTTGCCGCAGCCGCCCCCGCGCGCGCAGTCCGGCAGATGCAGGCAGCGGCGCGCCTCGCGCAGCCCGTCGCGCGGCAGCAGCTCGACCAGCACGTTTTCGCCCTTGATGTGGCAATACCATGGCACCACCATGTTCGTCCCCTTCATATCGGGTCCCCCTTTCGCGTCAGCGGTTTTCCCGCAAGTGCTTCTGATTTCATTATACGCAGCAGAATGGGCGTGCGGCACTGCGCGACGAAAAAGATTTTCCCTGTGCGGGAAATGGGGACCGGCGGGCGGGTTCGGCGGCATGGAGCACGCTCGCCGTCCGTCCCGGAAAGCGGCCTTTTGCCGAAAAAAGACGACCGTTCGGCGGCACACAAGACCCGGCTTTCGCCGGAAAAAGGAGGGATTCCCGTTGTTCGCGAGACTGACGAGCTTTGGAAACTTCGCGATGGACGCCTTCCCCGTGCAGGTGGAGTGCGACCTGGGCGCGGGTTTGCCGGCCTTCGACGTCGTGGGCCTGCCCGACGCCGCCGTGCGCGAATCGCGCGAGCGGGTGCGCGCCGCGCTGCGCAATTGCGGCTTTGATTTCCCGCTGTCGCGCATCACGGTCAACCTCGCGCCGGCCGACCTGCGCAAGGAAGGACCGCTGTATGACCTTGCGATCTCGCTGGCGATTCTGCTCGCTTCGGAGCAGGTGCGGTTCGATCCTACAGGGATGGCGTTTCTGGGGGAGATTTCCCTCGGCGGGGAAGTGCGCCCCATCCGCGGCGCGCTGTCGATGGCGCTGCGCGCGCGGGACGCGGGCGTGCACAGCCTGTTCGTCCCGGCGGACAACGCGCCCGAGGCGGCGATGGCGGCCTGGGAGCCGGCGGCGCAGGAGAAAGCTGCCGGTCTGCAGCCGGGGCGCGCGGCGAAGGCGGAAAGAGACGGCCGCGGCGCGCAGCGGGAAACGGGCCGCGGGCGGGACGGAGACGAGAGGCAGGAGGCGGCCGGCCTGTCGGGGCATGCCGCCCCGCTGACCGCACGCGGCGCGGGCGGGGCCGGCGAAAGGAGAAGCGAAGCGGCGCCCGCCCTGCCGCCGCAGGGGGAAAAAGAAGCCGTAGCGCCGCGGGGAAAAAAGGCAGCGGACACCGTTGGCGCGACTATCCAGGCGGCGGAAAATATTGGATTGGAGCAGGCAGCCGCCAGTGCGGGAGAAGGCGGCGCCGGGCCGGCCGGCGGAGACAGCGCCGCAGCGCAGGAAGCTGGATCCTATCGGCCGGCGGCGCAGGAAGAAGCGGCGAGCCGGCGGCAGGCGGCCCGGGAAACGCCGCCAGCTGCGGACAGCGCCCGCCGGGCGGGAGACGCCGCGCCCGGGACGCGCAGCCGGCGCGGCGGCGCGGGGAATCCTCCGCGGCTGCGGATCTTCCCGGTGCGGGATCTGCCGCAGCTGCTGGCGCATCTGACCGGCGCGCGGCCCATCGCGCCGCTGGAGCCGCAGCTGCCGGGGGACGGGCCGGCCGGATACGAAGCGGATCTCGCGGATGTCCGCGGACAATACGCCGCGCGGCGGGCGCTGGAGATCGCGGCGGCCGGCGGGCACAACCTGCTGCTCATCGGGCCGCCCGGCTCGGGAAAAAGCATGCTGGCGCGCCGGCTGCCCTCCATCCTGCCGGGCATGCCGTTTGAGGAAGCCATCGAGACGACGCGGCTGCATTCTCTGGCCGGTACGCTGCCGGCGGGGACGGCGCTGATCACCCGCCGCCCCTTCCGCAGCCCGCACCATACGGTTTCCGCCGCGGCGCTGACCGGCGGCGGGCGGATCCCCCGGCCCGGGGAGCTTTCGCTCGCGCATCATGGGGTGCTCTTTCTCGATGAGCTGCCGGAATTTTCCGCCGACGCGATGGAGGCGCTGCGCCAGCCGCTCGAGGAGCAGCGCGTCACCGTCTCCCGCGTGGCGGGCAGCTTCACCTTTCCCGCCTCCGCGATGCTCGTCGCCGCGATGAACCCCTGCCGCTGCGGTTATTTCGGCCATCCGACCCGCCGCTGCACCTGCACGCCGGCCGCCGTGCGGCAGTATCTGGGGCGCGTGTCCGGCCCGCTGCTCGACCGCATCGATCTGCAGGTCGAGACGGTGCCGGTGGAATACGGCCAGCTCGCCGCCGCGCAGCCGGGAGAATCCTCCGCCGCCGTGCGCGCCCGCGTCGAGGCCGCGCGGCAGGTGCAGCGCGCGCGCTTTGCCGGCACCGGCGTCTCCTGCAACGCGCGTATCCCGCCGGCGCTGCTGCGGCAGGTCACGCCCCTCGCCCCGGCGGCGGAGAAGGCGCTGCGCGGCGTGTTTGCCGAGCTGGGGCTTTCGGCGCGCGGCTATGACCGGCTGCTGAAAGTGGCGCGCACCATCGCCGATCTGGCGGCGTCGGAGGTCATCGAGGAAGCGCATATTCTCGAGGCTGTGCAGTATCGCCGGCTGGACCGGAAATTCTGGGAGGCCTGACGCGCGCTCCCCGCCTGCGCCGGCCGGCTTGGGCGCAGGCTGCCGCGGCTACGAGAAGGAAAAGCAGGCGGACGCCCGGAAAAAGGCGGGCGAGGAGACACGCGAGACGCCCCCAACGTCAACCGGCATATCGCCGCGCGAGGATCCGATATTCCAGAAATGGAGAAAACAGCGACAGGCACACAAACGCCGCTGTGTCAAAAAAAATCTGCCCCGGCGAGCGCCGAGACAGGATATTTCCGCCAGCGGCAGGAGCAGCGCGCTTAAAGCAGCCCGGCGGCAAACCGGGCAGCCGGCGCGAAATCCGCCGCCGCAGCGGATAGAAAGCCGAAAATCGCTGCGAGAAAGACAGCCGCCGCCCGCCTGCGCCCGAAAAAATGGGCCGCGGCACGGTCGGGAAAAGAAGAGATCCTCCCGTCCGGCGCCCCGTCGCCGACCGCGCGCCGGTCAGTCCGGCCGGCCAGTCAACCGGCCGAAATTCTGCAGCGCGGGGAAGCCCCATTGCCGCAGCGCTTCGTAGACGCCCACCGCCACGGAATTCGACAGATTCAGGCTGCGCGCCCCGGCGATCATCGGCAGGCGCACGGTATTGTCATAATGCGCCGCGAGCAGCGGCTCGGGCAGGCCGCGCGTCTCCTTGCCGAAGAGCAGATAGCACCCGTCGGGATACGCCACGTCGCTGTAGACCCGCTGCGCTTTGGTCGAGAAGAGGAAAAACGGCCCGGCGTTTTCCCGGAAGAAATGCTCCAGGCCGTCGTAATAGGTGATGTCGAGCAGATGCCAGTAATCCAGCCCCGCGCGCTTGAGCTTGCGGTCGTCGATGGAGAAGCCTATGGGCTTGACGATATGCAGCCGCGCGCCGGTCGCCGCGCAGGTGCGCGCGATATTGCCCGTGTTCTGCGGGATTTCCGGCTCCACCAGCACGATGTTAAGCGTCATGCGCGTCCCCCTTCCGGTCCGTGCCCGGCGCTTCCTCGTCGGATGCCGCGGGCTGCGGCGCCGGTTCCTCGCCGGGCGCTGCGGGCGCGTCTCCGCCGCGCTTGGGGTCTGCCGCGCGCGTGTCGTCTGCAGCTGCGTCCTCCGGCTCCCCGCCGGTTTCAGCGGGAACAAAAGACGCCGCATCGTCGGCCGCGTCGTCGAGGGCCTCAGCCGGCGGCTCCTGCGCGGGCCGCGCGGCGGGGAAAGCCTCGATCTCTTGTGTGGGCGGTGGAGCGTACCGCTCCGATGGCAGCGCGTCCAGCCCGTCGAGCACCGGCACATCTTCCGGCCCTGGCGGCGTCGCGGCGCGCCGACGCCGCTGGATCACCAGCAGCGTAACCACCAGCGCAATGACCACTGCCGCGCCGCAGCAGCCGGTCACGATCCACGCGACGATGGAAATTTCCGTTTCTTCGGGCAGCGCCGTTCCCACCGGCTCGATGAGCGTCAGCCCGGGAATGGTGTCCTCCAGCGCCGATTGCTGTTTGACGCGGCCATCGTCCGCCGTCGCCACCGTCACGGCGCACATCTCGTCCCGCTGGCTGAACTGGGCTTCCTGCCCAAGAAAGCGGATGGTAACGACCGTCTGCGATCCCGAATACATCGAATCCAGATCGGCCCGATTCTCCGTACCCCATGGGTCGAAGACACCGGCCGCTTCCCCGTCGTTGACCAGCGCCTCGTAAGCCCAGGAGGTACACAGGTGGAAGAAATCATAGGGGATGGAATATTCCAGCAGCATTTCGCCGGCCTGCTCCCCTTCCAGCGCGCGCACCTGCGGCTCGCGCATCTCGGCCATCTCCCAGCGCTGCGCCCCGACGAGCGCCTCGGCTTTTTCCCAGAAATCCTCCGTGCTGTCGAAGGAGAAGCCCATTTCGAAATAATGCTCGTTGTGATCGCGGCGATAGGTGACGGTGAAGCCCTCCGCCACATGTTCGTTGAAGAAGTCCAGCAGCGGCTCCATCCCGCGCGGGAAATAGTCCTCGTTGTTGTCGGGATTCTGCCTGGCGTCGTCGCGCTGGAACCGCACGGAAACCTGCAAGTTGCCGGCACCCTGCTCGTTGGTGATCTCCAGCGTGAAGCTCTCCTTCGCAGAGGAGCAGCTGCAGAGCAGCGCGGCGCATAACGCCGCAAGCCCGAAGAGCAACCATTTTCCCATGCGCGTGATTTGTTTCATCCGCTGCCGTCCTCCGTTTCTCGCCGTCGACCGGGTTTGGGCGAATTTCCCAACAACCGGCATTTTTTATGGTACTATTTTAGGAGATTTTACCGCTTTTGTCAAGCGCCCGCCCCTGGCGCGGGCTGGATAGCGGACAACTAAATAGTAGAATTTGCCTTCATTCCTTGACAATCTTTGCATTTTTCGATACTATTTGAATAAAGTGAAGCGGAATTATGAGCAGAGTCCTCAATTTTGATTTATCAGACAGCTGCTGTTTGGAGCGATGCGCATCGAGATTGCCCGAACGGAGAAACACGCGCTGGCACGTTCGCATTCTTTTCGCAGGTGCGCGTTTCAGGTCTGGGCGGTTCTGATCCGCGGGCATGTTTTTTCTTTACGGCATGCGGAGATGGGCGAAGGAAGCAAACACGCGGAAACCGCTGACCAGATATTTCCGGCGGCGCGGTCGCTGCGCCCCGGCCGATTCTCCCCGCCGTCGCACGAACCGCTGGAAAGGAGCCGGATGCAAAATGAAGCAGAAACAGCCGTTTTCCTATTACCTGCGGGAGACGCTGCGGGATTTCGGCCATGGGCTGCGGCGCGTGTTTCTCAAGCAGAAGCCGCCGCTGCCCCGGCCGCTGCGGGTGCTGCGCACCGTGGCGGGCGCGCTGACGCTGACGTTTCTGTGCATCGCGGCCG